>JAFLUF010000007.1 GCA_022508925.1 Oscillospiraceae bacterium | reverse complement strand
GTAAAAGCATATAAGCCGTATCTTGACGAGCTTGACCTTACCTATACCCAGTACATCACAATGATGGTAATGTGGGAGTATAAAGAGCTTCGCGTAAAAGAGGTCGGAAAATATCTTTATCTGGACTCGGGCACGCTTACTCCGCTTTTAAAGCGCCTGGAGGAAAAGGGGTATATTACAAGACGCCGCTCGGAAAAGGACGAGCGCGATCTTATCGTAATGATAACAGAAAAAGGCGAGGAGCTTAAGGAAAAAGCGGCGGATGTTCCGCAAAAGGTAGGAAAATGCGTAGGGATAGAACCGCAAAAAGCGCAGACGCTGTACGCGCTTCTTTATGAGATACTCGGAAAACTAACGGAAAGGTAAACTATGGATAACACGGAATTCAGACTCGGCGAATATCTTGCGAATAATATTGAAAGGCTGGTAAAAACAGTTGTAAAGTCAACGCTTTCAAACCCGCGTGAAAGTGCGTTTATGGCGAGATTTGCGCTGGCGAGCAAAGACGCTTCGCGCAGACGCGCACGGCTGGAGGCAGAAGGGGAGAACATCCCGCCGTTTCTTATCGCGAGCATCACCAGCAGCTGCAATCTGCACTGTGCGGGGTGCTATTCGCGGCAAAACCATGCCTGCAGCGACGCCGCGCCTGTAAATCAGCTTTCCGCCGAGGATTGGGGAAGGATTTTTTCCGACGCGCGCGAGCTTGGCATAAGCTTTATACTGCTCGCGGGAGGAGAGCCGATGCTGAGAAGCGATGTCATAGAGACCGCCGGAGATTATCCCGAGATATTGTTTCCCATATTTACAAACGGAACCATGTTTAATGACGAGTATATAAAGCTGTTTGATAAAAAGCGAAATCTCCTGCCTGTTCTGAGCATTGAGGGAAGCCTTGAAAAAACGGACGAACGCCGCGGCAAAGGCGTTTACGACCGCGTAAGGCAGTCGATGGAACGCATACATAACGATCACCTTATTTTCGGAGCGTCAGTCACGGTAACTGCGGAAAATCTTCGGGAGGTAACCGGTGATGAGTTCCTCATGGAGCTGAGCGACAGTGGCTGTAAGGCGGTGATCTATGTTGAGTTTGTTCCCGTAACAGAAGACAGTAAGAGTCTCGCTCCCGGTGACACAGAGCGTGAGTATCTCAAGGATCGCCTTTCCGAGATACGCGAAAAATATCCGGATATGGTGTTTATCTCATTTCCGGGAGATGAAAAGGCATACGGCGGCTGTCTTGCGGCAGGACGTGGGTTTTTCCACATCAACTCCCACGGCGGCGCTGAGCCATGTCCGTTCTCGCCGTATTCGGATATAAACGTGAAAGAGCTATCACTGCGCGGGGCGCTGCGTTCGCCGCTGTTCAACGCGCTTCGTGAGCAGAATATACTTAATGACGACCACAGCGGCGGCTGTGTTTTATTTGAGCGCAGAGAAACAGTAGAGGCTCTGCTGTCTCAAAGCGCGGCAATTGCCGTAGTCAATGGCTGATTGGAGATACTATTATGGAGAATATCGCAGAGCTTGTTAAGTCAAGAAGGAGCGTACGCACATTTGACGCAAGAGAATTAAGAGAGGAGGATATAAAAAAGCTGTCCGATTTTTTCGGACAGACGGAAAATCCGTATAATATCCCCGTGGAATTCAGACTTCTTGACGCGAAAAAACAGCAATTAAAATGCCCCGTGGTAAGCGGAGCAAGTCTTTATGTCGGCGCTAAAGCGCCGCGTGTTCCAAATGCCGAGATGGCTGTCGGATATTCGTTTGAAATGTTGGTCTTATATGCGCGGTCTGTCGGTATAGGAACGGTATGGATCGGCGGAACGATGGACCGTCCGGCTTTTGAGCGCGCGATGGAGCTTGGTGAAAACGAAATGATGCCGTGTATAAGCCCGCTCGGGTATACGGCAAAAAAAATGTCAATGCGCGAAAGCATGATGAGGAAGGGTGTCAAAGCTGACCGCAGAGAGCCGTTTGAAACGCTGTTCTTTGACGGCTCGTTTGACGTTCCGCTTACAAAAGAAAAGGCGGGAAAGCTCTTTGCTCCGCTTGAAGCGGTGCGCCTCGCGCCTTCCGCGGTGAACAAACAGCCGTGGCGCGTTGTGGCTGATAAAGACGCCGTTCATTTTTATCTTAAGCACAGCAGAGGCTTTACAAGCGAAAACGCGGGAGATATGCAGAAAATAGATATTGGCATAGCCATGTGTCACTTCGCTCTTTCGGCAAAAGAAAACGGTATGAATGTCCGCTTTGTCACCGAAAAGCCAGATATTTCAACAAAGTCAGATATCGAATATATAATAACGGTCGGGATAGATTAGTTTGCTGTAACAAAAAACGCGCTCGGAAATTATCCGGGCGCGCTGTCATATGGAAAAGACTCAGCCGGCATAGATGCGTCGAGTATCGGCTCAATGGCTTCTGCCAAAGACGACAGATCTATATTGAAGATATTAAAATCAAACCATCCCCAATTCGCAAACAATGCCGTTATGTAACCGCCGCATAACGCGCAGGTCAGGGCGGTAAAGATCATATATTGCTTTTTGCGTCCGCTTTCGGTCAATAAGTATTTTTTGTTGATAAACCACCCCGCAAGAGTAAATATTCCAAACAGACCGGCTGTTATGATAACCCCGATACCGATAGCTCTGAGCACAGGCAGATGCGAGTAAAATAATATGAGTAAAATTGCGATCACGCACGTTTCCGCCAGCGAAAAACAGAACGCCTTATACCAGTTGCTGTATCCTGGGCGTTTTATAACATGAAATGTCATGTTCCAATTCCCGTAGGATTTTGCGTCGGAAGAGCTTTCTCCTTCGATTTCCTTCTTATCGTTGTTATCTTTGCTGTGCTTGATCACATTCTCTCCGCACAGCATGGTCTGCGTAGGACGCCTTGAGAAAAGAAAGCTGAAAAGGAAAAGAAGCGCCGAGATTATTCCGCCTACCCCTATACAACTCAATGTACCAAAAAAATCCATGATTCCTCACTCCTCCGCATTATTCTAACATAATAGCGTAAGTTTGTCAATATTTTAACTCTGATCCCGCAGAAAAAGACGCGCTCGGAAATCATCCGGGCGCGCTGTAATATAGAATATCACTGCTAAACGTTAGCTGAAAACTACTGCTGCATACTGCGGACAATTTCGTCCATGCGCCTTGCGTCCTCCGCAACCATCTCCGCGATCTTTGCGCTTTCAACAGAGGTCTTCGAGTTGTCAGCTACAACTTGAGTTATTTGCTGCATTCTCTGCTCGACAGATGCGGTTGATTCCGCCTGACGCTTTGAATAGTCCGTGATAAGCTCCGCGTGGGCAGCGCTCTTCTCCGATACGGCGATAACCGCGTTCATTGATTCAAGAACCTCGTCTGCGATACTTCCGCCTCGCTCTACCGCGTTGATCGACTTTTCAATAAGCTCGCGCGTGCTTTCGACAGCTTCGCTTGATTTTGACGCAAGATTTCTTACCTCGTCCGCCACTACCGCAAAGCCCTTTCCCGCGGCTCCGGCGCGCGCCGCCTCAATAGACGCGTTAAGCGCGAGAATGTTTGTCTGAAAGGCAATGTCCTCGATAGTATCTACTACGCCTCTTATCTGCTCGGACGAGCTTCTTATATCGTCCATTGCCTGAGCCATTCCGTGCATGGTTTCGTTGCTTTGTCTGAGCATTTCGGCGCTCTTTTTAACACTGCTTGCCGCCTCCTGTGATTCCTTGAGGCTTTCTGCGGTCTGCTCGGAGATATTGGCTATATCGTTCGTGATATCGTCGATGGTCGCTTGCTGTTCTTCGGCAGACGCGCTCATATTTGACGCGACGTCGCGCATTTTTTCCGACGATTCGTTAAGCGCGGCTGAGATCTCAGCTATCTTATCGACCATCTGCTGTCTGGATTCCGTAAGAGCCTGTGTTTCGTCCATCTGTGCCTGTACCCTGTCGAGAAGTCCCGCCGTCTCGTCCTGAGCCGCCTGTACATCGTCAACGATCTTCATGCTGACATTGACAAGATAGAACAGCAAAAACGCCCCGACGTTCATTCCGATTATTCCCTTTATCGCCAGCGGGATCGACGCTCCGCTGTAAAAGAAATCGGATAAAAACAGCCCCACGATGCTCACAACGTCCATGATGACCCAGTGGACTATGAGCGTTTTTTTGTTGTAATAAATTGCGGAAATAACCATCGACGCCAGCATGAGCGGAAACATTCCGTGAACCTCGTGCTGGGGTATCGACATTGACAAAATCAGAACAAGCTGCGCCAGCGACAGTATCGTGCCGCGTGTCACGACAGCAGTCGCTTTTTTCAGCCCGAAAACAACTCCTCCGATCACCGCGCCTCCGACGATTATCGCGATACCCATGATAAGCGACGTAGTGAAGATATTCATCGCTCCGAACGCCACACATGATGCCAGTATAAAAACCGTATGTATCAGCACTATTTTTTCGGTAAGAAACCGTTCCATTTTGTTCTTGGTCTTCATATTGTATAATTCTCCCAATGATAAATTAGTTTTCGACATCGCCTTATATTGTACCATAAATGTTGTTTTTTGTCAATAAGACTTTACTCAAAAAAACTGCGCGTCCTAAATTTTCATTTTCCACTTGATTTTTCATACAATATATGGTATAATCATACTGTATTATTGTATAGCGGGGTAGATTTATGGACAGTTTTATTCAGATAGATATTTACACGTCGAGCGCGGCGGTTGACGGGATTTGCGCGAGACTTACCGATTATGGCATCGACGGCTTTGCTGTTCGCGACAGCGCTGATTTCAGCGCCTTTTTGGAGGATAAAAACGCAAACTGGGATTATGTTGACGACAGCCTTATGGGTCTTGAGACGGCGGAGCCGTGCATTACGGTTTACGTTCACGACAACGAGCAGGGCAGAGAACAGCTTACGCAGATAAAGCTGCTGGTAGACGAGCTTTGTTTGGAGAATACGGACGGATTTTTCGGAAAGCTTCGTGTTGAACTCAACAACGTCCGCGAGGAGGACTGGGCAAACAACTGGAAAAAGTATTACAAGCCCTTTCGCATAGGAAAAAGCCTTGTCATAAAGCCGTCGTGGGAGGATCACAACGCGCTTGACGGCGACAGGATACTTGAGATCGACCCTGCTTCGACCTTCGGCACGGGACAGCACCACACAACTAAAATGGTAATGGAGGTTCTTGAGGATACTGTAAAGGGCGGAGAAAAAGTGCTCGATCTCGGCTGCGGAAGCGGCATTCTGTCGATCGCGGCGCTGCTTTTCGGGGCAAAAGAGGTCACTGTCTGCGATATATTTGAAAACGCGGTAAAGACCGCCTCGGAAAACATAGAGAAGAATCATTTCGATAAATCACGCTACAACGCGTTTTGCGGAAATATTATCGAAAACGCCGAACTTCGCGGAAATATCGGCGGAGAATATGACATAGTCTGCGCGAATATCGTGGCGGATGTTATTATAGCCATGAGTCCGCTGTTCGGCGGATTTTTAAAAAAGAACGGGCGGCTTATCGTCTCGGGTGTTATTGACGAGAGACTTGACGAGGTCATGGCGGCACTAAAAGAAAACGGCTTTGATGTTGTTCTCAAAAAGAATGAAGAGGGCTGGAACTGCGCTGAATTAAAATTGCTTTAAATTCACTCAAAACAGGAAAAACGCATATACTGCCTTTAAGGAGGCGGTTTTATGGAGTTTTTGGGAGCGTTTGCGGTTATTTTTCTGCTTGTGTTTGCCGCGGCGATGCTGGCGTATCTTTTGTGGAACGCGCTGAGAAGCGGCTGTACCGAAAAGGTAGATGTTTATGTAAAGCCGTGTGAAAATCTTGAAAGCTTTATCATACACGCGAGCCGCGACGCTTTTATAGGAGTGATCTACATAATTTCCGACGGCGAAAACGAGCAGGCGGAAAGGCTTTCGGAAAAATACCCCGGCGTAAAAATCGTGGAAAAATAAGATGGAATGATGAATAATGGATACATACGAAAATCTGCTCTGCATTTCGGGGAATGTCGAGGGTGTTGTTTATTATAACGAGGACAGCGGCTATATCGTGCTCGATCTGGACGTGGACGGCGAACTTGTCGAGGCAGTCGGGATAATGGGCGATGTGCGCGAGGGCGAAAGCCTTACGATGTACGGAAAATATGTAAACAACTCAAAATACGGAAGACAGTTTTCCGTGGATATTTTTGAGCGCCGGCTTCCGACAGATCTAAAAATGCTGCAAAAATATCTCGCTTCCGGAATAATAAGCGGAGTAGGCGCTGTTTTAGCTAAAAAAATTGTTGACGCGTTCGGTGAAAAAACGGCCGATATTCTTGAAAACGACCCTGTCCAGCTTTCGTCGTTAAAGGGCGTTACACCCGAAAGGGCTCTGCTTATCGGAAAGGAATACCAAAGCATTTCCGGGATAAGAAAGGCCGTTACATATTTTTCAAAATATTCGGTCTCATACGGCTTTATTTCAGCCGCGTGGAAGAAATACGGCAGCGACCTTATCCGCGCGGTAGAGGGAAATCCCTACTGTTTATGCGGTTGGGGGATAGACCTGCCGTTTGCGGACGCGGAGAGGATCGCGGAAGACCTCGGCTTTCCGAAAAACAGCGAAGAGCGAGTATCCGCGGGTATTCTGCAGGAGTTAAGAAAAGCGCTCAGCGACGGACACACCTGCGTTAAAGAAGCGCGGTTATGCGACAGGGTAACAACGTGGCTTATGGTAAGCGGCGAACTGTACGCGTCGGCGCTTGAGTATCTCTGCTCGGCTGAAGAGATCACGCTGTACGATAATAACGGCGTAAAGTATGTTTTCCTTGCGGAGTATTTCCGCGCGGAAAGCTTTATCTCGAAAAAGCTCTGCGAGATGATAAGGCGCTCAAAGGACAAAAACACCGACTTTTCGGAGGAAATAAGCGGCGTTTCGTGGGAGTTCGGGATAGAGTACGACGAGGCTCAGCGCGCGGCGATAAACGGCTGTATGAATAACCATGTTTTCATAATAACCGGCGGTCCCGGAACGGGAAAGACAACCACGCTCAATGCCGTAATTGAGCTTTGCAGAAAGCGAAAGCTGAATATAAAGCTCTGCGCCCCTACGGGCAGAGCCGCAAAGAGAATTTCCGAGCTTACGGAGGCTCCCGCGCAGACGATACACAGACTGCTCGAGGCGGATCTTTCCGCGGGAGAAAGTATGTTCCGACGGGATGAGGACAACCCGCTTTCGTGCGATGTGCTTATTGTAGATGAAATGTCAATGGTCGACGCTTTGCTTTTCGCTTCGCTTTTAAGGGCGGTAAAAAGCTCTACAAGGCTTATTCTTGTCGGAGACAGCGACCAGCTTCCGTCCGTAAGCGCAGGAAATATCCTGAGAGATCTGATAAGCAGCGGCAGAGTCCCCAAAACCGAGCTTACAAAAATCTTCCGTCAGGCGGCGCAAAGCCTTATTGTCACAAACGCTCACGCGATAGTGAGAGGAGAAATGCCCGAGCTTAACGACCGCAAAAACGATTTCTTCTTTATGCCGAGCGAAAATGAGGAACAGTCTGCGCGGCTGGTATGCGACCTCTGCGCGGTACGGCTTCCGAAAAGCTACGGCTACGACCCTCTGGGCGACATACAGGTGCTGTGCCTTTCGCGAATGGGCGCGGTCGGCACGGCAAAGCTCAACGGCGAGCTTCAGAAAGCGCTTAATCCCTCTTCTTTGGAAAAGGGGGAAAAGGGGGACAAGCGTGAGATTAAGTTTATAAACACGCTCTTTCGTGAGGGCGACAAGATAATGCAGAACAGAAACGACTATGACGTAGAGTGGCGCAGAGGGAACGAAAAATCCCACGGCGTGTATAACGGCGATATCGGCACGATAATCGAGGCGGACAGGCTTAACACAAGGCTTCTGATAGACTTTGACGGCAGAAGGGCGGTTTATGAGGGCGATATGCTCAAAAACATAGAGCACGCCTTTGCCATGACTGTTCACAAGAGTCAGGGAAGCGAGTATCCCGCGGTTATAATCCCGCTTCCCAACGGAATGGAAAAGCTTTCGTACAGAAATCTTTTTTATACCGCCGTAACGCGCGCGAAATCGACGCTGATCGTTATCGGAACGGAAAACAAGATACGCGCGATAATTTCAAACGACCGCCGCGACGAAAGGACATCGTGCTTAAAGGCGATGATCGAGGATAACATAGGAGAGTGAATTGAATAAACAAAAGACCTACGGGCTTTACCGAAAGATAGTTTCGGTCTTTTTTCCGAATATCTGTCCGTTTTGCGGCAGAGTTATCGGAGCGGATGAGTATTGGTGCGAAAGCTGTCCTGAGTTCCTCCCGTACATAAGAAAACCGCTTTTGCCGCCGGATAATATCACAAGGCTTTACGCGTGCTGTTATTACACGCAAAGAGCGAAATCGGCGGTTTATATGATGAAATTCGGCGGATATGTCTATCCCGCCGACGCATTCGCTAAGATGATGAGCAAAATGCTTTCGGACGAGCTTAAAAACGCGGATATGCTCGTGCCCGTTCCGAGCGGTATAAAAAGCGTAACGGAGCGCGGCTTTGCTCCCGCGGAAATGATAGCGGGCAGGATATCGTGGCGGAGCAATATCCCGACGGTAAAGGCGCTCAGGGCATGCAGAGGAAAACTCGACCAGAAGGAATTAAGCGGAAAAATGCGTATTGAGAACGCAAAGCACAGTTTTTATCTTGACGATAACATCGACCTTAGCGGAAAAAGAGTCGTTCTTATTGACGACGTCTGCACTACGGGAAGCACCCTGTCCGCTTGTGCCGAGCTTTTGCTTGAAGCGGGAGCGAAAGAAGTGATAGGCGCGGTTTTCGCGAAGACGGTTGATTTTATGCATTTTAAAATGAGCCCGCGGAGAAAATATTCGGTAAAATAACGCGGTTGATTTTTTCGGTAAATTGAGGTATAATATTTTATGACGATAAGAATTTCTCCCGAGGAGACTGCGCGCCAAAAAGCGTTTTCCGAAAGGGTAAGGGAAATATCCGAAAGCCGCGAGGCTCTTCCTATAGCCCACGTACACACTTTCGGCTGTCAGCAGAACGTAAGCGACGGCGAGAAGATAAAAGGTATGCTTTCGGAAATGGGTTATGGGTTTTCAAACAGCCCCGAGGGCGCTGATATTGTTATTTTCAACACCTGCGCCGTGCGTGAAAACGCCGAGGACAGAGTTTTCGGAAACCTCGGAGCGCTAAAGCACAACAAGGCGAAAAAACCCGATATGATAATCGCGGTCTGCGGCTGTATGACCGAGCAGGAGCATATCGTAAGCAGAATAAAAAAGAGCTTTCCTCATGTTGACCTTGTTTTCGGAACAAACGCTCTGCATACCCTGCCCGAGCTTATTTTCGGGCAGCTTAGCGAAAAAAAGCGCGTATTTTCCGTGCCGAAATCGGACGGAGTTATCGCCGAGGGTCTTCCTATAAGGCGCGAGAGCAAGATCTCCGCAAGCATTCCGATAATGTACGGCTGCAACAACTTTTGCAGCTACTGTATCGTGCCTTATGTCCGCGGAAGAGAGCGCTCGCGTGAAAAGGCGGATATAATCGCCGAGGTTAAAAAGGCGGTCGAAGACGGCGCGAAGGACCTGTGGCTGCTCGGGCAGAACGTAAATTCATACGGAAAGGAACTCGGTACGAGCTTTTCGGAACTCTTGAGGGAAATAAACGCAATTGACGGAGAATTCCGTGTAAGCTATATGTCGAGCCACCCGAAGGACGCGACAAGGGAGCTTATCGACACAGTCGCCGAGTGCAAAAAGGTGACAAGGCATTTCCACCTGCCGGTTCAGAGCGGAAGCTCGCGTATATTGGAGCTTATGAACAGGCATTATACCAGAGAGCACTATCTCGGCATCGTCAGCTATATCCGCGAAAAGATCCCCGACGCGGCGCTTACCTCGGATATCATTGTCGGTTTTCCGGGGGAGACCTACGAGGATTTCCGCGAAACGCTGTCGCTTTTGCGCGAGGTAAGATTTGACTCGCTTTATACGTTTATTTTCAGTCTCAGAAAAGGCACGAAAGCGGAGAAAATGCCCGACCCCGTTTCAGAAGAGGAAAAGGGAAAATGGTTTCGCGAACTGCTTTGCGTTCAGGCGGAAATAGGCAGGGATATGTACCAAAAATACGTCGGCAAGACCCTGCGCGTGTTATGCGAGGGACGCGGCAGAAGCAATCCCGAAATGCTGACGGGAAAAACTCCGCAAGGCGTTATCGTGGATTTTTACGGCGGCGATGAGCTTTTGGGGCAGTTTGTTGATATTCGGATAGAACAGGCGTTCGAGTGGATGCTTGTGGGAAAAATAGTTTAAAAAGAAAAGGAGAAACATTATGACAGTTATTGAAGCGGCAAGAGCGCTCGGAAAGGTAGTTCAGGCAGACGAGCGGTATATAGCTTATGCAAATGCAAAGAAAGCAAACGACGCTGACGAGGAGCTTCAAAATCTCATCGGCGAGTTTAACCTTATCCGCCAGAATTACGCAATGGAAAGCGGAAAAGAGGACGCCGACGGGGAAAAGGTAAGGGAGCTTAACGTAAAAATGCAGGCGGCTTACGAAAAGGTCATGACAAATGAAAACATGGCGCTGTTTACAGTTGCGAAGCAGGGAATGGACAAGCTTATGAGCGAGATAAACACAATCCTCACCTATTCGGTTGAGGGTTTAGACCCCGAAACCTGCCCGTCCGAGCCGCCTAAGGCAGAATGCTCGGGAAGCTGTGAGGGCTGTAAGGGCTGCGGCTGATTTAAGAATATCTTTTCGGGAATTATCGGGTTTCCGATAGTTCCCGAGTTTGTTTACATGAAGGAGATTAAAGTATGGCTTCACTCTCAGAGTTAGGATTTGGAAAAACAATGGAGAAGAAACTGCATTCAGTCGGTATTCATTCTTCGGAAGAATTAAAGAAGATCGGCAGCAAACAAGCTGTATTTCGCCTTAAAGAACAATATCCGAATACTTGTGTTGTTATTCTTTATTATCTGGAAGCCGCTATCCGCGGCGTTGAAATAAAGCAGCTTGACGATACCTGCAAGGCAGAGCTGAAAGCCTATTTCAAGCAGCTTTCAACCATAAACAACTAAGGAGTGAAATTGTGGACAAGCTGTTAAGTGCGTCGGAATACGGGATATGCCTGTTTTCCGTTTATGTATTGCAGGACTTTCTTAAAATCAACAAAAAAAGGGCAAAGAAGCTTCTGCATCTCTTTCAAAAGGACAAAAAGCTGTATTTAAAATCGCAGGAGCAAGGCGTCTGGTTTCCGATGGCGGGAATAAACTTCTACGAGTATGTTATAAAGGTTGACGGATTTGACGAGCCTTTCGGCGATGAATGGGAGAAAAAGCTGGAATATTCGGGGTTTAATCTTGAAGTAAAAAACGGTCTTTGGATATCGGGTTTTGGCTCGCTGTTTGAGTTCAAGCCCGAGCAATACGGCGGCGAGGAAGGCTCCTACGCGGTGAAAACTAATGTATTACTACAACAAAAACGAGGTGTACCGCAAGTCTCTTAAAGGAAAAATAAGTCATACCGATTACAGATACGACATTCCCGACGGAAAATACCTGCTTAGCGTAAAAGGCTATACGCGCGGTGAAAAGAAGAATTATACATACGGAAACTGCGGTTTTTTCTTTTCTCTCACAAAGGTCGACGCTTTTGACGGTTTTAAAAATCCGCGGGAAGACGAAGAGTTTGATTTCAATGTGGGAAGTATAGAATAACAAAATCACGGTTTGGCGGCAAACGAAGCGTAGCGGAGTTATGAGCGTTTTGCCCGCAGGGCATAATGCGGTCAAGTCATGAATTGTGAAATTCTATTTAAATTAAGAGGTCAGTGAGAATGGAAAAGGAAACTGAAAAAATATCCCCGATGCTAAAGCAATATCTCGAAATAAAATCAAATTATTCGGGATATATTTTGTTTTTCCGCTTGGGAGATTTTTACGAGATGTTCTTCGAGGACGCTGTGCTGGTGTCGCGTGAGCTTGAGCTTGTGCTTACGTCGAGGGCGGGCTCGCCCATGTGCGGAGTGCCTTATCACAGCAGCGAGGTGTACATAAAAAGGCTGATAGAAAAGGGCTTTAAGATAGCTATCTGCGAGCAGCTCACAGACCCCAGGACGACAAAGGGGCTTGTAGAGCGCGGCGTTATCCGCCTTGTCACGGCGGGTACGGTCGTAGAAGCGTCGATGCTTAACGAGGACAAAAACAACTTTATCGCGAGTATTTTCGTTGAGAGCGACGGAGTGGGAATGGTTTTTGCCGATATCTCCACGGGAGAGATAAACGTTTTTGAAAAGCGCGGCAAAAACCGCGAAGCCGAGATAATTTCCGAGCTTGCGGGGTTTTCGCCTGTTGAGATACTGATAAATCAGGATTTTCTTGACCTTAAAGAGGTCTCCTCGTTTATTTCCCGGAACCTTAAAAACAGCTCGTGCGAGCTTTGCGACTCAGAAAAGTTTGACAGCTCGGACATCTCGGTCCTCACAGCCCAGTTTGAAAGCACGGGAGGTTTGGATAATCTCGGCATTGCTTCGATGCCGCTTGTGCAAAAGGCGATGTGCGCGCTTTTCAGATATGTAGGCGAAACCTATAAGCAAACGGTAAAGCGTTTTACGTCCGTATCCGTGCATACCGAAAATGAATATATGGATCTCGGCTTTACGGCTCGGCGAAATCTCGAGCTTAATGAAACCATGCGCACGGGCGACAAGCGCGGCACGCTTTTGTGGGTATTAAACAAGACCGTTACGTCAATGGGCAGAAGGCGGCTGAGTTCGTGGATAGAGCGTCCGCTTTGCTCTCACGCGAAAATTCTCGAAAGACTTGACGCGGTAGAGGAGCTTACCAAAAACTCGGCTGCGCTCGCGGATCTGAGAGAAGCGTTGAAGGGTGTTTACGATTTAGAGCGCCTGTTGTCAAGAATAGCGTACAAAACCGTAAATCCCCGCGAGATTTACGCAATGGGTAAGACTCTCGCGGCTATCCCGGCGGTAAAAACGGAATTAAATGCGCTTAATTCACGTTTATTGAAAAAGCTCAACAGTGAGATAAGCGAGATATCAGACGCGCAGCGGCTTATTGAAAACTCCATAGCCGACGACCCGCCCGCAAACATAAAGGACGGCGGCGCGATAAAAGACGGCTTTAACGATGAGATAGACAGACTGCGTTCTATAGCGGGCGGCGCTGAGGGAATTTTACGGGAGATAGAAGCCCGCGAGCGCGAGAAAACGGGAATACGCACTCTCAGAGTCGGCTACACGCGCGTTTTCGGCTATTATATCGAGGTCTCAAACAGCTTTAAGGACAAGGTCCCCGAGCATTATATAAGAAAACAAACCCTTACAAACGGCGAGCGTTTTATAACCGACGAGCTTAAGAAGATCGAGGGCGAGATACTCGGGGCAAACGAAAGGCTTTTAGCTCTCGAACAGTCGGTTTTCGCCGAGATACGCGAGTTTATTGCTGCAAAGCTTGTTGAGATACAGCAGACGGCAACAGCTTTGTCTCAGACAGACGCGCTTTGTTCTTTCGCGCAGGTATCGCTTGAAAACGGCTATACAAAGCCCGAGATAACGCTCGAAAGCGTGATAGACATAAAGGACGGACGTCATCCGGTCATTGAAAACATTCTTGTTGATAACCAATTTACGCCGAACGACGTTTATCTCGACAATTCGGACAGCAGACTACTGATAATCACGGGACCGAATATGGCGGGAAAGTCTACCTTTATGCGCCAGACGGCGATTATCGTGCTTATGGCGCAGATAGGGTGCTTTGTACCCGCAAGTTATGCCAAGATCGGCGTTGTGGACAAGATCTTTACGCGCGTGGGAGCGTCCGACGACCTCACCGCGGGTCAGTCGACATTTATGGTGGAAATGAACGAGGTATCGGATATCCTCAAAAACGCGACAAAAAACAGCCTTGTCATTCTTGACGAGATAGGACGCGGGACCTCGACCTTTGACGGAATTTCGATCGCGAAATCCGTAGCGGAGTATATCGTTGAAAAAATAGGCGCAAAGACTCTCTTTGCCACTCACTATCACGAGCTTATATCAATGGAAAAGGAATATAAGGGCGTAAAAAATTTCAGCGTGGCGGTAATAAAGCGCGGCGACGAGATAAAATTCCTGCATAAGATAATTCCCGGAGGCACCGACGACAGCTACGGAATAGAGGTCGCAAAGCTCGCGGGACTTCCGAATAAGGTCGTACAGCGGGCAAAAGAGGAGCTTAAAGAGCTTGAGATAAGCGGAAAGGTAAAGCTTGCACAGGCGATCGAACACGGCAAAGAAAACCAGATAAACCTTGTCGCGGTAGAAGAACAGAACGCTCTCGCGAGACTGCGCTCGGTGGATATAAACACTCTTTCGCCAATGGACGCGCTTATGTTTATAAAGGAACTTAAGGATAGTCTGTAAGATAATTAACAAACAATAGTGCAAAAACAGACTTCAGGCTGTTGAGAAGCCCTCGGATGCGCGGTTGACAAAGCAGATGAGGGTTTATCGGCAGCCTGAGAGGACGGAGCAAAAATGCCTAAGATAAATCAGCTTGACAGAAGCGTTTACGAGCTTATCGCGGCGGGCGAGGTTATAGAGCGCCCGTCGTCCGTGATAAAGGAGCTTTGCGAAAACTCCATCGACGCGGGCGCGACGGCGATAAGCGTTGAGATAAAACGCGGCGGAATTTCATATATGCGCGTGACAGACGACGGCTGCGGTATCTCCTACGAGGATATGCCGCTTGCCTTTGTGCGTCATGCCACAAGCAAGGTGCTTACAGCAGACGACTTGGAGAATATAAACACTCTTGGCTTTCGCGGAGAAGCCTTGGCGTCCGTAAGCGCAGTGTCGAGAGTAGAAGCGATAAGCCGCAGAGCAGTAGACAAGCTCGGAGTTTCGTACAAATTAGAGGGAGTTACCCCCACCGAATATGACAAAATAGGCTGTGCCGAGGGCACGACAATAATAATTCGCGATTTGTTTTATAACACACCCGCGCGGCTTAAATTTCTTAAAAAGGACGTAACAGAGGGAAATTACGTCGCAAATGTGGTGGAAAAGCTCGCGCTTTCACATCCCGATATTTCGTTTCGCTTTATACGCGACGGAAAACAGACGTTATTCACATCGGGCGACGGGAGCTTCTACAGCGCTATCCGTGCAGTCTTCGGAAAACAGTTTGCGGCGTCGGTCATTCCCGTGGAAAACATCTACCGCGAGATCGGTGTGACCGGCTATGTAAGCTCGCCGCTTTTTACCAAATCAAACCGCTCAATGCAGAATTTTTTTATAAATGGCAGAAGCGTAAAAAATCCAATTTGCTGCGCCGCGCTTGAAGAAGCCTTCAGAAACGGCATTATGGTCGGAAAATTCCCGGCGTGTGTTTTGTGTGTAAACTTGGACCCCGCGCTGCTTGACGCAAATATTTCCCCCGCAAAGACCGAGGTCCGCTTTTCAAACGAAAAGGCGGTTTTCGACGCGATATATGTTGCTGTGAAAAACGCGCTGACGGGCTATGACGAGAGCCGTGAGATAAAGCTGTCAAATGAGAAAAGCGACGAAAGCGAGACTTTGAATGTTCCTGTTCTTACCGCGCGGGTTTCCGCGGGAAACGAGCTTTATTCTGTTCCAAAGCCTAAACCCGACCCCGAAAGCTTTTACAAAAAGCCATACGAGGAAACAAAAGCCGTACAGCCTACTCTTTCGGGAAATGAAATTAAATACGACGATAATACGGAGTCAAAGCCCGAGCCGCAGATAGTACACGATATCCAGCCGAATTTAAGCGGATTTTCTTTTCTTTCGGAAAAGTCGTTTGAAAAGCGCGAGCAAAGATCCGAAGGTATTTTCGAGACCGACGCCGGGGAAAACCTGCCGGAAGATGCTGAAACATACGCGGATATCCGGGTCATAGGCGAGCTTTTCAAGACATATATCCTCTGTGAAAGCGAGGAAACGCTTATCCTTATTGACAAACACGCCGCGCACGAGAGGATAAATTTCGAGAGGTTCAGGCGCGGAACAGATATCCACGGACAGCTTCTGATAGAGCCGTGCGAAGTGTTTTTGAGCGCTGAGGAGTTTGAGGCGGTAAAGTGCTTCAGGCAAGAGCTTGAAAACGTCGGTATGATCGTAAGGCTTGACGATGACGGAAAGGCGTATGTCGAGGGTGTGCCGCAGTCGCTTGAGGGCTGCGGCCCGGAAGACCTGCTCCAGAGCGTCGCGGAAATTCTCGCTTCCGGTAATAATAACGCTGAGGGTGCGCTGTTTGACGATGTTCTGCATACGATGGCGTGTAAGGCGAGTATCCGCGCGAATGAAACGCAAAGCATAGCCGAGCTTACATATCTTGCGAAAACGGTATTGCGTGACAATAATATCCGCTATTGTCCTCACGGAAGACCTGTGATAACGCAGATATCCAAACGGCAGATAGAGAAATATTTCGGGAGAATACAATAACGCAGAGAGGTTGTTTTGTGAATAAGATAATCGTTGTTTGCGGTCCTACCGCTTCGGGTAAGACCGCGCTTTCCGTTGAGCTTGCGAAGATATACGGCGGCGAGATCATCTCGGCGGACAGTATGCAGATATACACCGATATGGACATCGCCTCCGCAAAAGCGACCGCCGAAGAACAGCAGGGGATACCGCATCATCTGATGAATTTTCTTGATCCGTCCGAAAGCTTTTCGGTCGCGGATTATGTAAAGCTCTGCAAGGAAAAAGCGGACGAGATACTCGGCAGGGGGAAAATCCCGATAATATGCGGCGGAACGGGGCTGTATATCAGCTCGTTTGTCGATAATCTGACGTTTGACGAAAGCGGGCAGGATCATGGGTTTCGGGAGGAAATGCGCCGATTTGCTGAGGAAAACGGCTCGGCGGCGCTTCTTGAAAAGCTGAGGGAGGTCGATCCCGAAACCGCCGGAGCGCTCCATGAAAACAACGTCGGAAGAATTATCCGCGCGCTTGAGGTCTATAAAACCACGGGACATACGATATCCGAGGCGAAAATAAACTCAAGGAAAAATCCGTCGCCGTATGAATTTATAATGATAACGCTTGATTTCGCTGACCGCGAACAGCTTAAAACCCGTATAAACAGACGAGTAGATGAGATGATAGAGCGCGGACTTGCGGAAGAAGCGCGCATCTGCTTTTCGCAGAAAAACCGTCCTACAGCCGCTCAGGCAATAGGCATAAAGGAGCTTTATCCGTTCTTTAGCGGCGAAAAAACGCTTGAGGAATGCACGGACGAGTTAAAACTGCGCACACGGCAGTATGCTAAAAGACAACTGACATGGTTTCGTCGTGATGACAGAATTCACAAACTTATCATTGAAAACGGCGATGGTCTTTGTGAAATTGTTGCAAAAGCAAGGCGGATAATTGACGACAATTTACAGAAATTGGAAAATTCCATGCAAAATTAGGATAAATTTTTAAAATTTGTTGCATTTTTATGAAAAAAACTCTAAAAATTATAAAAAAAGTATAGAATTTTTTGAAAGAATATGTTATACTGTATCTATATAGTTGGGGGAGTGTCTGCTTTTTTACGGACGCAATGCCGATGAAACGCGGTTTTCCTTTGGAAATTCCGCTTTCAATACAGAGAGAAAAGGTGATATAATATGGCAAAAGACATCAATTTACAGGACGTTTTCCTTAACCAGGCGCGTAAGGATAAGATTCCCGTTACTATCTACATCACGAACGGGTTTCAGTTTAAGGGGATCGTAAAGGGGTTTGACAACTATACTGTCATTCTTGATACCGACGGAAAGCAGAACTTGATCTACAAGCACGCTATTTCCACTATCACGCCGTTTAAACCTGTTTCGATACTTGACGCTTACGATAAGGGCGACGAGGTATAAGCTCTCTTTCTGACGCGGAGGTGAGCTTTTAGGTGAATTCAGCTTGGACAAGGGTTGTGCTGTTTATTGTTTCGGCTTTTGTCATTCTTGTTGCGGTAGGACAGATCTTTTTCGTCGGGGGCAGCTCGGTCAAAACCGAAACGGCGCTCAGTTATAATTTCGATGAGGAGATACCGTTTGAAGCCGTGTTTTTGCGCGATGAGACCGTTGTGTATGACAACAGTACGGGTATTTTGTGCTACGAATACGCGGACGGTATAAAGGTCGGGAAAAGCACGGTCATCGCAAGACGTTACAAGAACAGCTCGGATATCGCGTATAAGCGCGAGGTCGAACAGCTCGAGACCCAGATAGAAATGCTTGAAGACGCGGAAAAGCTTTTGGGAACGGATAATTCTCAGCTTGAGGCTATTTCCGCTCAGATAAATGAAAGTCACTCGTCTATAATAGACAGTATAGCCGGCGGCGATTTCGCGGGCGCGTCTCAGTACAGAAATAATTTACTGTGCGCGATGTGCAAGCGTGAGATCACTCTCAAGGAAAGTGACGGATATGATGAAAAAAAAGCGTCGTTAAGGCGCAGGATATCCGAGCTTAACGCACGTATTTCCGGCGGACTTTACGATGTATACGCGGGCGGCGCCGGGTATTTTGTAAGCAGCGCCGACGGTTATGAGGGCGAGTTTGGCTATTCCGACATCGATCTTCTGACTGAAGCGATGATCAACGGAATTGTTGAAAACCCGTCAAAATCAACAGACCCGTACATAATCGGAAAGCTTGTTTCGGATTATCACTGGAGAGCGGCGGCGGTTATTGAAAAGGACAAGATGTTCGGGATAGGCTCGGGTTCGGAGGTTGTGGTCCGCATAGGCTCGAGCTCGAGGCTTATGAATGTCGATGTTATTTCAATAAGAGACTGTTCGGACGGAAAGGCGATCTACGTTTTTGAGTGCGATAATCTTGTTTCCGAAACTATGTCCTCGCGTACCGCAAGCTTTAAGCTGGTGCTGAAAAGCTACGGAGGACTTCGCGTTTCAAGAAGCGCGCTTCGTGAAAACGAAAGCGGCGAGCTTGGGGTTTATGTAAAACGTGACAATACGCTGTTGTTTAAGAAAGTCAGCGTTGAATACTGGGGCGAGGATTACGTTATCTGCAGACAGGAGACGGGTGACGATTATCTCAAGCTTTATGACAGCATTGTTGTCGAGGGCAAGGAACTGTACGATGGAAAGATTGTGTGAGACGGACTTTCCCGATATCCGTGAGAACTACGGGATTATCCGCGGGAATATAGACAAGGCAAAGGCTTTGGCAAACCGCCGCGACGAGGTCAGGATAATGGCGGTTACAAAGACGGTGCCGCCCGAAAGGGTAAATTTCGCGGTGGGGCTGGGCGTTAAGCTGCTTGGCGAGAACCGCGTTCAGGAATACCTTGAAAAGCGCGATAGCTACGCTAAAGCCGAGGTCCATTTCATAGGCGGACTTCAGACAAACAAGGTAAAGTACATTATAGATAAGGTTTCAATGATACATTCTGTTGACAGTGTGCGTCTGGCGGAAGAGATAGACCGCCGCGCCGCGCAGCACGGAAGGATCATGGATATACTCGCCGAGATAAATATAGGCGAAGAAGAAACAAAGGGCGGAATTTCGGCTGAGAAGGCAAAGGACTTCTGCGGGGAAATTTCGCGGTTTGAAAACGTCAGGCTGAGAGGTCTGATGACAATTCCGCCCGCGGGCTGCGGGGAGGAAGTTTTCGCGCGTATGCAGGAGCTTTATGAAAACATAAAGGCTTCGCAAAACGGGGGGCTGTTTGATACGCTTTCGATGGGAATGTCGGGAGATTATCAGGCGGCGATTAAGTACGGGGCAACCATTGTCCGGATAGGTTCAGCGCTTTTCGGGCAGAGGAAATATGCGATACATTAAAAAATAATTGGGAGGAAATTTAAAATGGCAGGATTTTTCAAGAATTTGTTTGGGGTGGCTGAAGAAGGAGAGGGCTTTGTAGATTACGAAAGCGAGTCCTATGACACCTCTTCGAGCGCTGTAACAAACGAGGAGGCATACTCTTCATACAGCGAGCCCAAGCCTTACACAAGCACCTCAGGCTCTAAGTTTGTAAATATCGGCACGGGAAGCGCTTCTCCGGCTAAGATCAAAATTCTCAAGCCCAAGAGCTATGAGGAGGTAATTGAGGTAGCCGTTGACCTTATCCGTGAGGGAACCGTTATTTTCATCAATCTTAACGGACTTTCCAACGATATCTGCATAAGGATCGTAGACTTTATGACAGGTGTAACGGCGGCTTTCCAGGGCGACATCAAAAAGGTTGACGCTTACTGCTATGCGGCGGCTCCGAAGAATGTCGATCTCATTGACACCATTGATTAAGCTCTATGCCGTTTGAATTAACAGAAGATGAGCGTTATCTGTCCGCGCATATTTCCGATTTGATAGCTCTTAGCCTCAGATCGGGTGTCCCGCGCTTTTCGGCGTTTCTTAATGAAAGAGAAGCGGCGATAGCGGCGGAAACGGCGCGGACGGAGGACGCAATTCCTGTGTTTTTCGGAGGGTATGAGGGAGCGTCGAGGACAGTGTGCGGTTTTTTCGAGAGCACCTACGGCGAGGATTTTGCCGGTGACGCGAAAAACGGACTGTTTCCCATACGCGCTGTTTCGTTTGCTTTTCGCGAGCGTGACAAGCTTTCCCACCGCGATTTTCTCGGGGCGATAATGTCCCTGGGGATAAAGCGCGGGACTGTGGGGGATATTGTTGTTAACAAAGGCGGCGGGGCGGTGTTCTGTTTAGAGGCCGAGGCCGATCTGATACTCGGAATAACAAAAATCGGAAATGTCGGGGTCTGCGCTGAGGACAAGCTGACTGTACCGATCGAAAAGCCCGAGCCGGTCAGATTTACGGCGAGCGTGCCGTCTATGCGGCTGGATTGTATAGTAGGCGCTTGTACAAATGCATCAAGGGATAAATCCGCTTCGCTCGTCAAAAGCGGGCTCGTCAGTGCGGATTTTTCGGTGTGTCTTGAAGTAAGTAAAACCGTGAGTGAGAATTCTGTGCTCTCGATAAGAGGGTACGGAAAATTTAAGGTGTCGAAAATTGTCGGAGTGTCAAAAAAAGGACGCATCCATGTGGAAATCGAAAAGTACGTCTGATGATTTCTCTTTATTAGGTTTGCGCTTTATTGACGGAGAGTAAGTAAAAGCTGTTTTTATAGGAATTGCAGGCAGATATGGCTGCAATTCCTATGAGAACGGACCGGGCTATGCCCGGTGTGTTTTTTTGTTATAAAAGCATAACGGCGCGTTTCGCGTGAATAATTTGGAAGGAAGTTTTAAATGAACGCAAAAGAAATTATAGGAAAGCATTTTGAAAAGGCGCCCTTTAACGGTTATAAAACCGAAGAGGTCGACTTGTTTTTGACAGAGGTTTCGGAAGAGTTTGCAAAGCTTCAGAAGGAAAACGGCGAGCTTGAGCGCAAGCTTGAGGTCCTTGCCGATAAGATACGCGAGTATCGCGACGACGAAGAAGCTCTCAAGGACGCTCTGCTTATCGCGCAGAAACAGGGTAACGCCATTGTTGCCGAGTCAAAAGCTTCCGCTGAAAAACTTACAAAGGAAACAAACGAAAGCATCGCTAAGAAGCTTGCGGAAACAAAGGCTCAGAGCGAAAAAACCATAAACGACGCAAACGAGTATTCTGAAAAAACCCGTAAGGATGCTGAGGAAACCGCCGAAAGGATAGTGTCTGCCGCGCAGAAGAAGGCCGATGAGATCAAGGCCATTATGGATAAGCAGCAGGAGATCCAGGAAAATATCCTTCAGGAAACCAGAAGAGAGACAAATGAATACAGACAAAGGATCCTCGACAGCTATGAGGAGCATATACGTCTTATACAGTCGCTTCCCGAAAAGTGTGAGAACGACTATGTAGAGAGAGTGTCCGCACAGGTCGAAAAGCGCGAAGAGGAGCGCAGAAAGAAAGAAGCCGAGGAAAAGGCCGCCTCTGAAAGAGCGGCAGCCGCGGAAAAGGCGGCTGCGGCAAAGAACGCCGCGATGCAGCAGAGAAATGAAAACAACAAGAAAAAACAGGATAAGTCTCAGCACAGCGCGCCTGAAAACGCGGATAGTAAAAAGACGGCTGAAAAGACCGTGCCTGAAAAGACAGCGGAAAACAATCTTCCTTTCTTCAATTCAAATACGGCAGAGGCAAAGCCTATCCGCCGCGGCGAGTTGAAGTTCGGTAAGAATAACGATAATAAATAAAGAAATAACCTGAGGAGTCAGCTATATGCAAGTCGATATCAACAGCACTGTAAATCTGCCGCAGACAGAATTTCCCATGCGCGCAAATCTCCCTAAAAGAGAGCCGGAGATGCTCGAAAAATGGGAGCAGGAACGGCTTTATTACGCGCTTTCGGAAAAGAATAAGGGAAAGCCTTCTTATACTCTGCACGACGGTCCCCCTTACGCCAACGGAAATATCCACCTCGGAACGGCGCTTAATAAGGTTTTAAAGGACATTATCGTAAAATACAAGTCTATGACGGGATTTAACGCGAATTATGTTCCCGGTTGGGACTGTCACGGACTTCCTATCGAGCTTAAGGCAATAAAGCAGCTTGGCGTTGACAGCGGACAGGTCTCTCCCGTAGAGCTTCGCAAAAGCTGCCGTCAGTTTGCTTTGTCCTGCCTTGACGAGCAGAAGGCTCAGTTTAAAAGGCTCGGCGTGTGGGGCGATTTCGACGACCCGTATCTTACAATAAAGCCCGAGTTTGAGGCAAAGCAGGTAGAAGTATTCGGCGAGATGATGAAAAAGGGCTATATCTACAAGGGATTAAAGCCCGTTTATTGGTGCGCCGACTGCAACACCGCGCTTGCGGAGGCGGAGATAGAGTACCAGGACGATCCTTGCTATTCTATCTATGTAAAATTCCCGCTGTTTGACGACAAGGGAAAGTTCAGTGACCTTGGGATCGACCTCAAAAAGGTATCTGTCGTAATATGGACGACTACCACATGGACGCTTCCCGGAAACCTTGCTGTCTGCCTCGGTCCCAATTACGACTATACGCTTGTACATGTAGAGGACGAGCAGAGCAAGTCAAACGGCGAGTATCTGCTTATGGCGCAAGAGCTTGTTGACGCGGTAATGAGCGCTGTGGGTATCTCAAAGTACAGCACCGTCGGCAGCTTTAAGGGCGCCGACCTCGAATATATCGAAACCAACCACCCGTTTATGCCGAGAAAGTCTCCGATAATCGTCGGAAACCACGTTACGCTCGACAGCGGTACGGGGTGTGTTCATACGGCTCCCGGATTCGGTGTGGAGGACTATGAGGTCTGCAATAAGTACAAGGGACTGTTCAACATTATCGTTCCCGTAAACGAAAAGGGAATACTGACCGAAGAAGCGGGCGAATTTGCGGGACTTAAGACAAGCGACGCCAACAAGGTCATAGCGCAGCGTCTCGAGGACGACAACACGCTCCTTGCGGTTCAGAACATCGTCCACCCGTATCCTCACTGTTGGCGTTGTCACGAGCCGATAATCTATCGCGCGACCGACCAGTGGTTCTGCAATGTAGACGCGTTCAAGCCCGAGACCATAAAGGCTATCGAGGGCGTAAAATGGATCCCCGAGTGGGGAGAAGAGCGCATCAAGAACATGGTGAATATGCGCTCCGACTGGTGCATATCCAGACAGAGAAGGTGGGGAGTTCCCATTCCCATTCTTTACTGCGAGGACTGCGGCAAGACAGTTGTAAATGATACGACAATAAAAGCAATATCCGATATGTTCCGAAAGGAAAGCTCGGACGCATGGTATGCGAAAGACCCTTCGGAGTTTATTCCCGCGGACGTTAAGTGCGAGTGTGGGGGTAAAAAGTTCCGAAAGGAAATGGATATTTTCGACGTTTGGTTTGACAGCGGCTGTACTCACGCGGCTGTACTAAAAGAACGCCCCGAGCTTTCGTGGCCGGCGGATATGTATCTTGAGGGCTGCGACCAGTACAGAGGCTGGTTTCAGTCGAGTCTGCTGACTTCCGTTGCTACAACGGGACAGGCTCCGTATAAGGCTGTCTGCACTCACGGCTGGGTAGTTGACGGAAACGGTCAGCAGATGCACAAATCAAAGGGAAATCAGATATTCCCCGAGGAAGTTATAAAAGACTTCGGCGCGGACGTTCTGCGCCTGTGGGTGGCGTCGCTCGATTATCACGCGGATATACGTGTTTCAAAGGATATGCTAAAGCAGCTTTCCGAAAGCTACCGCAAGATACGCAACACCGCGCGTTATATTCTCGGAAACCTCAGCGACGGAAAGGATTTCGACCCCAACACGCAGATGGTTGCTTTCAGCGAGCTTCGCGAGCTTGACAAGTGGGCGCTCGCGCGTCTTGACGAGGTAATTGAAAAGGTCATGGCGGCGTATGAGGCTATGGATTATTATCTCGCATATCACGCTTTGATAAGCTTCTGCGTTGTGGATATGTCGAATTTCTATCTTGACATCGTAAAGGATGTTTTGTACTGCGACGCGAAGGATTCTCCCGCGAGAAGGTCTGTACAGACAGCTATGTACGTTATCCTTGACGCGATAGTAAGGCTTGTTGCGCCTATACTTTCGTTTACGGCTGACGAGATATGGAGCTTTATGCCGCACAGAAAAGATGACGACCTGCGCGGAGTTCCGTTTAACAGTATGCCTGAAAAAACCGGCGTAAAAGCCGACGAGGAGAAATGGGCGAAGATAAAAGCAGTGCGCGACGACGTTCTTAACGCGCTCGAGCAGAAGCGCGCGGATAAGGTGATTGGAAAGTCGCTGGAGGCGGAGGTTTCTATCTACACGTCCGATGAAAGCCTGAAATCAATGGAAGCCGACCTTGCCGAAGCGTGCATCGTATCAAAGGTAAACGTGCTGACAAGCGGAGAGGGCGAATATAAGGGCGGTTCTTGCTCTGTTACGGCGATAAAGAAAGCCGGTACCGCGTGCGCGAGATGCTGGAAGGCGGACGACACGGTAGGCGCGGACGGCGAGTTCACCACTCTTTGCAAGCGCTGTGCGGACGTTATCCGTTTGAATTTCTGATGTTGTTAGAATAAGGAAGAGGGGGTCACTCTTCCTTATTTCGCTGAAATAACGCAATAAATGTAGAATGGAAAGAATAGAAAAGAGGAGCAAATTGCAGTACATCTGGCTTTCGGTCGCCGCGGCTCTGGTGGGACTTGACAGGCTCACCAAGTGGCTGGTCGAGTCAAAAATGGAGCTCAGACAGACAATTAATCTGATTAAGATCGGCGACACCGAGGTGTTGAATCTATATTACTGTCTTAATGACGGCGCGGCGTTCAGCCGATTCAGCGGACAGCGCGCGCTGTTGATCATAGTAACATCTGTGGTTATCGCGGGATTTTTGTACGCCGTGATTGTAAAGCGCATAAAACAGCCTGTTCAGATCGCCGCCTCATCGCTTATCATAGGCGGCGGGATAGGAAATCTTATAGACAGGATATTCAACGGCGGGCTTGTTGTTGACTTTATTGATTTGCGTATCATAAACTTTGCTGTTTTCAATATCGCGGACGTCTGCGCGGTAGTGGGCGCGGGAATTCTCGCGGTATCCGTGGTTGTGGGAGAAATACGTGAGATAAAAGCGAAAAAAGCGAACCGTAAAAATGGAGAGAGTTAGCTTTTTTATTTCGTCCTCTGACAGGCTCGATAAGCTTGTCGCGGAAAACGCCGGGCTTTCAAGAAGTCTTGCCTCAAAGCTCATCGAAGGCGGATTTGTTACTGTGGACAAAAAGACCGTGGATAAGAAATCCGCGGTAAAGCTCGGCGCTGAGGTCGTTGTGGAAATTCCCGAGGCTGAGGAAACCGAGATACTTCCCGAAAACATTCCGCTTGATATTGTCTATGAGGACAGCGACCTGCTTGTTGTAAACAAGCCTAAGGGAATGGTGGTACATCCCGCCGCGGGTCATTATTCGGGCACGCTCGTAAACGCGCTTATGTATCACTGCAAGAACAGTCTTTCGGGAATAAACGGCGAGTTAAGACCGGGAATAGTTCACAGGATCGACAAGGATACCAGCGGACTGCTTATGATAGCGAAAAACGATTTCGCGCATATAGGGCTGTCCGAGCAGATAAAAGAGCATAGCTTTACGCGCGAGTATCAGGCAGTCGTATGCGGCTGTATAAAGGAAAACGGAACGGTAAACGCGCCGATAGGCCGGCACAAAACAGAACGTAAGAAAATGTGCGTGACAACTGAAAACTCCCGCGAGGCGGTAACACACTATTCCGTTGTCCGAAACTACGCGGGCTATACTCATCTTTCCGTAAGGCTTGAAACAGGCAGGACGCATCAGATACGCGTTCATCTTTCGTACATCGGACATCCTGTCGCGGGCGACGAGGTTTACGGAAGCGGAAAGCCCAAGTGGCTGGGCGGTCAGTGCCTTCATGCTCAGAAAATTGGATTTGTTCACCCGAGAACAGGGGAGTATATGGAATTTTCGAGCGAACTGCCCGATTATTTTATGAGATTTCTAAATGAAATTGAAAAACAGTAATTGAAAAGCAATAATGGATTTTAACAACGTTATTTTTGTGACCGATCTCGACGGTACACTGCTTACCGATGATAAGCGTCTGCTTGACTGCGACCTTAAGGCTATCGAGAGATTTCGCGCCGGCGGCGGTATCTTTGCCGCGGCAACGGGACGCGGATACGCAATGGCAAAGCGCGTAGTCGAGATGATAACCGACTCTCCGTCCGTTATTTTCAACGGCGCGGCGGTGTACGATTTCAGTAAGGACGAGTTTTTGTGGCGCAGTGAAATAGACAGGTGCGCGTATGATTATGTTGATATTATCGGACAGGCCTTCCCGGATATCGGCGCGGAGGTGTTGTGCGAGCAGACGGTATATGTGCCGTATCTCAATGATACCGAGCAGACGCACCTTGACTGGGAGCAGGTAAACGCCGATTTTCGCAAGGTTTCGGAAATTCCGAAAAGCGGCTGGCTGAAATTCCTCTTTTCGGGTGAGCCGGAGCTTATTGACAGAGTAGAGAGCTTTGTGCAGGCGGGAGATTTCGTCGGAGTTCATTGGATACGCTCGGGGCCGCTTTTTTACGAGTGCCTGCCCGAGGGCGTGGACAAGTGGTCGGGCTTTCAGCGGCTGATAAAGCTGCTTAATGCCGAAAACCGCTTTACCGTAGCGGCGGGAGATTATAAAAACGATATTGCCATGATAAAACACGCAGATCTCGGCTGTGCCCCGATAAATTCTCACGAAAGCGTCAAACAAGCTGCGGACCTGATAGTCTGCGACAACAACAGCGGAGCTATCGCCGAGATAATCGACCATATCGGGAATTTACAGTATCGTACATAAAGGAGCTTTGCTTCTATACATAAAAATAAAGAACTATGTGGAGGGAGAAACGGACAAATGGATGAGAAACTTGTTCGAGAGCTTGAAATTGACGCCGCAAAGGTGAGGATAGGTATCATTGAGGGCGTTTATAACGCAAAGTGCGGACATCCCGGCGGCGCGCTGTCAATTGCCGACGCGCTGACCTATATGTATAAGCACAGACTTAATGTAGACCCTAAAGATCCCGAAAATCCTTCGCGCGACAGGGTGGTTTTATCAAAGGGACATTCTGCGCCCGCGCTGTACGCTGTTCTGGCGCTGAGAGGCTTTTTCCCGTTTGACGAGCTGAAAACGCTCAGACAAAGCGGTTCGATGCTTGAGGGACACCCGGACAGGAAAAAGACTCCCGGTGTTGACGCAAGCACGGGCTCGCTCGGACAGGGCATCTCGCAGGCCTGCGGAATGGCGCTTGCGGGAAAATTGTCGTGCGAGAGCTATAAGGTGTATACGATTTTGGGAGACGGAGAGCTTCAGGAGGGCATGGTATGGGAGGCGGCGATGTTCGCTTCTCACTACAAGCTCGATAATCTTGTCGCGATCGTAGATAACAACGGTCTTCAGATTGACGGCAAGATAAGCGAGGTCATGTCTCCGTATCCTATCGAGGAAAAATTCGAGGCGTTCGGCTGGAACGCGATAACAATAAACGGACACGACTTCTCCCAGATGGAAAAGGCTTTTGACGCGGCGGAGAGAGTTTTTGAAAAGCCGACGGTTATAATCCTTAAAACCACAAAGGGCAAGGGCGTTGACTATATGGAAAACGCCGTAGAATGGCACGGAAAAGCTCCCGGCGACGAGGACTATCAGCGTGCGGCAAAACAGCTCCGCGAGCATCTTGCAGAGCTTGAAGGGAGCGTGAAATAATGGCTGAATTAACAAAACGCGCTACGCGCGAGGGATATGGCGACGGACTTTGCGAGCTCGGCGAGCTTCGCCCCGATATGGTGGTGCTCGACGCTGACTTGTCGGCGGCTACTAAGACGTCTGTTTTTCAGAAGGCATATCCCGAAAGGTTCTTCAACTGTGGAATTTCCGAGCAGAATATGATGGGCGTGGCTTCGGGACTCGCATCGGCGGGCAGGCTTGTTTTCGCAAGCTCTTTTGCTATGTTTGCCGCGGGAAGAGCGTTTGAGGTTATCCGAAACTCCATTGCCTACCCGCAGCTGAACGTAAAGATCGGTGCTACACACGGCGGAATTTCCGTCGGAGAGGATGGCGCGACGCATCAGTGCTGCGAGGACGTTGGAGTTATGAGAGCGCTTCCGAATATGACCGTAATAGTTCCCGCGGATTATGTCGAGGCAAAGGCGGCGGTTCTTGCCATGGCAAAGCACGACGGTCCGACCTATCTGCGCTTCGGACGCTTGGCGGTGCCGATATTCAACGGTCCCGACTATAAGTTTGAGCTTGGCAAGGGCATAACCATGAAGGACGGAAAGGATATTACCATTATCGCGAGCGGACTTATGGTAGCAGAGGCGGTCGAGGCGGCTCAGGCTCTGCACGAGCAGGGCATAGACGCTCGTGTGATAAATATCCACACAATAAAGCCCATAGACCGTGATATTATCGTTAAAGCCGCAAAGGAAACGGGCAAGATCGTGACTGTTGAAGAGCACAGCATTATCGGCGGTTTAGGCTCGGCGGTAGGCGACGTTGTGCTTGAGGAATATCCCGTCCCCGTGATAAAGATCGGCGTAAACGATGTTTACGGACACAGCGGTCCCGCAAAGGTTTTGCTCAAGGAGTTCGGTCTCAGTGCTGAAAATATCGTAAATGTGGTAAAAGCTGCTGTGAAAGCGTAAAAGGCAGCGTACAAAAAGTCTTTGGAAAAGGGTGTGGGGAAAACCTTTCTTCGGAAAGGTTTTCCCCACATTTAGTTTTGTATATTTTTGAGAGTTTTTATACAGTCTGACGCGCGTTGAAAAACACGCGTTTTTATTGATCGCGTTATCTGCAAATTGTACAAAATTGATAAAATCTATTGACATACGCAAACTTATATTGTATAATAAATATAAGTTGTGGTGTATCTACAAATACAAAACAAGGAGAATTGAGTTATGGCTGATCTGGTTAATGAAATGCTTGGTAAATTTACGGAATTGGCTCAAGAGGAAAAGAATATCAACGCCGATATAGACAAGGCGCTGAAAGAATATAACGATTATTGCAAATCATCCGATAATGACCTGAACAGAAAACTCGAGGAGATCAGAGGAAAGATAAGGAAAGTGTCCGAGCTTATGCAGTATGCCCGTGAGCACGCGAGCGATCTCGAAGAAGCGCAGATGCCTTTTGAAACCTCCGAGGGCGCGCTCGAAAGCATTCGCCAGACGATAAAGCTCGATTCAAAAAACGACCCTAACGCCGAGTCGCTTTATACAAAGGCTTCCGGACAAAAGCTGTTTTACGAGGCGGAAATGGAACGCACCAGAAAGCTTATCGAGGGCAGCAAGGTTCAGGCTAAGCGTCAGTATGACGGAGACGTGGCGCTGCTTGAAAGCAGAAAGGAAAAGCACGAGCAGGATTTGCGCGCTTATGTAATGTCCGAGGATTTCAAGCGTTATTTACAGCTTTTGTCATTTGACAAATCCGCGTTTAATTCTCATAGTACGGTAAATCTCATAGATAAGAGCAAAATTTCGATAGGTCAGCGCAGGATACGCTTTTCCGTCCCGATGGAGGTAGAGCAGGAGCTTTCCGCCATATCCAACGGAGAATACAATCCTGCTTCGAGGACAATTGGCGCGCCTTTCAGCGTTCCTACCCAGACAGGCAGTGTTCTGATGCTCGAATATGATGAGAGAAATCAGACATATCTTATGGGCGGCGTGGAAAGACTGCTCCTGAATCTTATCAAGTACTGCGGCTCGGATATAACCGATATGGTCTATCTTGACCCTTCGGTAAACAGCATTGAGTCTTTGGGTATCATGTCCGCGTTCGCTAAGGGGGTTAACCCGTTTATCATCGCTCCTCAGTCGCCTATTGAAATAAACAGCAAGATGACAGAGGTTTACTCGGCGATAAAGTCAAATCCAACGCCAAATTTTGTTTCGAGAGTAATTGTTATCCACGGTTTTCCGGAGGATTTCGGACCCGAGTTCAGCGATCAGGTTATGGACTTGGCGAGAAATATCGAGCAAAGCGGCGCTATGCTTGTAATAGTACATAACGGCGCTGAGAGCGACAGTGATATCATAACAGAGCTTCGCAGCATAGCTATTACCATAAGAAGCAGAAACGGCGGATTTTACATAGACAAGACCCGTGAAAGCCTTTTCTGGTATTCAAAACCGTCGGATATTCCCGACGCTGTTCGCAGAGCCTTTATAGAGCAGCGCAGAGTTGCGGGAACGCAAAACGCAGTTTCGGCTCAGCCTGTATATACGGCTCCTGTATCTGCTCCTGCCCCTGCTCCCGCGCCCGCTGTTCAGCCTGTTGTAGAAGCGGCGCCTGTCGCGCATCCGTCGGTTGAGCCTGTGCCGCCTGTTGAAGAAACGGTTGAAAATCAGGCTGAGTATATCGAACAGCCTGAAGAATTTGAAGAAACGGCCGAGGTATTCGAGGCGGAGCCCGAAGAGGAAATAACTCCCGAAAAAGGCTCGAGAAAGCTTCCGAAAATTGTTGTCGGCGCTCGCGGCGAGTATCTTGACATAAGTAAAAACGCGGCGTTTATCTGCGGCAAAAACGGCGATGACAGAACCAAGATCACAAAGGCGGTTTTGGATCGCGTTCGCGCTTGTACTCATCCCGACAGCGCCGAGCTGTGGCTTTTTGACAATGACCATAGCCTTATCGGGCTTATAAATTCCGCGAGTACACATCTGAAATATGCCGTATCGGACGAATCGGACGAGACCGCGGTCGATTTTGCAGAGCTTCTTGTCAATGAGAAAAGCTCACGCGCGGAGCTGTTTAAGGAAAAGCATTATACTGATTACGACGAAATTCCGCGGGACGTTTATCTTCCGAGAATCATCGCTGTGGTAAGTGATTTTGCGGAGCTTTTGAGATCGCTTGACCGCGCGCCGAAATACTTCGGGAAGAATCCGAGACGCTCGCTTGAAAATCTGCTCGGAAATTGTTCTAAGTACGGAATAAACCTTGTTCTTGTAGGAACGGCATTCACAGAAAACGGAAAAGTATGTGATGCTCTGGTCAATTCAGTTGAAAGTATCGCAGCCGTTTCGGGCAGAGAGAGAAACCTCGGGGCATTGTTCGGCGAAGACGCTCCGAGCAGGATTCCCGATAATCATGTGCTTGTTTCGTGCGCAAACGGCGTGGCGATTACGAAGATCGATATCCCCGAGCAGGGCGCTATAAAGAGCTATACTCAGTCTTATGAATATGACTCAAACGAAGAAAATTATCTTGAAAAAAGACCGCTTGTCGCGGACAGAAGCGCGGCTGTTTCATACACTGAGAGAGAGAGCTCGCGCACAGAGCTTATTGCGGTTCGAGAAAACAGTGAGATAATGCTGTTTTTGGGAGAACCGAGCAGAATTTCCGCAAACGTTCCGATTATCCTGCGCGAGGATTATTCCGAAAACCTGATCATGGTTGCGCCGAAAAGCTCGGAAAAATCCGCGGCGGCTGTTGTGGCGGCGGCGATAAAGTCGCTTGAAGAGCAGGGAATACAGGCTGAAATAATCGCGGCAAAGGATAATTCTGTTTATACCGAGCTTTCTGTAAGCGGAATTCTCAGCGGAACGAGTGTTGTCGAAAGCGATGGGGCGGCGGCGCGCATAAAGGATATTGCTTCTCATCTCAGCGCGGGAATGATGAACGAGCTTCTGATAATTCTCGGCGGAGATATGCTTATGACCTCTCTTCACGCCGAAGACCAGAATGCCTCCGCGGAGCTTAAAAAGCTGTTTTTGAAGGGCGCAAAGTGCGGATGCCGCGTGATGTTTGTATGCTCGAGCGTAAGCCAGATGGCTTCCGGCTTCCTGTCGTTGTTCAGGCATAAAGTCGTTTTCCCGTGTCCGGCGGCGGAGGCTGAAAAGCTTTTGCAGATCAGCGACTGCGAGCTTCTTTACGGAGAGTTCAGGGTAAGCGACGACAGCGAGGAATTCTCGGCTGTTCCGTACAAGATCTGATTTTACGGTTGCATAATAATAACAGGGCGTTTTCATTTGAAAACGCCCTGTTATGCTTTAATACCCTTCGATTCCGAGAAACTCCTCAAGGCAAAGTCCGCTGTCGTGAATAAGCTTCGCGCTGCTTTTTCCGACATATCTCAGATGCCAAGGCTCATAAATAAAGCCTGTTATGTCGGTCTTGCCTTCGGGATATCTTACAATAAGACCGTATTTATAACAGTTCGCGCCTATCCATTTTGCCTCGTCAGTAAACGCGTAGTCGTTTTCGACAGAGGTTATATCCGCCGCAAGCCCCGTCTGATGCTCGCTGTGACCAGGTCTTGCTGAGTAGGTGCTTGCTTCCTCGACTCCGTCTAATTCACACCACGTCTCAAAAACACTTTTCTGAGTTTCATAGCTTCGATAGCCGGTTCTGATTTTCATTGAATAGCCCGAGTCCTTGCGCATTTTAACTATCGCCTCGCGAAAATCGTCGCTCAGTCCGTCGCCATAGTCTTCGGGAAGAGAATATTTTTTGTTTACAACAATTATACCGCCTACATATGTCGCGCCGTTTATGACGACAGGCTCGGGAGCTTTTATTTTTGCGGTGACCGTGCCGAAACAGACTATATCGTCAAAGGAATTTATAACGTGAACTGTTCCCGTTCCGTAGATCTTGGCTTTTTCCGATATCTGAAGCGTGCCCTCAACATACATATCTCCGTTAAGCTCGATCTCTCCGTTAAGCACAACAGTCGCGCCGTTTTCGATTTTAATTGCGCCGCCCTTATCGCAAACTACCCTGTCGTTTATAAACTGTATTTTTCCGCCCGAAATGCAAACCTCGCTGTTTTCGGAGACAGTGCCGTTCAGTGTGTCTGATCCCGTGCACGAGCACAGCATTATACCGATGCTGAAAATTAACAAAAAAATAATCAGTTTTTTCATTTTATCCCCGCTTAGTGAACGTGCGTTATAGAAGTATCGCACGATTCGAGCACCTGCCTTTGAACAATGCGTTATGTTAAAAGCCGTTCTATTACCTTAGCGAACAAAACCGCGTCCTTTAACAGCTCGTCTGCCGTGATAAATTCGTTGTCGCCGTGCATATGATAGTCAACATCGCCGCGTTCCGCGCCAAAAGCAACGCCTCCCTCGATGTCATGAACGTACGTTCCGCCGCCTATCGCTACGCAATAGCCCTTCTCGCCCTCGTTTTCCTCATAAACCTCAAGAAGCCTGCGTACAAAATCACTGTCCTCCGAAACAACATGAGGCTCGTCTCCGAGAGTTATCTCAAAGCCGAAGTTGTTTTCCGAAAAGACCTCGCGGCACTTGTCATCAACCTCAGAAAGCGTTGTGCAGGTAGGGAAACGAATATCAAAATGCCCTACCACCGAATCACGCGTCATTGTAAATTTGCTGAATACGCAGGTAAGGCCGCCGCTCTTGTCGGAGCATTTCAGTCCGAGAGAAGAGCCGGCCGTTTCTCCGAACGGAAACAGTCTTTCTATCCCTCTTAAAACATCGCGCTGTCTGCAATCCGAAACAGGCAGCCTTTTGCTGTCAAACATTCTGTTAAGCAGAGAGACCAGCGCGGTCAGCGCGTTTATACCGCCCTCCGGAGTTGACGCGTGAGCGGCCTTTCCTACTGCCGAAATTTCAATAAATCTGTCGTCATCGGGTTCGGAATTTACCGTAAATTCAACTCCCGAGTTATCTTCGGAAATTGCCTCAGCCAATGTTTCGCGGCTTACAGACTGCAAAACCGCCGAAGCGCTGTCGGGAACAGCGTTTATCACCGTTCCTCCTCCCATCGACATAATATTCCCGCGCCCCGAGAGCTTTCCGATAAAGCAGCCCCGCATCATTCCTTTTTCGATGTTGATAACGGGAAAGCTTCCGTCGGGAGTAAAGACCTTCGGCGGAAATTTGTCGTGCTTTTTGTATATTTCAAGATCCTCCGAGCCGTTTTCTTCGTTTGTCCCGAAAATAAGTCTTACGCCCTTTTTAAGGGGAATGTTCAGATCCTTTACGCATTTAAGCGCATACAGAGCCGCGACAGCCGGTCCCTTGTCGTCAATTGCTCCTCTTCCATAAAGCACGCCGTCTTTCTCGACAAGCTCAAAGGGGTCTGTATCCCAACCGCTTTTGTTTGCGGGAACAACATCGAGGTGACACAATATCCCAAGTTCGATACCCTTTTCGGGGCAGAGGTCCGCGCAGATGACCGCGTTTTCGTAGTTGGTAACTCTAAACCCGCTTTTCTCGCAAAGCTCCGCCATTTTCAAAAGCGCTCTTTTCGGTTCTTCTCCGAACGGCGCGTCCTCGCTCGGTTGTCCCATTACGCTCGGGATAGCGACAAGCTCTGCTAAGTCAGCAATAATTTCATCTCTCTTTGAGTTAATATAATCGTTTATCATCAGTTCTTCATCATTTCTATCATCATATCCGCAACTTTGTTTACATCGCCGCAGCCCGTCGTTATTACCAGGTCGCCGAATTCAACGTTGTCAACGACATATTTCGCGACTTCCTCAAAGGTGGAAAACCATACGCAGCCGTCTATTTTCTCGGCAAGATCCTTTGCGTAGATGTTATAGGTGTTTTTCTCGCGGCTGCCCATAATTTCGGTCAATACAACCTTGTCAGCGATAGACAGCGCCTCTGCGAATTCGTCAAGCAGCATCGCCGTGCGCGAGTATGTGAAAGGCTGATGAACGACCCACACTCTCGGAAAGCTCATTTCCTTAGCGGTTTTCAGCGTCGCGGCAATTTCCGCGGGGTGATGACCGTAGTCGTCCACAAACGTTACGCCTTTAATATTCGCCAGCTTTTCAAAGCGTCTCTGCGCTCCGGAAAATTCCGCAAGTCCCTGCTTTATAGCGGGGATGGAAATGCCCGCGGTAAACGCCGCCGCCGCGGCAGCCACCGCGTTGTAGATGTTATGAACACCCGGAACGTTTATCACTATCTGACAAAGCTCCTCAAGCTTGCTCATAAGCGTAAATTCCCATGAAAAATCCGAAAGCTGTCTTATGTTATTCGGGTAGAAATTGCTTTCGCGGTTTGTTCCGAAGGTAACAATGTTTACTTTTGTATTCGCGTTTTTTATCGCTTCGAGCGTATTTTCGTCCTCGCCGTTTGCGATTATCGCGTCGGTCGTAAGCTCGCAGAATTTTGAAAAGCTCTGCTTCAGGTTATCCATGGTCTTGAAATAGTCGAGGTGGTCGTGGTCTATGTTCAGAATAACCGAGATGTTCGGTGAGAGATGCAAAAACGTATCCTTGAATTCGCACGCTTCGCACACCATAAATTCCGAATCACCCGCGCGCCCGCTTCCTCCGATAGCGTGAAGCTTTCCGCCGATAACAGCCGACGGGTCTACCTTATCCGCAAGCAGTATCATCATTATCATCGAGCTTACGGTCGTTTTCCCATGAGTTCCCGCTACGCATATCGCCTTATTGAACTGCTGTGTGACAAGCCCTAAAAGCTCGCTTCTTTCCATAAGCGTAACTCCGCGCTTTTCGGCTTCGCGAGCCGCGATAAGCTCGGGGTTGTCGTCCATTATCGCCGCCGAATATACTATACAGTCCGCGTCGCCGATATTTTCCGCCGCCTGTCCCATATACACGGTTATCCCCATTTCTCTCACGGCCTGCAGGGTAGAGGTCTCGTTGTTGTCGGAGCCCGTCAGATAATATCCCTTTGAGTGCAGTATCTGCGCCAGAGGATACATTCCGCTTCCGCCTATTCCGATAAAGTGAATGTGCTTTTTGTCTTTAAGAATACTTTCCAAATAAAACAACTCCTTTTCATTCGGGAATTGCGGATAATGAATTCTCCCGATTTAATTTATGTATATTTACCCGTTTTTATCCCACAATAATTTCCTGAGAGCCTGTTTTATACCGTAGATTTAAAGAACATGCTCAGAACCTAAACCAACAACGGAGGCTTTTATGGAAATAAGCGACATCAAAATCAGAAAAACAATGCATGAGGGCAGGCTTCGCGCCGTGGTTTCGATCACGATAGACAATGCCATCGCCATACACGACATAAAGCTCGTTCAGGGTGACGACCGCCTGTTTGTAGCTATGCCCTCTCGGCGTGAGGACAGCGGCATTTTCCGCGACATAATCCATCCAATATCATCAAACGTCCGCGACGAGCTTGAGCAAAAAATCGTCAAGGCATACGAGGATTATATTCAATAGTTTTTCTTAAGAAATATTACTGTTTTCAAGATCGCAAGCTGAGTTTTCGCGTCCTCTATTTCATTATTCATAACCATTTCCGCCGCTTTTTCAAGCGGTATTTTTTCTGTGTCGAGAAATTCGTCCTCGTCGAGCTTTTTTTCTCCCTCATGAAGTCCGCGCGCAAGGTACATATGGATTATCTCGCTGTCATACGCGGGTGTAGGCAACAAAAGCCCCAGATAATCATATTTGTCGCACGTACAGCCGGTCTCCTCTTTCAGCTCCCTGAGTCCGCAGTCATAGTGCTTTTCTCCGAATTCGAGCTTCCCCGCGGGGATCTCAAGCAGAGCCCTCGCGTGAGGATAGCGAAACTGCCTGACAAAAATCACGTTTTCATCTTCGTCCAGCGGCACCACGCAAACTCCTCCCGGATGCTTTATGACTTCGCGGGAAACTATATCGCCGTTTTCAAGCTCTGCTTTATCCACAAATAGCTTTACAACTTTTCCGTCGAAAACCTGTTCGCTCGAAAGCGTTTTTTCTTCAAGATGAGTACTGTTAGTCATTATTATCCTCGTCCTTTTTATCTGCTTTAACAACACTGTCTATATATGCCCTGTGAGCGGAAATACCCTCTGTCTGCTCCTGATCATAAAGATGTGAGTATCTTGCGGGCTTTTCCTTTATAACAAAACGTACAACCGCAAGATATACAAATAACAGTACAATTCCCGTAACTGTCGCGATAACCCCGTATTTCAGCATCGGAGTCTCATACGTAAACTCAATATCGCACTCGCCCGCCGGAACACGTATTCCGATAAATCCGCCGTTTATCTTGTCTACTTCGGTTTTTTCGCCGTTTATCTTACAGCTCCAGCCTGTGCAGTAGGGCACCGTAAAGCATACCAGCTTTTCGCTGTCATAGTTTGTTTTTGAGGTAAAGCCGCTGTCGGTCACTTCAAAGCTGAGAACGCCGTTTGCTATTTTCTCTTTCGCGTCAACTTTAAACTGAACATAAGATATATTGAATTCGCTGTCGTCCTCGGTGAGGATGTCACTGTATTTGTTTATCTGTTCTTCTGTAAGGAAAACCGACCTTACCATAAGATTATCCGCCTTTTCGTCTTTGCTTACAACATTGATATCAAAATAGGTATCATAAGCAAAACCCATAGGAAGCGCAAGATCAGTGTAATAGATGTCAAATTCTCCTTGAGTATCAAGATAATCATATATCTGATACTGGTTAAGCCAGTTTTTGCGAGTTTCCTCGTTTAGGTTGGTGCGTATCATGATATATTTTACTCTCGTAAGCGCTCTTATGCCGTATTTTGTCATAGCCGGTTCGGAGTTTACATCACGCTTGAAGCCCAGCACTTCGTAAAGCTCGAAGGTCGAGCCGGGGATTATGCTTGTAAAGCTTTTCAAAGAACTGCTTTCGCTGAACATATTGAAATTGTTTGTTTCGTTTACGCCCTCTATTCTGTAAAACTCGTCGTCATCAATTTCAAATCTCGCGTTTAGCGCGCTGTCATAAGCCTCAAAGCTGCTTCCGAGATAGCGTCCGAGACCGAGGAAATACCAGCTTAAGATCAACGAGGATACAATTGTAGCCACTGTGATACGCTCCATATACCTTTTATAGCTGAGCTTTTTTCTGAACTTTAGGAGTATAAACAGCGATATAAGGAAGAATACCGCTATTATTATCTGGATATATACGAATTTGTCAAGCTCATACATAAATCTCGGGACAACTCTGCTGACGGGCTCTCCTTCGATCACATCATTGTCGACAAACGGCGTCAGAAGAACAAGCAGTGAGGTAATAAATACTGTCCAGAAGCACGCCTTCAGTCCGAATTTAATATCCAACTCCTCATGCTCAAGCGCATACGCCGTTGCCAGACAGCAGACAAGCTCGGGCATATAAAACCAGCGCGTATAATAATTGGTGTTAAGCATGGTAAACATCGCGTTAAATCCGGGGATAAACGCCATAACCAGGCAAACGCACAAAACCACTCTTGCCCAGTGCCCCTTTGCGCCTTTTAAAAACGCTATTACTCCCGCCATTGAAAACAGCGGCAGGTATAGCGCTACGCTCGACCATTTGGCGTTTGCTTCGGTAAACATATTGTTTCTCGCGGAAATTTCGGGAGGGAAAAACATACTTTCTATAAGCAGCCCATATCGCTGCTTGTTTGAAAAGAAAATAAAATCCCAGCCCATAAGCGTGCTTGTAGAGCGCGGAACATCAAGCACCTGATAGATCGACGGGAAAAACAGCACTCCCGCTATCATAACACCTATAATGCACTCAATTCCGATAAAGAAAAAGTCCTTTAAGCCTACGCTGAAGTGTTTGTCCATCGACACGCGCGCGATGAAATAGATCATAAGAAAGACACATTCGCCTATGAAGAAGAAATAATTTGCAAGGCAGTTTAAAGCCATCGCCAGCGCGAAAATTCCACGGCGTTTATTGATCACAGCCTCTTCAAGTCCTATCAGAAGCAGCGGGAACCAGATTATCGCGTCCTGAAACTGAAAGAATATATTATAGATATTAAAGCTTGAAAACGCGTAAAGAAGTCCGCCGATAAGCGCCGTCTGCGGTTTGGTCACAAACCGCCTTATGTAAATAAATCCGAACAGGGAAAACAGCGCGATCTTTACGCACAAAAGCGGCGCCATAAGATATTGTGAAACAGACGCGGGAAACAGGCACATAAACCAGAAAAAAGGACTTCCGAGGGTATAGTATGAATAGCTCCCGACAAAATTCGCGCCTAAATCGGTGCTCCAGTCCCAGCCCATTGTGCCGTTATGGACCATTTCTATGCTGTGCTTGAAAAAAGGTATCTGCTGAGAATTATAGTCGCCGTAAAATATGAAATATCCGTGGTCTATTATCAGAAACGGCAGAAACAATACTGCCGCCATTATCAGCGCGACAAAAAAAGATTTTTTATAGTAGGTTTTTTCTTTGCTGAACATTTGTCATAGTCCTTTGATTTTTAGTTACATTTTTTCCGGAGCGTCAATTTTAAGCAGTGAAAGAATATTTTTAATAACGGTTTTAGATGCCTCGCAAAGCGCCAATCTCGACAGCTTTACATTTTGCTCCGCGGTTTTTATGTCGCAGCTGTCGTAAAACTTGTGGAATATCTGCGCAAGCTCATATACATATTTTGTCAGCTTAAACGGGGAATATTCGCGCGCGGCTTCGTTTATAAGCTCGGGATATTCCGCTATCTTGCGGATAAGCGTTTTTTCCTCTTCGGTTTCGTATTTTACAGGCTCTCCGGCGTGTTTCGCGCCGTCCTCCGCCATTTTTCCGAGCAGTCTGCAAATTCTCGCGTGAGCGTACTGCACATAGAACACGGGGTTTTTCGAGCTTTCCTCTACGGCTAAGTCCAGGTCGAAATCAAGGTGTGTGTCGGCGGCGCGCAGATTAAAGAAAAATCTCGCGTTGTCTATCGGAACCTCGTCTAAAAGCGTCGCGAGCGTAATAGCTTTTCCCGAGCGCTTTGAGAGCTTTGTGGGCTTTCCGTCGCGCACAAGCATTACCATCTGGCAGATAACTACGTCCAGTCTGCGCTCGTCAATTCCCATTGCCTTAAGGCAGATGCGCATTCTTTTCACATAGCCGTGGTGGTCCGCTCCAAGCACGTCTATCGCTGTGTCATAGCCTCTTGTTATCAGCTTGTTGTAGTGATAAGCTATATCGGGAACGATATATGTCGGAAAGCCGTTTGAGCGGACAAGCACAAAGTCCTGCTCTCCTCCCAGCGCCTCGGCATTCAGCCACAGCGCGCCGTCCTTTTCGTAGGTGTGACCGCCCGCCTTAAGATGTTCTATAACCTCCGAAACCGCTCCGCTGTTATGCAGAGTACTTTCTTTAAACCAGTTGTCGTATTTTATGCGGTATTTCAGCAAGTCCTCTTCAAGACGCTTTTCGTTAAGCGGAAGCGCGTAGTCCACAAGAGCCTTTCTGCGCTCCTCCTCGGACTTCTGCGTGTATGAATTACCGTTTATATCGTAAAAATTCTTTGCGTGTTCGATTATGTCTTTTCCGAGATAGACGTCCTCGGGCATATAAAACGGGTCGTTTTTGTCCGCGGGATTTTCCTCGCTGTCGGCGGCAGTCCTGTCATAAACAGCGTCGCAGAGCTTTTCCATATCAGAGCCGCATTCGTTTATAATTTTCTGTCCCTCGTCCTTGCAAAGCTGGAGATAACGCAGATCGAGGGATTTTCCGAACTTCGCCACCTGATTTCCCGCGTCGTTTATGTAAAACTCGCGGTCTGCCTTATATCCCGCCGTCTGTAAAAGCGAGGCGAGACAGTCGCCGATAGCACCGCCGCGCGCGTTTCCGATATGCATGGGTCCCGTGGGATTTGCCGAGACAAATTCCACCAAAACGCGTTTTCCTTCTCCCAAGTCTGTTTTTCCGTAGTCCTCGCGAAGGTCAAGCACATTTTCAACCACCGACGAAAAGAAATGCTCGCCCGAAAAGAAATTAAGAAACCCTGCTCCCGCAAGCTCCACCTTGTCGAAAAGCGTACCCGAAAGATCGATCGCGCCGCGTATCTTTTCGCCGAGCGCGCGCGGATTTGTTTTAAGTGCCTTTGCTCCGACAAGCGCTACGTTTGCCGAAAAGTCCCCATGAGCGCTGTCCGTAGGGATAGTGACAGAAAACGCAGGCAGCGGCTCCTCGGGAATTTCTCCCGAAGTCACAAGCTTTCCGAGCGCCTTCATTATTATTTCCTTTATTTCGTTTTTTGCTTCATTTACCGCATTGTAATACATCTTTAACAATTCCTCACATCTTGACTTTTATCGTGATCTCATTTTCGGACATAAGTCCGCCGTTAACATCAATAGAGTACTTAAGGTGCAGTTTCCCGCCGTTTTCATTGAGATTTCTGTGGATAAACTTTGTGGTTATCCCGACCATACAGTCGCCGAATTCCGTTCCGTAGTGACAGAAATGCCTCGTGTTGTCCTGAAATACAAGGTTTGAAAACGATGTGCCGGTTCTTGTCATAGTCACAAGATCCTTCTCCACCATAAGCTGAACATGGCTTCCGTCATAGCCCGTAGCCTCGCTTTCGTCATAATCGATGAAAAACGCGCCCTTATGCTCTCTGAATTCACCTCGGGTATAAAGCTCCGACTCGTCCGTAAACCCGTCCGAGGTCTGCTTTATATTAAACGTAATTGAACAGTTGTCCAAAATTTCACTTCCTTAGTTTTAAATCAATTGTATTCATTGTTCACCGCAAGCTGAATAAGCCTGTCGATAAGCTCCCCTACGGGAATGCCCATATTTTCCATAAGCTTCGGATACATACTTATAGACGTAAAGCCGGGTATTGTGTTTATCTCGTTAAGAATTATCTCGTTTTCGCAGACGAAAAAATCCACTCTCGAAAATCCCGAGCACCCGCAGGCTATGTACGCTTTTTTCGCCGTTTCCCTTAGTTCCTCGGTCTGCTCTTCGGTTATTTTCGCGGGAATGTCCAGCACGGAAGTTCCGAGCTTGTATTTCGCGTCATAATCGTAAAATTTCTCCGCGGGAGTTATCTGCCCGGGAATAGACGCGATAACCTCACAGCCGTTTCCCAATACCGCGCACTCGACTTCCTTTCCGATTATCTCTTTTTCGACCAGCACCTTTTCTCCGTGCGCAAACGCGATCTTCAGCGCCGCCTTAAGCTCCGCGGCGTTTTCCGCGCGCGAAACTCCGACAGAGGAGCCGGCGCACGCCGGCTTTACATAAACGGGAAAACCGAGCGTTTCCGTGACCTTTTCGATCACCTCGTCTGTTTTTTTCAGCGCGAAACGGCGCAGTCCGATAAACGGCGCGGTTTTTATTCCGGCGTATTCAAGTACTTTATGCGTTATCGTTTTGTCCATACAAACCGCCGAAGCCGTCATATCGCAGCCCACGCACGGCATTCCCGCGAGTCTGCACAGTCCCTGCACAGTCCCGTCCTCGCCGTTCATTCCGTGAAGCACCGGAAACACAACGTCCGCCTTTCGCAAAAAAGCTCCGTCGCTTCCCATAACGATAAAGCCCTTGTGAATGGAATCGGGACTTAACACCGCCGTACAGCAGTCGGGGTTTTGCTCCCACTTTCCTGTCTTAATATCCTCGTATTCTCCCGGATAATACATCCAGTGTCCCTTTTTTGTTATTCCGACACAAAATACATCGTACTTATCCCTCGGGATATTTGTAAGGACGGTGTACGCCGAAACAAGCGACACCTCGTGCTCGCTCGAAGCTCCGCCGAAAAGCACGGCGATCTTAAGTTTAGCCATAATTTCTGCCTTTCTCTGTCAATTGAAATCACATATTGACCCAACTTATATTTTAACATAAATTAGCAATAATTTCAATAGGATTTGGCGAGGTTTACAAAAATAATACCCTTTTAAACCGAAAAAAGTCACGTTTTGTTGAATACTGTTGAAAAAGTCATGGGAGAGCGTACAAAAAGTCTTTGGAAAAGGGGTTTGGGGAAAAGCCTTTCTTCAGAAAGGTTTTTCCCCAAAGAATCTCATTTGATCAATCCGTCAAGAAAGCTGACCGGCTTTACCGGTTTATCGCCGCCTGTTTTCTTCTCGTCGCCCGAAGCTTTGCTCTGCTCTGACGGTTTTGCCGTTTCAACTATCTCAAAATCCACAAATCCTCCGCTTACGCTCGCCGAAATACATCTTACGCGCAGCTTGTCGCCTACGGTAAACACCTGCCCGTTTGCCGCTCCCGTGAGAATTACGTTGTGCTGTACCTCGTATTCACCCGCGGGAAGCTTTGACGCGGAAACCATTCCCTCTACCGTATTAGGAAGCTCGACAAATATCCCGCTTGGCGAAACTCCCGAAATAAACCCGTCAAATTCCTCGCCGATGTGTTCTTTCATATATTCAGCCATGTAAAAGTTTTCGCATTCGCGCTCGCAGCTTACCGCCGAAAGCTCGGTCTGACTCGCCCTGAATGCCGCTTCATTCGCGAATTTGGCGTATTTCTTCACCAGCTTTTCGTTATTCGGAGAGTATACATAATCCGAAAGTATCCTGTGTATCGAAAGGTCGGCGTATCTTCTTATCGGAGAGGTGAAGTGCGCGTATTCGGGCATCACCAGACCATAGTGCCCGAGCGGCTCGTCCGAGTATTTCGCCTTCATCATCGTCCTCAGAACGATGCGGTTTATCACGGTATATTTGTCCGTATCGCGGCTTTTGCGGATAATTTCAGCCAGGTCTGCCGCCGTTGAGTTTTCGGTTATCCTCTCGGGATTTACCCCCAGAGCGTTAAGAGTTTCGTTGAGTGAGATCAGTTTTTCCGATGCGGGCGCTTCGTGCACACGGTAAACAAACGGTATCTTCTCCCTCATGGCAAGAGACGCCGCCGCTTTGTTCGCGATAAGCATGAATTCTTCGATAATTTTCTCAGCCGTTCCGCGCTCGCGAGCTTTAACATCGGTGCATATCCCGTTTTCATCGGTGATTATCTTCGTTTCGGGAGTATCGATTTCCGGAGAACCGCGGTTTACCCGGTTTTTGTACAAGATCTCCGCAAGCTCGCGCATGATTGGAATCCGGTCGATAACGCTCTTATATTTCTCCTTCAGTTCATCATCCGCCGTACCTTCGAGTATCTTGTTTACCTCTGTGTATACGCCTTTTACGCGGCTTCTGATGACGGTCTTCTCGAATTTATACGACAACAGCTCGCCCTGCGCCGAAACCTCCATAAGGCAGGAAAAAGCAAGTCTGTCAACGTTGGGGTTAAGCGAGCAGATGCCGTTTGAAAGCTCCTTGGGAAGCATCGGCACGACTCTGTCCGCGTAGTATATTGACGTTCCGCGCAAAAACGCCTCTTTGTCAAGCTCCGAGCCTTTTTTCACATAATGAGAAACATCCGCTATATGTACCCCGAGCTTGTATACGGAATTTGTCTTTTCGATCGATACTGCGTCGTCGATATCCTTTGTGTCCGCTCCGTCAATGGTGAATATCTCCTCGCCGCGCAGATCGAGCCTGCGTGTGACTTCATCGGGGTCGGGTGTGTCAATGTCGAGCTTACTTGCTTCCAAAAGCGTTTCCTCGGGAAACTCAACGTGAAGCCCGTTTACAAGCATATACGCCTCAGCGCTGGTTTTCGCGTCGCTTGCCGAGCCGAAGCATTCCTTTATTTCTACCATGTGCTCAAAGTGACTTTCTCCGCGCTTTTTAACGGAAAAAGCTACCTTGTCGCCGTTTTTAACATTATCACAGCTTATCTTCGATATTTCAAGCGGAGCGTCGCAGAGCTTGTCCGGATAAACCATAAGCTTTTTGCCGTTTGCTATGATCGTTCCGGTAAGCAGACGGTCGCTCTTTTCCACGACCTCCAGCACCACCGCCTCTGCGCTCTTGTCTCCGACAGCGTCCGCGATCCGTTTCGCGAGGACGATATCTCCCGGGATCGCGCCGTGAAGATTCTTTCCGCGCACGAAATATTCGTTGTTCCGTTCCGTTTCGGGAAAGCCGAGACCGTTCTCCGAAACCGCCGATATAAAGCCCGATTTCGTGTTTACGCCAGATACGGCCGCTTTGAAATAATCCTCGGGATCTTTTACACGCCACACGCCTTTTTTATTTATCAGATCGCCGTATTTTTTCATTTCGGAGAGAGCCTGAGAAAGCTTTTTCGAGGACTTTTTGGAAAGTCCGAGTTTTTTCATAAGGTCCTTGTCTGTTGCTCCGCCTTTGTTGATGACTGCGCACAAGATCTCAGTTTTTAGCTTGTTCATAAAGTTTTATTCACTCCTGACTGCAGATATATGCAAAATACGGACAGACTACCAGAGCCTGTCCGTTTAGATCCCGAATTATCCCGCGTCGCTTTGAGCTGAGCTGTCGGAAGAGCCGCTCTCCCCGCTGTCTGAAGACCCGCTGTTATCCGAACCGCTTTCCGTGTCGGAGCTGTTCTCTGTGTCAGCACTGCTTTGTTCAGAACTGCTCTCGCCGGAGCTGCTTTCAGTGTCGGAATCGGAAGAACCCGACGAGCTCGAATTATCGATATAACTTCCGATATTGGAACTGCCCGAATTATTGCCGCCCCAGTATACATTTATTATGTTTACCGCTATCGCCATAACGAAAAAAATGATAACAGCGGCGATCGTCGCCTTATTAAGCATGGCTTCTTTTGTTCTGCCCTTATTTTGCTGAAAAAAGCTGTCTCCCGCCGTTCCCGAAATAGTCTGCGACATTTGTGTTTTTGTGTCCTTTAAGAGTACGACCACTACTATAAAAACACACGCGATAATAAGCACTATCGCGCTTATAATTTCAAAAATACTCATTTTTAAGAATTTCCTCCGTAAAACTTTAACAATTTCTTTCCGAATATGAAATACTTAGATATTATACCATACCCTGACAAAAATTTCAAGTATTTTTCCGAAATTTTTTGAACATCAAAAATAAAATTTATTGATTTGTTGACATTTGAAAGCGATAGTGATATAATCAAAATAGGCATATATTTGTTTTCGGGAGTTTGACCATTATGATAAAAGCGGTTGTATTTGATCTGGACGGGCTTTTGCTGGATACGGAAAAGCTTCTGATAAAGTTCTGGGTCCGGTCGGCAAACGAGGCGGGTTTTCCCATGACGAGAGAAAACGCGCTTGTGCTGAGGTCTATGCACAAAAGCTTTGCCGTTCCGTATCTGAAAGAATTGTTCGGAGAAGATTTCGATTACATAAAAATACGTTCGCGAAGAATGGAGCTTATGAAAAGCTATCTTGCGGATAATCCGCTTGAGCTGAAAAGGGGAGCGGTTGAACTGCTGGAATTTCTGAAAAAAGAAAAGATCCCCGCGGCTGTATGTACTGCCACCGATTACGACCGCGCGGCGGAATATCTGAAGACAACAGGTATCTTCGGATATTTTGACAGAATTATCAGCGCGACAATGGTAGAAAAAGGAAAACCAATGCCCGACGTATATCTTTATGCCGCCAAAGAGCTTGGCTTAAAACCGCAGGAGTGTATCGCCCTTGAGGATTCGCCCAACGGAGTAAAGTCTGCGGCTTCGGCGGGATTTATTACGGTAATGGTTCCCGATCTTACAGACCCCGACGAAGAATTGAATAAAATTATATTTAAAAAAGCGGACAGCCTCATTGACGTTATTGACATTATCGGGAGCATTTAAACCAAGCGTTGCATATTGAAAGATTCCGAGGAAAAATATGAGTAACAAAAATCCCCAAAAAAATCCCAAGAATACCAAAAATAATATTCTGATAATCGCTTCGGTTATTTTTGTAACTGTCGCGGCTATCGTTTTCGTAATATCTCTCAGTCTTTTCAACGGAGGAGGAAACAACGGCAACAGCAGTGAAAATACCAGCTCGCTGCATCCGGATTGGTTGGATGATGAATACAGCTATTCGGCTGAAGAAAGTTCGTATACGGCGCCGGAAAGCTCATCAAAGCACGAAGAAAGCCCGGCAAACAGTTCGTCGTCAGCGTCATTTGTTGAAAGTACGTCTTCGGGAGCAGAAATTTACATAACTCAGGCCGAGAAAATAGTTGAAAACGCCAGACTGCTTATGGGAACGCCTTTTTTGGACGGAGGATCTGATACGTACGGTTTTGACAGCTCCGGCTTTGTTTACTATGTAATGCGTGAAAGCGGGTATATTTCCTGTCCGAGAGATATCGTCGAGCAGTCGAGGATGGGAGTTATGCGCGAGTTTGACGAAATAAAAAAAGGCGACGTTTTGTTCTTTTCAAATGAGATTGGCGGCGAGGCGAATTTCGCGGGTTTTTACTCGGGAAACGGAAAGATGATAGGTAGTCTGATAACCTTGGCTTTCGAGGGAGTTGTCGAGGTAGATATAGATAATGAATATTACCGGGAGCATTTTGTTTCGGGTGTGGGAATAAGTTGAATTTCGGAGGATCTTCAGGACAGCATATGAAAACGGTTCTTATTGATAACAGTCTCTGCGTAAGCGCGCTTCGCGAAGACGCAAGCGCGGAAGATATATGCGGGTATATAAAAGCTCTCGCTTCTGCGGGAATAAAATATGTCGAGCTTGATTTCCGCGCGCTTATGAAGCTCAGGGAGCTTCCGAAGGGCATGGGGTACATATTTCGGGTGGTTGACCCGATGTTTATTCAGATCTCCGACGCGTTTAAATTTGACTATATCGTTATGACGTTTGCGGATCTTAAGAAAAACATCAGTTCAAAGACACCCGTTATGCTTGAGCTTCCGTATGTTGAAAACACATACAGGGGAGTTCTGAGGTACGCTCAGGCGCAGACTAACGGAATGGTTACGGCGATAAGATTCTGCGACGATTTCGGGTACAGGGATCTCGAAGAAACAAAGCGGTTTGTTTCGCGGATAAAAAACAACGTTCCGCTGCCCGTGGATTTCTGTCCGAGAAATACGCGCAGAGCCGCGCTCGACTGCGCGTTAAAGCTCACTTTCTCGGGTGCGGACAGCCTTACGCTTTCCGTGCCGAGGACGAAGCTTTTCGCTTCTCTCGAAGAATACGCGATCTCGTTTTTGTCCGTGTACGACACGCTTCCAAAGGGTTTTGACATTTATGAGTTTTTCGGCGCGGTATACTACTACAGGCGCATTTTCAAAAACTCCGAAAACGCGGATATACTAAAGCTATTTGAAACTCTCGACTGGGACATCCGTATGATGCGAAACGCCGACACGGGCGAGAAGACCAAGTTCAATATCGCGCTCAAAAGTTCTAATATGCTCAGAAAAAATTTCGCTTCATCGCTTGAAAAAATGCTTGCAAGGGAAAATCTTGAAAGCGACGAGTTTGAGACCCTTGTTGACGCGGTAAAATATTTTGACGCGAGTGTTTGCAGCGACGATGTGATCTATGATGAGCACATGGGATTGCTTAATTGAAAGGAAATAACGTGATAAGGCTTATTGCTTCGGATCTTGACGGAACGCTGCTTGACCATGAAAAACGCCTTCCCGGTGACTTTTTTGAGGTGTTGGACGAGCTTTGGGCGCGCGGTATAGTTTTTGCTGTCGCCAGCGGCAGAACATATTCGGCGGTGGAGCATCTGTTTCCCGAGGAATACCGTGACAAGATCTCATATATCTGCGACAACGGCGCCTGTACATACACGAAAGGCCCGGGCAAAACAGCGGACGGTATCTTCCCGCTTGACAGGGGACTTTACGAGGAGCTTCTCGAAAAATGCGGGCAGATAGGCGGTTTTGATCTGGTAGTCTGCGCTTCAAGCGGAGTTTTTCACGAAAACGACGGTGAAGAGTTTTCGAGGGATGTTGGTCTATACTATAAACAACACGAAGTAATAGATGATTTTCGTAAGATAGAGGGAGATATCTATAAGCTTGCTATCGGAGATAAGCTTGGAACGGTAACTCACGGAAAGCCGATAATCGACGGTATCTTCGGCGAGCGGCTCAATGTTCAGGCGTCCGGCGAGGAATGGATGGACGTTATGGCAGGCGGAGTAAGCAAAGGCCGCGCGCTGAGGGCACTCCAGGAAAAGCTTGGGATATCACGGGAGGAAACAATGGCTTTCGGGGATTATTTCAACGACGTGGATATGCTCGCCGCGGCGGAATACAGCTTTTGTATGGAAAACGGGAGCGAAGAGGTAAAAAAGCTGTGCCGTTTTATTGCCCCCGAGGGCGGAGTAACAAAATGTATAAGAGAGTTTGCTCTTCAAAGCGATATTGATTATTCGAGGAATTTATGAGTGTAACTAATATAATCATTATAGTTTCGATGATAGCGTTTTCGGCGTTTTTTTCGGCTTCGGAAACGGCTATTTCCAGCGTAAACCGCATTCGTCTTAAAAATATGGCGGAAAACGGAAACCGCGGGGCGAAAAGAGCGCTTTCGATACTGAATAAGTACGACAAGGCGCTTACGACTATCCTTATCGGAAACAATATCGTTAATATCGCCTGCTCGGCTACGGCAACTATCGTCTGCATCGCGCTGGTCGGAGAACAGTACGGTTCGCTTGTGTCAACTATCGCGACAACTGTAGTTGTGCTTATTTTCGGCGAGGTCATGCCCAAGAGCATTGCCAAGGATCACGCCGAAACGGTTGCGATAGGGATATCGGCGGTCATTAAGTTTCTGATGATAATTCTCACTCCGTTTTCGGCGCTGTTCATACTGCTTAAAAAAGGCGTTTCAAAGCTTTTCAAGAGCAAGGACTCCGTCAGCGTAACGGAAGAGGAGCTTATGGCGATAATTGACGAGATAGAGGACGAGGGCGTGCTCGAACAGCAGGAGAGCAATCTCGTGCGCTCGGCGCTTGAGTTTGACGAGATAACCGTAGATGAGATAATCACTCCACGCGTAAGAATAGTCGCGGTTGAATGTACTGACAGCGCAGAGGAGGTCCGCGAGAAATTCCTGAGCGAGCAGTATTCGCGAATGCCGGTATATGATAAGACTTTAGACAACATAATAGGTATAATAAACGAAAAGGATTTTATAAGAGCGTATGAGGAAAGCGGAAGCGACCTTACTGTACGCTCGCTGATACAGGAAACCATCTACTTTCCGCATCTGCTGAAGATATCGGAGGTAATGCGGAAAATGCAGAAGAAAAAATGCCATATGAGCGTCGTGCTTGACCAGCACGGTGGAACGCTCGGCATTGTGACTATGGAGGACCTGCTTGAAGAGCTTGTCGGAGAAATTTATGACGAGAGCGACGAGGTCACAAGTCCTATCACGGCTCTTTCCGAAACTGAGTTTGAGGCATACGGAGATGTTTCGCTCAACAGTCTGAGAAGGTATTTCGGCGGCTTAGGAGTTGAACTTGATATCGACTGCGAGGCGCATACGGTCGCGGGCTGGGTCCTGGAGCTTTTCGGAAGCATACCGAAAAACGGCGATGTATACGGCGGCGAAGGCTTTGAGATAACCGTTACGGACGCGGCTGACCTGAGAATAAACAAAGTAAGGATAAAGCTCGTCAGGGAAGACGAATACGGGGAGAATTAAGGCACCTCTAAAAACCGGTTTGAAAAGGGAAAATCGGCAGAGTGCGCCGGGGGCAAGGAAAGCCGACGAAGCAAGGCTGTATGCCTTGCGAGGAGGTTTGACGCAGC
>JAFLUF010000069.1 GCA_022508925.1 Oscillospiraceae bacterium | reverse complement strand
CCTTGTTCTGACAGTAGAACGCGGGGATCCTGTGTCCCCACCAGATCTGACGGGATATGCACCAATCGCGTATGTTCTCCATCCAGAACAGATATCCGTTTTCAAAGCGCTTGGGGACATAGCGAAGCTCGCCGCTTTTTACGACATCGATAGCGGGCTTTGCGAGTTCTTTCATTTTTACGAACCACTGAAGAGAAGCGGTAGGCTCAACAGTCGTGCCGCAGCGCTGGCAGGTGCCGACATTGTGCTTGTGAGGCTCTACCTTGACGAGCAGACCCTGCGCCTCCAGATCGGCTACCATAGCCTTACGCGCCTCGTATCTGTCCATTCCCGCGTATTTGCCGCCTACGCCCTCCATTATAGTCGCGTCGTCGTTCATCATGTGGATAACGGGCAGGTCGTGGCGCTTTCCTACCTCAAAGTCGTTGGGGTCGTGAGCGGGGGTTATCTTAACGCAGCCCGTTCCGAACTCCATATCAACATAATCGTCGGCAACAACGGGTATTTCGCGGTCGGTCAGCGGTAATTTCAGCATTTTACCTACAAGGTTTGTATAACGCTCGTCCTTGGGGTTTACAGCGACAGCCGTATCTCCCAAAAGCGTTTCGGGACGCGTTGTCGCTATCTCAACAAAGCCGCTCCCATCAGCTATCGGATAGTTGATGTGCCAGAAAAAGCCGTCCTGTTCCTCGTATTCCGTTTCAATATCGGAGATAGAGGTCTTACAAGCAGGACACCAGTTGATGATGCGTTCTCCGCGGTAGATAAGCCCCTTGTTATAGAGGTCGATAAACACTTTCTGAACAGCACGGGAACAGCCCTCGTCCATTGTAAAGCGGTCGCGGCTCCAGTCGCATGACGTTCCCATTTTGCGCTGCTGCTTCTTTATCGTGCCGCCGTATTTGTCGTTCCATTCCCACGCGCGCTGCATAAAGCCGTCGCGCCCGAGGTCGTATTTGGTTATACCTTCTTCCTTCATCGTCGAAACTATCTTAGCTTCTGTCGCGAGAGCCGCGTGGTCTGTTCCGGGCAGCCACAGAGCGGAATAACCCTGCATTCTCTTAAAGCGGATAAGTATATCCTGTAAAGTACAGTCCAGCGCGTGTCCCATGTGGAGCTGTCCCGTGATATTCGGCGGCGGCATTACTATGGTATACGGCTTTTTCTTCGGGTCTATCTCCGCGCGGAAATATCCCTTTTCCTCCCAGTTTTTATAGATGCGCTCCTCGAAATCCTTCGGGGAGTACGTTTTGTCGAGTTCCTTTCTCATTTTGCCTTGTGTCCTTTCTTTATACATTAAGTTATTTTATCCTTCAAGATAACAGTCAACGACATTGCCGTCCTTATCTATTTCGACCTCAAGACCGTGGTCGGTGTACATTCCGTCAAGGTCTATATTAAACCCCAGTCTGCCGTCGCTGTATACATGTACATAGTCTATCGAAAGCCGCTTTAAAAAATCCTCCTGCGTGATACAGTCGTCGTAATCGTCATCTCCCGGGTCGGTGTTTCCCCATATCTCGAGAGTGCCGTCGTCCAGCAGGTAGTTCTCCAACGCGAAATCCAGCGCGATCTTTTTCAAACGCTCATCCCACTCCGAAAGGTTTTTCAGTACTTCCGAAAGCTTCTCGAAACCCTTGTCCGCAGACAGCGTTTCCTTGTCGTCGCATTCAACGTCGGCATATATATTTCCCTTTCCGTTGATACACGGAACATTGGTCTCACCGCTGTAAGTATAAGCATACAACCCATCAAATGAGAATTCCCCGAGCTCGTTCGTTATCGTAATAGGCTCGTGCTTTGGTTCGGGTTCGGGAGCAAACAGATTTTTTAAAAACTCAAACATACTGTTTTCTCTATCCTTTCACGCGAAGCTTCTCTGCCGCACTTTTATTGTCGATCAGCCCCAGAGCCCTCCGTCCGTGATGTTTCCATTCTCGTCTATGTAGATCATAAACCCGTGGTCAGTGAACAAGTCGTCCAAGCTCATATCAATAACTATCGTTCCGTCGTCCTCAACGCCGATGAAGTTTACGGAAATGTGTTTCCTGAACTCCTCGGGCGGCATAGGGTCGGGTTCCTCGCCGCTGTCATCGTCATATCCCGTGCTCCATATCTCGATAGGCACTTCCGGGTGCTCTTGGTCTATAAAGTCGTTCAGAGTGTAGTCGATAAGCCGCTGTTCAAGCTCGGCGGAGTTCTCAACAGCCCACTTAAGCCGATTAAAGCCCTTCTCGGCGTTTGGATCATCATTACAGCGCACGGTAGCGCTGATCTTATTCTCCGCGCCGTGCCAGACAGCGTCGCCTTTGTAATACATGTGAATATGGCGGCGTTTCTTGCCGTTTTCGTAAATTATGGGTTCTGCCACTTTGAGCGTGAACATACCGCACTCGTTCTCAACGAAAGCCGGTGGAAGCGGAGGAAGCGGCTCGGGCTTTTTCTTTTTAAAAAATCCAAACATATTGTTATCCTTTCGCGCGAAGCTTTTCAACAACGCTCTCATCGGGCGTGACAAACATCGTCTTGTTGTTTGTAAAGATGACCATTCCGGGCTTTGCGCCCGCGGGCTTTTTTACGAACTTTACCATGGTATAATCCACGGGAACTCCCGAGGACTCCCGCCCTTTTGAGTGGTATGCGGCAAGCTGAGCCGCTTCATAAATGGTTCTCTGCGTGAGAGGATTTCCGTTGTCGGCAGTCCGCAAAATAACGTGCGAACCCGCGATATCCTTGACGTGCAGCCAGATATCCGTCGCTTTTGCCGTTTTCAGCGTAAGCAGGTCGTTCTGTCGGTTGTTTTTTCCGACGAGAATCTCATATCCGTCCGAGGAAATATATTTCAGCGGCTCTGATTGCTTTCTGTCAGCCTTAAGTAACTGCTTGTCTTTTCGCAGATACCCCTGCTCGGAAAGCTCGCGGCGAATCTCCGAAAGCTCGCTGTCGGTTTCCGCGCGGTTTAAGCTGTCCAAAACGCTGTCAAGATACAAAAGCTCGCCGTTTCCCGATGTTATCAGCTCTGTCAGCTTTTCCTCGGCATTGCACAGCTTCCGGTATTCCGCGTAGTATTTCTGGGCGTTCTGCGCTGGAGCTAAACGCGCGTCAAGAGATATCTCCCTCGGCTCTCCGCTGTAAAAATCCTCTAAAACGCACTTGGTCATTCCCTTTTCGAGACGGTAGATGTTCGCGTTTATCAGGTCGCCGATTTCTCTGAGCCTTTCGCGTCCGCCGCATTCGGAAAGCTCCTTTTTGCGTATCTCAAGCTTTCTGAGCGTTCTTTCATACGCGCTGTTTACGGTTTTCAGCAGATCGCGCGAGCGCTGCCTTATGCGGTCTTCCGCGTCCGATCTTGCGTAAAAATCGTCAATAAGCGCGTTTGCGGTCTCAAAAGCCCTTATGCCGAAGCTCTCGCCGTACTGTTCTATATTGACAAACGAAAGCTCTTTCTTTTTTCCGCTTTCATCGGTTATCTCCGTGAATTTCGGGGAGCTTTTCGCGTTCTCTAAAAATTCGCACAGCCGCGCTTTCTGTTCTTCATTCAGTTCACGACATACCGCGTCGATATCGCCCGTCGAACAAAACGCGCACTCTCTCGCGAAAACGGGCGCTATTCCCTCTAAAACATTCATCAGCGCCTTTGAAAGCCTGTCGGGCGAGTTTTCGAGCTTCGCTATTATCTCGCTCGGTTCGGTCTCAAAAAGGTTTAGTCTGTCCTGCCGCGGGGGAGTCTCGTAAATTATGTTCGGAAGAATTCTCCTCGAGTTTTCGTCCGAAACGCGTTTTATGCTGTCGATCACGCGTACTTCATTTCCGTTTCGCAAAAGAATAATGTTTGCCGAACGTCCCATTATCTCCGCGCAGAGCGTATTTATCACGACGTCTCCGATCTCGTTTACGCATTCAAAATCGAAATTCAGTATTCTTTCAAGTCCGTCCTGTCTTATCCCTACAAGCTTTCCGCCCGACAAATGCTTTCTCATGAGCATACAGAACATCGGCGGGGTCTTGGGATTTTCAAACTCGGCTTCGGTAAGACACACGCGGGCAGACGCGGAGTTTGCCGAGAAAATAAGTTTTCCGGAACTTCTCGCTCCGCTCAGCATACGAAGCGCGACAATCAGCTCGTCGCGCGAGGGTTGATAGATCTTTTCCACACGCGCCCCGACAAGCTCGGAAAGCTCATCTTTTACAAAATGTAGCAGCGCTCCGTCTAATGACAAATTCCCCACCCCTTGTCGCGGCGATAATGTCGCAAAAAATTAAATGTAGTCACACGGGTTGCACTCGTTTTCGGAGACGATCACGCAGAGAGCGGTAAATTTTTCGGAAATCATTTCCGCCAGAATGCTTTTAGCGGCGTTTTCCGTCTGATAGTGTCCCGCGTCGATAAGCGCTATCCCGAGATAATCCGCTTCCACCCAGAAATTATGCTTTATGTCTCCCGTAATTATCGCTTCACAGCCGTTTTCCGCCGCGAGCCGCACGACTTTTTCGTCTATTCCCGCGCCGCAGCATACCGCCGCGCGTTTTATTCTGCGCTCGCCTTCAAAGTTATTGCTGAATCTCACACAGCCTGTGCCAAGCTTTTCCTGACATAGCTTGGCGAGCTCTTTTACGGTAAGAGCGTCTGGAATATCGCACACCGCGCCGAAACCTCGTCCGTCTGACTGAGTTATCTCAAGAGTACAAAGTCTTTCAAATCCCAGCGCGCCGACAAGCGTGTCGTTTACGCCACCTTCGGCGATATCGAGATTTGTGTGCATCGCTATTGCTGCAATATTTTTTTCTATCAACTGCTTTATCGGGCTGTTATCGGATATGCATTTTATCGCCCTGAAAATAACGGGGTGGTGTGAAATAATAAGCTCTATGTTCTTTTCGGCAGCTTCTTCTATAACTCCGCGCGTTATATCAAGACAGCACAATACGCGCGATACATCTCTGTCCTCTGAGCCTACCAGAAGTCCGACATTATCAAAGTCTTCGGCGGTCTTAAACGGAGCGTTTTCGTCCAAAAACCGTAAAATTTCTTTAATCTTCATTTTCCGCAATTCTCTTTATCTCTTTCGCCGTTTCGCGAAGCCGGGCGGCTTCACCGGAACATCCGGCGGACTTTTCCATATTCGCCGCGTTTTTGATAAGCTTAGCGGCGATTCCCTCAAGATACTTTCTGTCGCGGTTTTTTCCGCAGAGCGCCTCTGTTTCGCTTATCTCCCGCGAAACTCCCGAAAACATCCACAGCATGACCGTATATATTTTTCCCGCGTGCTCGGCGGCGCGCTCTTCCATAAGCTCAAAACCCAACCCGTAAAGCCGTCTTCTCAAAAAATCGGCTTTGGTCATCGGCTGTAGGATAAACCGCGTGCTTTCGTTTGTGAAACGGCATTTTTCCACTATCCCGGAGATAAGCTCTCCGCCCATTCCGCAGATTATCACATCGTCCGCGTAGGGAATATTTTCCAGACCGTTTGATTTTACCAATTCAACGTTTTTTACGCCGTATTCCTCTATGGTTCGCCTTGCGGCTTCGAGAGGACCGTCGTTTATGTCGGAAGCGTATACCTTTACTGATTTTTCAAGCGCGAGAGCCGCCGCGAGCCGCGCGTGATCGGTCCCTACATCGGCAGATATAAGACCCGGCCTGCACAGCTCAAAGGCGGTTTTAAGCCTGTTGTCAAGTGGAATCAACTTTATTGTCCGCTTACGGCGGCGTTAAGCTTTTTTACGATATCATCGGCGTCTACGCCGTGTACCAGACACGCTTCGCCGATAGATTCGCCCCTTGCGGACGGGCAGCCGAGGCAGTGCATACCCATTCCCATAAGGATAGGTGCCGCGGCCTGAGCGTTTTCGTCTAAGATATCTCCGATGAGTGTATCAACCGTAATAGTCATTTTTAGAAACTTCCTTTCAAATTAAATATACAGTATGTGCAAATTGCGCACATACACATTATATTATACCACATTATTTCGAGTTTGTCTACCGATATTTTTGATAATTTATCCAAAATTGTCCGAATGAGGTGACAAATGATAATATAATGGCGAAAAATTTGATTTTCCTATTGAAAAAATCGACAGATAATGATATAATAACCTTGTATGACAAAAAATATTTTATGACAAAACGAAAAGGGGATTTCTTATGGATACAATGGGCGGTCTTAAAAGAAGCTGTATGTGCGCAGAGGTCACGCTTGAAATGAAAGAAACGACAGTCGGCGGCTGGACGGCGAGAGTGCGCGACAAGGGCGGTATCATCTTCATTGACCTGCGTGACAGAACAGGCATTGTTCAGCTTACCTTTGATGAGACCACGGAAAGAACCGTGTTTGAAAAAGCGAAGACTGTGCGTTCGGAGGACGTTCTTCTTGTAAAGGGAACAGTACGCGCGCGCGAAAGCGTAAACAGCGAGATAAAAACGGGCGGCATTGAGATCATGCCGAGCGAGCTGAAGATACTTTCAAAGGCTCAGACGCCGCCGTTTGAGATAGTGAGCAACTCCAAGACAAACGAGGAGCTTCGTCTTAAATACCGTTATCTCGACCTCAGACGCGAGCCGTTGGTAAACAATCTCATCATGCGTCATAATATAGCGAGGGTGGCGAGAGAGTATTTTTATGAAAACGGCTTTCTTGAGATAGAGACTCCCATGATGATAAAATCCACTCCCGAGGGCGCGAGAGACTATATCGTTCCGTCGAGGATACACAACGGAAAGTTCTACGCTCTGCCGCAGTCTCCGCAGATGTACAAACAGCTTCTGATGATAGCGGGCTACGACCGCTATATCCAGCTCGCGCGGTGTTTCAGGGACGAAGACCTGCGCGCGGACAGACAGCCCGAGTTTACGCAGATAGACCTCGAGATGTCGTTTGTCGATGTCGACGATATTATAGGCTGCCTCGAGGGCTTTGTAAAGCGCCTTTACAAGGAGATACTCGACGTTGATATCCAGCTCCCTCTGCCGCGGCTTACCTACGACGAGGCGATGAACCGCTTCGGCTCGGACAAGCCCGACACGCGCTTTGGCATGGAGCTTACCGACATTTCCGATATCGTAAAGGACAGCGAGTTTGTTGTGTTTAAGAGCGCTCTTGAAAACGGCGGTTCTGTTCGCGGTATCTGCGCGAAAAACGCGGCGAACGCGCTTACGAGAAAGGAAATAGACAAGCTCACCGAGTTTGCGAAGGGAATAGGCGCAAAGGGGCTTGCGTATATCCGCTGGGTAGACGACGCGCCCAACTGTTCGTTCGGAAAGTTTCTTAAGGACGGCGAGCTTGAAAAGATACTTTCTGCCTTAGGCTGTGAAAAGGGAGATGTGGCGCTTATCTCGGCGGACAGTGACAATGTCGTTCTGTCAACTCTCGGAGCGCTCAGACTCAAAGTCGCGAAACAGCTTGATATTATCCCCAAGCAGTGGAACTTCACATGGATAACGGAATTTCCGTTTTTTGAATACGATGAAGAAAGCGGCGAATGGCTGGCTATGCACCACCCGTTTACAATGCCGCTTGACGAGTGCATTCCTTATCTCGACAGCGATAAGGCAAAGGTGCGCGCCAAGTGCTACGACCTTGTCTTAAACGGCGTGGAGTTGCTTTCCGGCTCGATAAGAATAAACGATCCCGAGCTTCAGCAGCATATGTTTGAAATGCTCGGAATGACCGAAGAGGAAATAAAGGCAAAGTTTGGTTTTCTTGTGGACGCGTACAAATACGCCGCTCCTCCGCACGGCGGCGCGGGAATAGGTCTGGACAGACTTGCCATGCTTATGTGCGGCTGCGACAGTCTGCGCGACGTCATCGCGTTCCCGAAGGTCCAGAACGCCTCGGAGCTTATGAGCGAGGCTCCCGGTACGGTTTCTGATGAACAGCTCAAAGAGCTTGGAATTGAAATAGCGAAAGAACAATAAGTAATTTCTGCACATTGTTATACGTTTTGTAATAATCAAGAGGGCTTGATCGAAATGGATAAGAAGGAATACCGCCAGATCGCCGAGCAGTCTGCAAGCGGCGACGCTAAGGCGTTTTCAAAGCTTTATCAGCTTGTTTACCGCGATATGTATTACAGCGCGTTTTATACGCTGAAAACCGACGACGAGGCAATTCTCGCCGTTACGGAAACCGCCCGCGACTGCTTCGGAGCGATAGGGAGTCTTCACAGCGAGCAGCAGTTCCGCGCTTATATGATGAAAACGCTGTGCTCGAAAATGAAGGATATTTTCAGACGCTATACCGACAACACCCTTGACAGCGATCAGCCCGAGATAAAAACGGCCCTGTTCGAGCTTTCAAGTCTCGAGAGAATGATAGTGGCAATGAATATCGCGGGTAAATTTTCGGTTGACGATATAGCGTCGTTTGCGGGAATGACAAAGATAGGAGTAAAGAAACGTCTCGAGCGCGCGAAGCAAAAGCTTGACATCGAGGACTGAATCATCAGAAGCGTAAAGGGGGAATATGAATGACCGTCGAGGAATTGCGCGCGGTAATGCGCCGCAGGGTCGTGCCCGAAAATCTCGTTGTACAGAATATAGTAGAGTATCTTATGGACGATTCTGCCCAGCTTCCCCGTCTGAACGCGTTTACGTTTCTCAGCCGCCTTCAGCAGCTCGGAATGGCGTCGGCGGACTTTGTGGTTCTTCTCGAGGGATGCGGCGCGCCTCCGACATTGGTCGATAAAATAAAGGCAAATCCCGCGATGAATTTGAACAGCCTGGTTCTGGCGCTTGATAATTCAGGGCTTACCTCAGAGGATTACAGCCGCATTCTGTATACGGCGCGTTTAGTCTGGGAGCAGACCCAGACCAGCGGAAAAACGTTTGTGCCGAATGAGGACGGCGCGGAAAGATATCGCGAAAAGACCGCCTCCGAGCTTTTTGACGACGAGCCGGAAAGCGTATTTCCCGACACCGAAGGAGAGCCGAGCTTTGAGGAAATAATGAAGCATATCCACAGCGCAAATTTCGCCGAAATTCCCGAGAAAAAGACTGTTGAAGAAAAGATTGCAGAAGATAATTCTCAACAGCCGGAAAACGACGGGCAGGAGGACGCTGAAAAATCTGACGAGCAGGAAACTGACGAGGAGATAACCTCCGGGGAGACTGCCGAAAATACAGACGTTGAAGATTCGCCGGAGGAAGAACCGGAAGTCAATGAAGAGCAGTCCGTCGAAGAAACTCCTTCGGAAAGCGTTCAGCCCGCAAATCTCAATGACACCTCAACGCTTATCATCTCGATAGACCGCGAACAGCTCCGCAAGGATATAGAGCGAAGCGCCGCGGAGTTCAGAAACTCAGACGGTGATCTATCGGAAGAAAACGGCGATGATAATGATGATAATTATGAAGATGACGAAGCCTATGAGGAGGATATCAATGAAGATACCGACTATGGTGACGCCGATGATTTGAATGGGGAAACAGACTCGGATCTTTCCGATGACGAAAACGAAGATGACGCTTTAGACGATAACTCGGATAACTATGATAAAGATGAAGATAAATATGACAATGCCGAAAAGCTGAGATCTTCGGGCTACAATAAGCCCGCGCTCATCGCGTCGGCAGTCGGGGCGCTGGTCTTGCTTCTGATAGGCGCGTATTTTACCTTCATATTAAAGTTGGACAATACTGTAAAGGGTCTTGTTTACGCAAAGACAGCAGAGGAAGTTTTCGCCGAGGTCTACAAAAGCTACAACGCGGACAACATGGGCGGAGAAAACAAGCAGACATATTTTAACGGCGAAAAGCTTTTCGGCACGATGCTTATTTCCGATAAGGATCTCGGAATGCTTTCGGACGGGTCGCTGGTGTATACGGCCAATGAGGACAGGATAACCGCGCACGAAAGCCTTGATATAAACACGGGCGTTCAAAGGGAAATTCTTCCGCCGGAAAACACGCGGTTTGTTGAAGTATGGGCTGAGGGCAATTCCATCATCGCCGTTTTTTCGGGGAAAGAATGCGGATTTATGCGCATAGAAAAGGGGAAGGTCGTTTTTACCGCGCTTCAGGACGGCGAGCTTTGCGATTTTGCCGTTGAAAACGGCGAGATAAGCCTTGGCTCGGTATATGTCCCGCATTACACAAAAAGCTTTACCGCGGCGGACGTTGAGGTATATCTTCCGCGTCTCGGCAAGAACGATAAGACGGTGCTTAAGGCGGAAAATATCGCGCTCGGAGATTCAAGCGGCTGTTCCTTTGCGGTGTGGGGAAAATACTCGCTTTCGGACGG
>JAFLUF010000068.1 GCA_022508925.1 Oscillospiraceae bacterium | reverse complement strand
GAGATTCAAGCGGCTGTTCCTTTGCGGTGTGGGGAAAATACTCGCTTTCGGACGGTGAGGTTGTTTTGGCGCGTGCCGCTATCGGCGACCCGGTTTACGCGGGAGCGTACGGTATGTGCGCTATGAATTATACGGACAAAGACGGCAATGCCTTCGGCAGAATTATCTCGCTTTCGGGTGAAACTGATGAAAAAACCGAAACCTCGGGCGATACCTCGGATAAAGCGGATAAAGCCGCCGAAAAGCTGATTTACACTAAAACGGATGCAATAACAGCCGCCGCAAACGGAAAAAACACATTCGCGGCTTTGCAGGGAGAGCTTATAAAGGTATATGATTCGGAAAATGACAGAAACATAGCAGAGAAAAGCATACTTGAAAATCTTGCGCAGCTTCCGGACGGAATGAAATTTTACGGAGACGCTCTGCTCTTAAATTCCGAAGAAGGGATATTCACGGTTATAGACTGCGCTGATACGGGCGCTCCCTCCGTCGTTGAAACTCATAAGGCAAACGGAATTGTTTCGGGTGATACCGCGGCACTGTTTAATACGGACGGTGTGCTTGAGGTCGCGCTTTTAAAGCTTGAAAACGGAGCGGCAAAGCAGATCGGTGTTTATACAAAACAGCTTTCTGAAAGCGAAAAGGCTTCTCTCGAGCTTGGCGGAGCAAATTCCGCGGCGATCCTGAACGATAGCTGCGCGTTTTCCTACAGATATTTCGACGGTGTTTCTGTGGTTTCCGTATGCGCGGTGTTTGGAAAGGAAAGCCGTGAGATCTCGCTGTTTGACGACAGAACGGGATTCAGGGCGATTTTTGCACATAACGGCAGTATAATAGCGGTCAGCTCAAAGGGCGCGGAAATTGTTTTTGAATAAAACCCTTGACAGAAGCCGCCATTTTATGTATAATGGAAGTGGTTTTTTGAATGAAAAGAAACGCGCGCTGATCGTCAGGATCAGCAAGATCGCGGCGCTTGTTCTGGCTGCGGCATTGATAATAGGCACGGTCGCACAGTCATTTTTGTACTGAGGATTTGATTTAATGGGATTATTTAACAATACCGCCGGGCCGGGAGTTCCTAAAAACGCCCCGAGGAAAAAGCCTTTCTTTCGCTTCTGGGAGCTTTTCGCAAACAAGTTCTGGGATTTTTTCAAAATAAATCTCATATATGTTCTGTTTTGTATTCCGGTCGTTACCATCGGTCCGGCTACCGCCGCAATGACCGCGCTGATGCGTAATATCTATCTTGAGCGCCCGCAGTTTTACTTCCACGACTTTGTAAAGGAGTTTAAGAAAAACTTTAAACAGGCGCTTATTGTGGGGATCCTGGATATTCTTGTTACGGCGGTTTTCGTTTTTTCGCTTGTTCTGTTCTTCTCGCTCGAAAAAACGACTGATACCGACGCGGTCATGTTCGCGCTTTCCGCGGCAGCGGCAGTTCTGTTTTTCATAATGAATTTCTATATTTATCCGCAGATAGTCGCTCTTGATCTGAAGCTTCTCGACATTTTCCGAAACGCGCTTGTGCTTTCGCTCCTGAATATATGGGCGGAGCTTATTGTGCTGGTGTTTTCGGCAGGATATATTTTCCTCGCTGTAAATTATCCTGTGTTTGTGCTTCCGCTTGCTCCGTTTGTGCCGCTGGCGTGGCTGGGATTTTTGTCGGTGTTCTGCTGTTATCCCGCGATACAAAAGCACATAATCGACCCGTACTATAAACAGACGGGAGAGAAAAACCCAGAGATCCCCGATTATGCCGAGCAGGCGATATTTACCGATATGGGCGGGATCGAAAAGCCCGTTGACCTGAAAAAGGGCAGCAGGCAGTCCAAGGGCAAGATAATCAAATAAATAATTTATAATGTAAGTAATTAAACTATTCGCAAGGCATAATCGTAACGGTTCAAGGCATAATTACGAATTACGCATTACGAATTACGCATTGAAAGGAAGGGTATTATGCCATCAAGCGTGATCGTCGGTACCCAGTGGGGCGACGAAGGAAAAGGAAAAATTATTGACATCATGGCAAAGGAGGCCGACCTTGTCGTTCGCTCGAGCGGCGGAAACAACGCCGGACACACCGTTGTGCACGGCGACGAGGTCTATAAGCTTCATCTTCTGCCGTCGGGAATTTTGTACCCCGATACGGTATGCCTTATCGGAAGCGGAGTCGTGGTAGACCCCAAGGTCCTGCTCGGCGAGATATCCGAGATGAACAAGCGCGGCGTGACCTGCGAAAATCTGCGTATAGACGCGCGCGCGGATATCATAATGCCGTGGCACAGAGAGCTTGATAAGCTTGAAGAGGAATACAAGGCAAAGCAGACGGGCGTAAACGTCGGCACAACGGGCAGAGGAATAGGTCCCGCGTACACCGACAAGGCGAGAAGAATTGCTATAAGAATGTACGATCTGTGCAATCCCGCGCTGCTTAGAACTCTTGTTAAAAACACAGGCGAGTTTGAAAATCTGATGATCGAAAAGCTCTACGGCGGGAAGCCTTTTGATCTTGACGAGGTTTTCGAGGAATACAGGGCATACGGCGAAAAGCTGGCAAAATACATGGCGGACGGCTCGGTGATAACATTTGAGGCGTATAACGCGGGCAAAAAGGTACTTTTCGAGGGCGCGCAGGCGACTCTTCTGGACATCGACTTCGGAACATATCCCTTCGTAACTTCGTCTCACCCCATAGCGGGCGGAGCTTGTGTGGGTACGGGCGTAGGGCCGAAGATAATAGACGAGGTCATCGGAGTTGGAAAAAGCTACACGACGCGCGTCGGAAACGGTCCGTTCCCGACGGAGCTTAATGACAGCCTCGGCGAACTTATCAGAAACCGCGGCGGAGAATTCGGCACAACTACCGGCAGACCGAGAAGAACAGGCTGGTTTGACGCGGTAATTATGCGCCACGCGGTGAGAGTAAACGGTCTTACGGCGCTTGCGATAAACAAGTTTGATACGCTCAGCGGAATTGGCAATTTAAAGGTATGTACGGCATATAAAAAATCCGACGGAACCGTACTTCGCGATTTCCCCGTGACTCTCGAGGAGCTTTCGGACTGCACGCCCGTTTACGAGGAGTTTGAGGGCTATGAGGGCGAGCTTTCGGGCTGTAAGACTTATGAGGAGCTTCCCGAAAAGTGCCGCGCGTATATCTCAAAGCTCGAGGAGCTTTGCGGCTGTCCGATAAAGATAATCGGCGTAGGCGCGGGCCGTGACGAGGTTATTTTCCGCTGATGAAAATTTTGTTCATTGGAGATGTTGTGGGAAACGCGGGCTGTAACGCTCTTCTGAACGAGCTTCCCGGGATACGCAGGGAATACGGCGCGGATCTTACGATAGTAAACGGTGAGAACAGCGACGAAAACAACGGGATAAGCAAGCGTTCGGCAAAGGATATCTTCTCAAGCGGCGCGGACGTGATAACAACAGGCAACCACGCGTTCAAAAGAAAATCCATTTTAGAGGAATTTGAACACAACGAGCGCTTGATACGCCCCGCAAACTACGGAGACGCGGCGGCGGGACGCGGCTTTTGCGAGATAGACTGCGGAGCGTATTCGATAGCCGTAATAAATCTTGTGGGAACGGCGTTTATGACCCCCTCGGATAATCCTTTCAAATGCGCGGACGAGCTGTTGAAGCAGATAAGGTCGAGGGTGATAATCGTTGATTTTCACGCTGAGGCAACAAGCGAAAAGCAGGCGATGAGCTGGTATCTCGCGGGAAGGGTCTCCGCCGTTATCGGAACACACACGCACGTTCAGACCGCCGACGAGCGCATAATCGACGGAACGGGCTGCATTTCCGACGCGGGAATGACAGGTCCCGTAAACTCGGTGCTCGGTGTAAAAAAAGAGATCATTATTGATAAATTCGCCAATTATATCCAGCGTCCTCATATCGTCGCGGACGGAGAATGCTGTATAAGCGGAGTTTATCTCGATATTGACGTAAAAAGCGGAAAATGCACATCTATCGGGCGCGTTTACAAAAGTAATATCCATTAAAAATATTGTGCAAAATTTTCTCAATAAATTCGGCACTTACTATAAACAAAAACAAAAATAAAAACAGAAACAGAAAGGTAAAAGGGTAAAAAAATGGAAGTGGTTAAGGTTTCTTCTCACTCGATACCGAAATCGGTAGCGGGAGCGATCGCGGCGGTAATTCGTGAAAACCGCGAGGTCGAGGTTCAGGCAGTCGGCGCAGGCGCGGCAAATCAGGCGGTAAAATCAATTGCAATCGCAAGGAGCTATATGGCTCTCGTGGGCGTTGATCTCATCTGCATTCCCGCGTTTACTACGGTTGACATTGACGGCGAAGAGCGCACGGCTATGAAGTTTATCGTAGAGCCGCGCTGATTTGATGCCGAAAATACTGCTGATAACAACGGGCGGAACTATCGCCTGTTCTGACAAAAACGAGGCAAGGCGCCCGGAAAGCTCGGCGGACGTGTTTGTTGAAGCCCTTTCGGGTATCGACTGCGAAATAACGGTTGTCGAGCCGTTTTGTCTCGACAGCACGGATATGACCCCGCGGAATTATCTTGAACTCTCAAGGATCATACGCGGGAACTACGATAATTTCGACGGGTTTGTGATAACCCACGGCACTGATACTATGGCTTATGCCGCCGCCGCTTTGTCCTGTCTTGTCGTAAACAGCGAAAAGCCTGTTGTTCTTACCGGCAGTATGAAGCCGTTTTCCTCGGAAAACTCCGACGCTCCCGAAAATCTCAGAAACGCCTTTATTTTCGCGCTGGATCCGAGCGCTCAAGGTGTAACGGTCGTATTCGGAAAATTTGCGTTTGACGGACGGCGTATCACAAAGATACATACAACGGCGAAAAACGCCTTTGAAAGCGTGGGGGCGCCGCCTGTCGCGGCTTTTGAAAACGGCAAGGTTACTTTCACTGAGCCTGTTATAAAGCACAGCGGCGAAGTTTGCTTTCACGAAGAGCTTGACGAAAGGATCGAGGTCATATATCTCGTTCCGGGTGTTTCTCCGCCGATTGTCAGAAAGGATACGCGCGCGGTTGTAATTCTCGGCTTCGGCACGGGCGGATTTCCCGCCGCGTTTGAGGAGTTTCTCAAACAGCTTGTTGATCGCGGAGTATACATTATAATGTCAACGCAGGTGCTCCGCGGCGGAACAAACCTTTCGCTTTACGAGACGGGATGCGGGATAACGCGGAAATATCCCGTTATCGAAGCGGGTAAAATGAATACGGAATATCTGACAATGAAGGCAATGGTATCACTATCGCTGTCGGACAATTTTGAGGAATTCGGAAAGATTTTCTTAAACAATAATTAACGAAAGGGCATTCGGTATGAAGTGTGTTTCGATTGAACAGCTCAACAGCGCGGCGAGATCCCCCGGGGAATTTATTTCCGAGGGCGACAGGCTCTATTCCGAGCAGCTTTCCGCTGCTGCCGAAAGCATTTATTTCGATCGGGAAAAGCGTCCCGTTATCTTGCTTTCGGGACCGTCCGGCTCGGGAAAAACGACCTCCGCGCACAGAATTGCCGATTTGCTTGAAGCATACGGCTGTAAGGCGCATATCATCTCGATGGACAACTATTTCCTCCCTATGAGCGAAAACGAGGCGGCGCGCGATGAAAACGGGAAGATCGACTTTGAAAGCCCCTATAGGCTCGATATCCCGTTGTTTAAAAAACACCTTGAATTGCTTTCAAGATGCGAGGAAATATATATTCCCTCGTTTGATTTCGCGAAGCAGGAACGTTATGAAGGTATGACATTAAAGCGTGAAGTAGGCGAGCTTGTCATATTGGAGGGTATCCATGCGCTTAATCCGCTTGTAACAGGCGACTGCGACGAGTTTACCACCTGCGTTTACGTCAGCGTCCGCACGAGGATATCCAACGGCGAAAAACTGTTACACCCCTCGAAAATACGCCTTATGCGGCGTCTTATGCGGGATAAGCTCTATCGCGGACGTAGTCTCGGCGAGACCTTTGAGTTCTTTAAATCGGTCGAGCGCGGCGAGGATCTGTACATAATGCCGTTTAAATTCCGAGCGGATTTCGATATCGATACATTTATAGAATATGAGGCGTCCGTTTACCGCGACATTCTCCTGCCGGAGCTTGAAAAAGCGTCCGAGGAGTATTCCGACTATAAGGATTATGCTGATATCGAGGAATTTCTGAGACTTATAGAGCCTGTTGACAGACATTTGGTCCCGGAAAAATCTCTTATTCGCGAATTTATCGGTGAATAAAATGCCGCGGAAAATGTAAAATCGCCGTTGAATTTACATATTTTTCCTGGAAAAAAGGCGTCTGTTTTTGAAAATTCTGCCTTTTTTACGATAATTCACGTTTATTTTTGACTAATATGCACAACATATCTGTTGCTAACTTGTTTATCTTTAGTGCATTATGGAGAAAAACAAATTTATTGATTGACAAATCAAAACGGCGGTGCTATAATATAACCGTAAATGAGATGGATCGCCGATTGGCTGTGTCTGATAAACTTCAGAAGACAGACCGCAGGCAGGAACAGCTCGTTTGCAATTTGCGCAGACTGCGTTTTCCGATGAAATGTTGGAGAAGGATATGTTGGTTTACTATTTGCTGTTGATAGGTTCGCTGGCGATAGGAATTCCGCTATGCAGACTTAAACACGGCAAGAAAATCTACTGTGGTCTGGCGGGTGTGGCGTTGTTCTTTGTGGCGGCGTTTCGTGAGGGAGTCGGTTACGACTATTATCTTTACGCGTCGTGGTTTTTCGGTACTAAAAATGAGCCGGAGTTTCTGCTGGCGGGAAGTAAGTTGGAAAAAGGTTTTCTTGTTCCCATGAAATTCCTTGCGGATGCTACGGACGATTATCAGATTATGTTTGTTGTCATAGCCGCTGTTATTGCGGCGGCGGTGATGATATATATTTATTTCTATACGGAAAAGGCGTATCTCGGCGTGTTCTTCTTTCTGGCTTTCGGGGCATACTTCAATACTATGTGCTTTATGAGGCAGAGAATAGCGGCAGTGATTGTGCTCTTTGCCATAAGGTACATAAAGAAAAAGCAGTTTTTCAGATTTCTTGCTTTGGTGCTGTTGGCTTCGACGTTCCATGTAAGCGCGCTGGTGATGATTGTCTTCTATTTCCTGCTTCAGGTAAAGATGAATTGGATAAGCCTCGGGGTTTATTCGGGAGCATTGGTTTTGTATTTCTTCTTTTCTGAGGCGGCGATCGAGTTTATAACTCAATATTTTTACACTGGTTATCAGCTTGGGGAAGACCCTGAGATAACAAACGGTCTCGGACCGGTATATGCGATATTCTTCGGAATACTCTTCTTGCTTGCTTTTTCCGTAAGGAAAAGGCTGTGCGAAAAGGACAAATTTAGTAACGTGCTTATTAATATTATGTTCTTCGACTTTTTCTTTGAGGCTATGGGCGTAAAGCACGGCGTGCTTTCGCGGTTTGCGGGGTTGTTCATTATCCCTGCGCTCATCGCGCTTGTTCCGAGGGTCGTTGAGGAGTATGCGGAGCTTTGCAGGGAGAAATTCGGCAAAGACCGGCGCAAACTGATAATTTCCCGAACGGCGGTGCTGACGGCTTTCGCGGCATTCTCCACCTTTGTGTACAGTTATATGTTGATGAACAACTACAACGGCGTTGTTCCTTATCAGACTGTATCGGTTGAAAGAGGTGAGGAAGATGCCGGGTAGAGCTAAGCTTAAGAAGTTCTTTAAGGACTTTCTGATGAGCAGGAAGAACAGCCTTTTGGAAAATATTGTGCTTTGTCTGGCGGTTACGCTGACAAGTGCGTTTTTGGTGTACGACAGTTATTACTTCTTTATGGATATCCTGCGAACGGTCGTTTCGGTGATGCTTTTCATTGCGTGGCTGTGGTGCGGGTTTCTCAGTGGAAGGGACAGAAAGTGGGGCTTTCTGGTATTCGCGGGCGTTTATTGGCTTGTACCTTATGTGTATATGCTTTGTTACAGCTCGAGAAACGGCAGGACGTATTACGACGATGTCCTGAAGCTTCTGTACAGGTTTTCCGACCTACTGTTCAACAGATCTTTGCTTAGGGTCGCGGACTTTACGAACTGCGATGTCTATATATGGGTTTTGTCTTTGATTATTCTCACATTTACTATGTATTTTGTCGGAGTAAATGTCGAAAATATACTGAGAGACAGAAAGTCGTCGAAAGACACTTAGTTTCGTTAATGGCTGCTCAAAAGGGGCGGTTGTTATAAATTTAATTTTTTTGTTTTAAGGAAAAGGAGGATTTTTCAAATGAAAATCACAAGCAAAATCTTTGCGGGTGTATTCGCAGCTGCTGTTATGACTTCCGCTGCTGTTGCAACCGTAAGCGCTGACGACTATGTAGCAAATGTTCCCGTTCTTACTGCTAAGTCTTTCTCCGCTGATTCTTTCACAGAGGCTACTTCTGAGAAGGTTCTTGCTGCTGTAAATGCAAGCAAGGAGATGATCAAGCTTACTATCGACGGCGATACACTCGGCACAAACTTCAAGTCTCAGTTTGCCGTTATGGCTCTTCAGTCTGCAGGCAAGGATCTTAAGCTGACCGCTACCAGCGATCGCACCTATACCATTGAAGCAAACAAGGCTGAGCTCGCTAAAATCGACGCTTCTTCCAGCACCAAGGGCTTCAACTTTGGTTTGACCATCAGAGATCTCACCGATAAGGTAAATATCGCTTATGGTTCTGAGCTCAAGGAGATCGCTGCTGGTTCGCTCTACCTCAAGCCCGCTGCTGACGGTACTTTCCCGCTCACCTACAAGGTAACCATCGATTATAACATGGGCGGCAAGGATAATAAGGACACTTATCACTGCTACAGCGTAGCTGATAACGGAACAATCAAGGATTGCACTGATTCTGTTGATTTCAACAAGGAGAAGTCCACAGTTAGCTTCAACCTTGGTCACTCTTCTTACTATCTGATCACCAAGACTGATCTTAAGATTACCGAGAAGGGTTCTACCGGTGAGGCTCCTAAGGATACTCAGGATCCCACTAACAGCAGCAAGCCCGCTGGCAGCACTACCAACCCTGATACAGGTGTAGCGCTTCCTATCGCTCTTGTAGCTCTTGCAGGCGGCTCTGTAGCAGTATCTGCTATCGTAGCTAAGAAGAGAAAGTAATTATCTCTTATAAATAGCCGAAATTTAACGGCATGGCTTATGCGGCCGTGCCGTTATTTTTTGGATATTACATATCCTTTAGAGTGCGGTTTGTATAAAAGGAAGGGAAAATATGGTTGTGCCTGTGCTTAGCGAAAAGCCAAGCGCCGTTATCACTGCTGATATCGCGCTTAATGACATAGCTGTTTCGACAAAAAATGAGCGTATTCTCGTATCCGAGCCAATTGGGCAGGCAACGAGGGTTATTGAGCGACCCGCGAAAGATGCCGCGCAAAGAAAGCAAAAGGCGTTTTTGTTATTCAAAAGGGTGTTTGACATAGTTTCGTCGTTTTTGGTAAGTATCCTTTTGATAGTTCCGATAGCGGTCATCGCGGCCGTGATAATGATAAAGGATCACGGAAACCCGTTTTACATACAGACGCGTGTCGGAAAAGACGGAAAACCGATAAAGATACTTAAGTTCCGTACAATGTGTATGGACGCGGATAAGCTTGAAAAGACGCTTACTCCAAAACAGCTCGAAGAATATAAAAGGGAATTTAAGCTCGACTATGACCCGAGACTTATCGGATTCAAGAAAAAGGGCGATGAGAAAACGTGCTTTGGCGCGCGCCTGAGACAGTTGTCTATTGATGAGCTTCCGCAGATCCCTTATAATATTCTGATAAAGGGCGATATGTCGGTTGTCGGACCGAGACCTATTTTGCGCGAGGAGCTTGAAATGAACTATACTCCCGAGCAGCAGGAAAAGCTTCTTTCCGTCAGACCCGGACTTACGGGTTATTGGCAGGCATACGCGAGAAATAACGCAGGCTACAACGGCGAGCGTCAGCAAATGGAGCTTGGTTATGTAGAAAAAATGTCCCTGCTGTTTGACTTAAAGATAATGCTTAAGACAGTAAGCTCGGTGCTTTCATGCAAGGGTGCGAAGTAATTTTCTCTTATTTACATACAAAAACCTCCTTATTAAAGGAGGGTTTTTTATTGTCAAAATCAAGAAATGGGAGAGCGTATTAAAAGTCTTTGGGGAGAGGGTTTGGGAGAACCCCTTTCTTCAGAAAGGGGTTCTCCCAATAATATAAAAAAACCAAACTCGTCATATCAAGCAAGACAGAATTACAATTTGTTATATTTTATGTGGAATAAAACATGCACATTATATAAAGCTAAATTAAAATTACAATCTGTCATATTATTCTGAGGGGAAACTTTCTGTAGAAAGTTTCCCCTCATAGCGTTTTTCGCCGAAGGCAGCGTTTTCCGCTTTAGCGGATAATGCGATAATTGCGCCC
>JAFLUF010000067.1 GCA_022508925.1 Oscillospiraceae bacterium | reverse complement strand
CCTCGCATTCGGCTGAGGATATTGACGTGCTTTGCGATACGGTCTGCGAGATGGACAAAGGCGTTTTGAGCAAGGTAAGGTGAAATTCTGGATCAGCGCTCATCAAATATAAAAAATCCGCTGTCATATCTGACAGCGGATTTTAAGCGGAGAGCGCAACGCTGCACTTAAAAATGGACACCAAAATCGGAAACAACAAGCGGAAAAGAACCTAATCCGAATTCCCGAGTCCGATTTGAAACGCGTGAAAACCGTATAATATTGAGGAATGTCATCAAGTTGTCTGTTTTAATATGTCATATTTGAAATCAGACAGCAGACCGTTCACGCAGTTCCGGTTTGCGGTATTGACAAATTTTGAAAAATGTGCTATAATACTATCAGTAAAAACAGATCGTCGGAAAAATCTTTTTTGTAAAGGTCAGACAGCGTTTTGCGCGTAGCGCATAATGCGCCCAATGCGTCTCGCACGTTGATGCGGGACTATTTCTTTATGTGCGGAAAGGCGAAGTCTTTTTTGTATATATAACGTTATTCTGGAGGAATACGCATGAAAACAAAACGCGTTTGTGCGGTTATGATCATATGCGCTGTTGTAATGGCCTGCGCTTTTCCGGCGTATGCGTACGACATAGAAAATTCGTATGTTACAGCACTTTATAACGAAAGCAACGGGCTTCCCACAGGCGAGGCCAACGATGTTATTCAGACCTCGGACGGATATATATGGATAGGCAGTTATGGCGGGCTCATACGCTATGATGGCAGCACTTTCCGCGATTACAGTGAAATGATAGATTCAGCGGCCGTCCGCGCCCTTTATGAGGATTCCTCGGGCAAGCTGTGGATAGGCACCAACAACTACGGGGTATATGTCATGGAGGACGGAGTGTTTACCTCGATAAATTCACCGTCAGACAACAGCTATCTTTGCATACGCGATTTTGCGGAGGGTGCGGACGGCAAAATATACATCGCGTCAAATTCGGGTATGGGCGAGATAAACGGAGCAGATATCGTGCCCTACAAAGGAGAATATATAAACGGAGGAACGGTATACTCGGTCGGTGTTGACAGCCGCGGCAGAGTGTGGGGAGCGCTGAACGGCGGACTGTGCGCGGTGGTAAAGGACGGCACGGCGGAACGCGTATTCAGCTCCGACGACTTCTTTTCGGAAACTGACATTTACTGCTTAACGTCTGATACAGAGGGAAATATTTATCTCGGGACCTCGGGCAATTCCGCCGCTAAGCTTACGTTTACTTCCGACAGCCTCGACCCTGCCGAAATAAAAACCGAATACTTCACTACCGATAATGTTACTACCCACAACCGCATCTGCACCGACAAAAACGGTCGGGTGATAGTCTGCGGAAATATAGGGTTATATGTTATCGAAGCGGACGGCTCAAGCCTCACTTTCGGAGAAGCGGAAAAAGCGACAGCTCTGAACGGAGCTTGCGTCGATTATGAGGGTAATATCTGGCTTGCTTCCACAAGCCACGGAGTAATAAAATACACTCTCGGCTGCTTTGGAAGTCCCAACAGCGCGGCGGCTCTTGAGGGAGTGCCCATAAACGCCGTTGTCAGTCAGAACGGGCGCTGTTATGCGGCAACCGACAATGGGCTGTTTATTTTCGACAATAGCTGGAACAGAGTAACAAACGAGCTTACCGAGCTTTATGACGGTGTGCGCGTAAGGTGCTTCACCGCGGACAGCCGCGGCAGGATATGGGTCGCGGCAAATTCCGCCGAGGCTGCCGTCGCGTGCTATGACCCGAGTAATAACAGCATACAGACCTTCAGTGAAAGCGAAGGGCTTGTAAACACCCAGGCGCGCACGATCACCGAGCTTTCTGACGGAAGCATAGCTGTCGGCACACAGGGCGGCGTAAGTATAATCAGCGGCGGAAAGGTTGTGCGCAGCTACGGCAGTGAAAGATTTACAGTAACTACGGTGCTTTGCCTGCTCGAAACCGACCTCGGTACTCTGCTTGTCGGAAGCGACGGCGGAGGGATCTATGAGATAGACGGAGATAATGTCACAAACCACAGCTTTGACGAGGGGCTTTCCGACGGCGCGGTGCTTCGCATTATCGCGGACAGCAACGGCGGCGGATATTTCGTAAGCGCCGGAAGCAGTCTGTACTATTGGAACGACGGCGGATTTAAAACGCTTTCCAACATAAAAAAAGACGCCGGCAGTATCTTTGATATGTACGACCGGGACGGAATGCTCTGGATACTTCAGAACAACGGCATTTTGTCCTTTGACAAGGAAAAGCTGCTTAAAGGCGAGGTCTTATCACCCAAGGGATACTACACCGTTCAGCATGGACTATCCGGCTCTCTCAACGCCAACACATGGAACCGGATAGATAACGACGGAAATTTATATATATCCACCAGAAGCGGCATAAGCGTGTTTGGATTCAGCGGCGTTTCAAACATACTCCCCTTAGGTATCATAGGCGAGGTCTCAGTAGACGGCGTGCAGTATAACCACCCGAAAACCCTTTCCGTTGACCGGGGCGCCTCGCGCGTGACTATCGACTTTGCCGCGCTGTCTTATACCGATACAACACAGATCGGCATAGCGTATTGTCTCGAAGGTTTTGATAAAGAGGAAACGATTCTTATCGGCGAAAAAAGCGGCAGTATAAGCTACACAAACCTACCCGGCGGAGAGTACACTTTCAGACTGAGAATATTTGATCCCGAAAATCCCGATAATCAGAACATCTGCGAATTATCGCTTGAAAAAGAGAAAAAGCTTTATGAATATCCCGCCTTTATTATAGCGATAGTGCTTGTGGGAGCGGCAGTAGTCGCAGGAGTTGTACTGCTTGTTTCGAGGGCGAAGATCGCGAGCATACAAAAACGTCAGAAAGAATACCGGAGCATCATCGAGCAGGCTCTTCAGACCTTCGCGCGAACGATAGACGCCAAGGACACATACACAAACGGACACTCCCTGCGAGTGGCGAGATATTCGAGAGAGCTTGCAAAGAGAATGGGCAAGAGTGAAACCGAGCAGGAGAATATTTATTATATTGCCCTGCTGCATGACATAGGTAAAATAGGCATTCCCGACAGCATACTCAACAAGCCCGACAAACTGACCGAAGAGGAGCGCGGCATTATTCAGACCCACCCTACGATCGGCGGCGATATCCTCAAAAAGTTTACCGCGCTTGACGGTATAGCCGACGGCGCGAAATATCACCACGAGCGCTTTGACGGAAACGGTTACTGCGAGGGGCTTAAGGGCGAGGACATACCTCCCGTGGCGCGTATAATCGGAGTCGCCGATACATACGACACAATGAGCAGCGACCGTTGTTACAGAAAGGCTATGTCGAGTGAAGTGATAATAAAGGAGCTTACCGAAGGCAGCGGCAGCCAGCTTGACCCGGAAGTCGTCAGACATATGCTCGATATGATAAAGGAGGGGGCGGTTCCTATTAAATTAGAATCTGACGATATAGAGGATTTTGAGAAACAATGATTTCCCCCTCATCAGACCAAAAACGGCATACACATATTTCTTGCGGCAAAACGCGCTCGGAAAATCCGAGCGCGTTTAAAATTACGAAAAATACTGTTTACTGGCGCTATCGTGTCTAACCTTTACAAAAAAAGATTCTGTCGTATTCGAGCACAAAGAAATCGTCCCGCAACGATGTGCGGGACGTACCGGGTGCACGCATTATCCGCCTTCGGCGGAAAACGCTGGCTTGCCCTGCTGTTCAACCTTTACAAAAAAGATTTCATCGTATTCGAGTAAAAAAGAAACCGTCCCGCAACAGCGTGCGGGACGTACTGCAGGCGGCGGCTCGCCGCTGGAGCGGATAATGGGAGTCGAACCCACCACCTCAGCTTGGGAAGCTGATGTTTTACCGATAAACTATATCCGCAAAGTTTTTTGAGAAAACTGTCATTAGTTATTGAAATAAGCTCCCGCGACTAACGCGGGAGCGTTTTGACATCTTTAAATCCGCAGATTACTTTTTCTTTACAGGAGGCTTTTTAGCAGCTTCAGCAACAGCGGGCTTTACAGCAACAGCCGGCGCCTTTGCAGCGGGAGCAGGAACCGCAACCTTTGCAGCAGGCTTTTCCGCGGGCTTAGCAGCAGCCGTTTCAGCAGGCTTAGCGGGTGCCTTTGCGGGAGCCTTTGTCGCAGTCTTAGCGGCAGGCTTCTTAGCGGGAGCCTTGGCGGCGGGTTTCTTAGCAGCGGGAGCTTTCTTTGAAGGAACAAGAACCTCAAGAGCCTTGAACTTAGCAACGTCGCCGTCAGCAACCTTTACAAGTCCGTCAGCGAGAGCCTTGTCGAAAGAAACAGCGCCGGAAAAGATACGGTCGATACTTTCGGGAGACGCCTCGATAGCGCAGCCGAAATCATTATAACGATAAGGAGCAACAGTGATCTTGCCGTCCTTAACCTCTACATACAAATCCTCGTTATTCTCGGAGATCAAAGAAATAGTTACCGCAACCAGATCCTCAAACTTCTTTGCCTTCGAAGCGGAGGCTTTTAAATAGCCCTCAACCTTTTTGGAAAGTTCTGCATTATTCATGATATATCCTCCTTATATTTTGCAACTACTGCTTTCTGATAAATAAATATTCTACCTTACAGTGGTTAGTATAACACATATTGGCGTTAATTTCAATAGTCATTTTTTATAAAATTAAAAAACAATTATCGTAAATTATGGATAAATAGCATAATAAACAGCTTTTTACATTTGATAGCCATTCGGAATATCACAGCAAAATTTCAACGCAAATTTATCAGTCAAGAAAGACCTTAAGCCCTTTGCTTTTGCCTTGTGTACGAAGCTTTCTCAGAGCCTTTGCTTCTATCTGGCGTATTCTTTCGCGCGTCACCTTAAACTGCCTTCCGACCTCTTCGAGCGTATGCGAACGGTCGTAGCCAACTCCATAACGGAATTTCAGGACCTCGCGCTCGCGCTCGGGGAGAGTGTTCAGCGCCTTGTTAAGCTCGTCCTTGAATACTGATTTCATCGCCGTATCGACCGGAGTAGGCGCGTCCTCATCGGGAATAAAATCTCCCAGAAAGCTGTCCTCTTCTTCTCCGACAGGCGCCTCAAGCGACACCGGCTCCTGAGAGATCCTTAAAACCTCCCTCACCTTTTCGGGGGTCATTTTAAGCTCTTCCGCGATCTCGTCGGTCGTAGGCTCGCGTCCGTTTTTGTGAAGCAGGGCGTTTTGTGTTTTCTTTACGCGGGAAATAGTCTCTACCATGTGCACCGGAATGCGTATCGTGCGCGCCTGGTCAGCTATCGACCTTGTGATAGCCTGTCTTATCCACCACGTCGCATATGTGGAGAACTTATAACCCTTTGTATAGTCGAATTTTTCCACAGCCTTTATCAGTCCGCTGTAACCCTCCTGAATCAGATCCAGAAGCGGCATTCCGCGTCCGACATAGTGCTTTGCGATACTTACGACAAGACGCATATTCGCGACTATAAGTCTGTTTCGCGCGTCCTCGCTTCCCTCGGATATCTCACGCGCAAGCTCTATCTCCTCCTCAGCCGAAAGAAGCGGTATACGCCCTATCTCTCTGAGATGTATCTTTACGGGGTCGTCAAGCACCGCGCTGTTTTTGTCGCTGTCGTCATAGCTCAGTACCTCTTCAAGATCTTCCTCGACAGTATAGTCGTCAATAAGCTTTATGTTGTTCTGTTCGAGAAAATCATTAAGCTTGTCTATATCTATATCGATATCGTCCATCAGGCTGTAAAGCTCTTTGGTGCTGAGAGTTCCCGTCTGCTTCGCTTTTTCAACAAGCTCGCCTAAAATTTTTTCCGTATTGTTCATTTACTCTATCCTTTTTATTCTTCAAAGCATATCCGTGAAAAATCACACGGCAAGGCGTGCCGCCTTTGGCAATACGTTTCACGCGTGGGACTTCGCCAAAGGCAGACGCTCGAATGATACGATACTTCTATACCGCACCCTCTCCAAATATGCCGCTTATACTCTCGTTATGTAAGCAGCCTTTTATTCCAGAAAATCTCTCAGCTTTCTGCTTCGCGTGGGGTGGCGGAGCTTTCTCAAAGCCTTTGTTTCAATTTGTCTTATGCGCTCTCGGGTGACCTGAAATTCCTGCCCGACCTCTTCGAGTGTTCTCGCTCTGCCGTCAATAAGTCCGAAACGCATGATTATAACGCGCTTTTCTCTGTCGGAAAGAGTGTCCAGCACATCGCCGAGCATTTGCTTGAGCATACTGTTACAAGCCTCGTCGGCAGGCGCGGGAGCGTCGTCGTCGGGGATAAAATCTCCGAGGTGACTGTCCTCTTCTTCTCCGATAGGCGTTTCAAGAGAAACGGGGTCCTGAGCGAGGCGGATTATCTCGCGCACCTTTTCCGTTGACATTCCCAAGTACTCCGCGATCTCGTCCTCGGTAGGCTCGCTTCCGTTTTCATGAAGCAAAAATGTCTCCGCCTTTTTGACCCTCGAAATAGTTTCGACCATATGAACGGGAATACGTATCGTTCTCGCCTGGTCGGCGATGGCTCTGGTTATTGCCTGTCTTATCCACCACGTTGCGTAGGTGGAAAACTTAAAGCCCTTTGTGTAGTCAAACTTTTCGACAGCCTTAAGCAGTCCGACGTTGCCTTCCTGAATGAGGTCGAGAAACTGCATTCCTCTGCGGACGTACTTTTTCGCGATACTTACCACAAGGCGCAGGTTTGCCTCCTGAAGTCTCGTTTTCGCGGACTCGTCTCCCGCCGCCATTCTCGCGGCAAGGTCTATCTCCTCTTCGGTGGAAAGAAGCGGTATCCTGCCTATTTCCTTAAGATACTGCTTTACCGAGTCGTCGGCAGTCACTATATCCGCGTCGGGATTATCCAGGTCTCTTTCTCCGTAGTCGAAGATGTTGTCGGTGTCAAAATCCGCCTCGACGTCAAAATTATCGACTACCTTGATATCCATCGCGGCGATCTTGTCAAATATCCTGTTTATCTGCCCCGCGTCAAAATTAAGCTCCTCGAGAGCGTCGGTTATCTCCCTCGCGGTGAGAAAGCCCTTTTTCTTTCCTTGCTTGAAAAGCTCTTCAAGCAGATTTTCTCCTCTCATATTTTCAGACATATCAATCTATACTCTCCTTTTCCTGTTTATACTGTATATAATCTCCAAGCTCGGCAAATGTATTTACGCTTTCAACACTTCGCTTTATCCCCGAAAGCTTTGACGCCGCCTCGATAAAGCATTCCTCGCTGTAAGCGAAAATAGTGTCGTTTACAATTTCCGTTATTCTGCCCATTTCCTCGGGAAATTTCTCATTCAGCCACGAAATTTCGCATTCTCCGCTGCTTTCGCGGATCTTTTCGAGCAAAAGCCTGTACGCCTGCTCTCCGAATTCAGTGACTAACCCGCCCGAAAGCCGTTCTTCAATTTTTTGGATATCGTCGGGATTATGAAACAAATACGACAAAACCGCCGTCTCGGCGTTTTCCTCTCCGCTCAGACTTTTTCCGCCTCGGTCTGAGCCGCCGTCATATCCGCTGTAGTCAACCGCGCGGCTTTCGGAAGAAGCTTTCATTCTTGCGTATGGGGCTTTTCGGGAAATAAGGTCGTTTACTCCGTCCAAGACGGATTTTTTTGAAACGTCTCCCAGAGCCGCCGCTTTTTCAACGCACAGCTCGCGAAACGCGGGGTCTTCTATCTCGGACATAAATCTGACCGAGCGCCTTATAAAAACGTTTTTGTCGTCGGGGTTATTCATATCCAGCCCTCCCGAAAGGCGTTCCATTTCAAAAGCCACCGCGCCCACAGAGTTTTCAATAAGCATTTTAAACGGCTCCGCGCCGTATTTTTTTATAAACTCGTCGGGGTCTTTCGCTTCCGATATTTTCAGAACGCTTACCTTTTCGACCGACGTCTGCATGAAAAGACCGATGGCCTTTGAGGTAGCCTTCTGTCCCGCCGCGTCCGAATCGTAGGAAAGCACGACCTTGCTCTTCCCTCTTTTTGAAAGAAGCTGAGCCTGCTCGGAAGTGATCGCCGTTCCCAACGACGCCACCGCGCTGTCAAAGCCCGCCTGATGCATGGCGATAACGTCCATATACCCCTCGCAGATTATGAAATGATCCGCCTTGGATCTCTTCGCGTAATTCAGCGCGAACAGCGTTTTTCGTTTCTGAAAAACGGGCGTTTCGTCGGAGTTAAGATACTTCGGGGCTTTCTTTTCATCGGTTAAAATTCTTCCGCCAAACGCGATGACCCGCCTTTGCTCGTCAAACACCGGAAACATAACGCGGTTTCGGAATTTATCGTAAAACTCCCGTCCGTTTCGGGTAGCGATAAGCGCGGCTTCTTTAAGTTCAGCGTCGGTATACCCAAGTCCCCTCATGTAATAATGGAGCTTATGATAATCGTCAGCCGCGTATCCAAGCCCAAACCTCTTTATGGTCTCGACCGAAAGCCCTCGCTCTGTAAAATAATCAAGCCCCGCTTTACCCTCGGGAGAAAAAAGCTGTTTGTGAAAAAAGCTCCCCGCCGCCTGATTTATTTCGTAAATACGTTTTTTTCTTGAATATCCGCTGTCCTCATACTGCGCGTAATAATCTTCCGCCGTCGGAGGAGCCTCCTCATAAGTCGGATATACCGCAGGCTCCGCGCTTTTGTCGGAATAATCGGCGGAGCTTGTCCCGGCCGAATAAGCCGGACTTGTATCGCGGCTGTGATCGTCGGGTTTATTATATCCGCTTTTCGGCTTGAAATTTACTTTGCCGTTTGCTCTGCCGTTTCCCCGTGGAATGGTCATTCCCACGCGGTTTGAAAGTATCTCGACGGCGTTCATGAAATCCGTGTTTTCCGCCTGCATGACAAATTTTATCACGTTTCCGTGCGCTCCGCAGCCGAAGCAGTGGAAATGGTTATCCTCTGTATAGAGATGACATGACGGCGTTTTTTCCGCGTGAAACGGACAACAGCAAGAATAGCTGTTTCCCGAGCGCTTTACACTTATCCCGCGCTCTGCCGCGACAGACGAAATATCGTTGCTTGCACAAAGCTCGTCCAAAAACGCCTGAAATTCAGGTGATAAAGCCACTAAAGCACCCCCGCTTCGACCAAGCCTTGTCCGGCGGAGCTTCGGCTCAGTTTCCTATATATCCGTTCTTCCAGCTCTTCGGAACGCAGATCGACGTAAAGTAATCAATGGCATACTCGTCCGTCATTCCGCTGATAAAATCCGAGACCGCCGTTTCAAGACCGTCGCGCTCGGAAATATCGAGATAAAGCCTCGGAAGCTTATCCTTGTTACCCAGAAAATATTCAAACAAATACTTAACGATAAACGCCGCCTTGTCCTTTTCCGCGACTGTTCTGGACGCGCGGTAGACCTTTTCGAACATGAACTCGCGAAGCTCGTCGTGAGCCTTCTGCGTGGTAAAATCCATTTTTATCTCCGCGCCGCTGTTGTTTACAAGACTGCTGACAAGGCTTGTAATGCGCTCGGATTTTGTTTTTCCAAGAACCTTGAGAGGAAACTCCGGCAGCATATCCTGTGTGATAACTCCGCCGCGTATCGCGTCCTCGATGTCGTGATTTATGTAGGCTATCTTATCGCAAAAGCGCACTATCATTCCCTCGCGCGTTTTCGGAAGCTCTTCTCCCGTATGCGCGCAGATACCGTCGAGGACCTCGTATGTGAGATTAAGCCCTCTTCCGTCCTTTTCAATTTTCTCGCACACGCGTCTGCCCTGCAGATTATGCCTGAATCCGCTCTCCACAAGAGCGTCAAGCATTCTCTCGCCGTCATGCCCGAACGGAGTGTGACCCAGATCGTGCCCGAGAGCGATAGCCTCCGTGAGATCCTCGTTTAAGCCAAGCGCCCTCGCGGCAGTGCGGGATATCTGACTTACCTCGAGAGTATGCGTAAGTCTTGTCCGATAGTGGTCGCCGAGCGGAACGAGAAAAACCTGCGTTTTCTGTTTAAGTCTGCGAAAGGCGTTGCAGTGGATAATTCTGTCGCGGTCGCGCTGAAAATCGGTGCGCAGGTCGCACGGCTTTTCGTATACCGCGCGTCCCCTGGACATATCCGAGCGGCAGGCGAATTCGCTTAAAAAATTACGCTCGTTCTGCTCGATTCTCTCACGAGGAAGCACAATTATCCCACCTTCCCTTTCAGATGTCAGAAACTCAGAGGTTAGAGGTCAGAATAAAACCCTTCAATTGCCATCTGTAAATAAGTACAACTTTCGACGGCGAAAATCCTTTTCAAAAAGCAAAGTTCGGCGATTTACACAAATTATATCGGTATAAAACTGCCGAAAATTTACTGCCGCTCGGCGGTTTTACGTATTTTCCCGCAAAATTCACAAAAATATAAAATCCTGCTTGAAAATTTTCTGTAATTGTGCTATAATTTTAGTGGAAAATTCTACAGCATAGTTTATAAAACAAAAACACTTTCAGACCGCCGAGAAACCCTCAGATGCGAGAAAGCCGTGCCACGGCTAACCATCTGGTTGCCGTGGTACGGCTGACAAAGCAGATGAGGGTTTATCG
>JAFLUF010000066.1 GCA_022508925.1 Oscillospiraceae bacterium | reverse complement strand
ATTTTCCGCATAACTTCGTTAATTTTTCTTGAAATACATACAGTATTACTGCGAAAAATTGCCTCGTTCTGCGAAAAATTTACTTCGCAATCCAAGCATTTCGGTTTATGTCAACAGGCTCCTAATTCGTATGCCCTTTTTGTGCACGCCTCGCACGCGTGTACCACACATTCGAGCATTTTTCCGTCGTAAAGCTCCTGAAGACCCGCTATAGTCGTTCCTCCGGGGCTTGATACCTGCTTTATAAGCTCGTCTATCGTCATCTGTCCGCTTGTCATCATCTTTGCCGAGCCTATAAGCGACTGCGAGATGAGCCTCAATGCCGCGTCCTTGTCTATCCCGACGCTTTCCGCGTAGGTGACAAAGCTCTTTGCGAAAAGATATATAAACGCGGGAGAGCTTCCGTTTACCGCGATTATCTCCTTCATCTTGTCCATGGGGATAGTTTCGGTTATGCCGCAGGAGCCGATTATTTTCTTCGCGAACTCAAACTCGTCGTCCGAAACTCCCTCGCCTTTGCTTATCGCCGACGCGCCCTCTCCGAGCATCATCGGCGTGTTGGGCATAACAAGCACGACCTTTGCTTTTTCAAAAGTTCTTTCGCGGATATACTCGGCGGAAATCCCCGCGCAAATTGAAATAAGAACAGCCTCCCTGTTGTTTGCCGTTTTTATCTCCGCCAATACTCCGTCGAGCTGCTGAGGCTTTACCGCAAGCACGATATAGTCGCACTTTTCCGAAAGGTCGGATACGCCCGTAGCCGCGGTAGCTCCGAAAACTCCCAGACCGCTTATTTTTTTCGGGTCCGCGTCATACGCGAAAACAGCGGTGTTTCCGAGCTTTCCGTTTATTCCTCTGATGATCGCGCCGCCCATATTTCCGACGCCGATAAATCCAAGCTTTCTCATAAAATTGCCTTTCTGTTTTATGTTACCGATGATTTTTGCTTTCTGAATATTGCCTTGTATGCCGCCATGATAGGGAACAGGGTCAGCATAAGTATCAGTATATGCACGGGAACTTCTATCGCGTTCTTTATCAGACGCGTGCTTATCCGCGAGATAAAGCCCGCCCAGAATACCGCGGGAGTAAAATCGCTTGCTTCAAGCTGCTTCTGGAAAGTAAGAAACAGCGGGGTCATAATAAGATTGCAAACGACCGCGACGGAAATTTTCGCAAGGATTATCCTCAGTGCCGAGACCCAATTTTCCAGAATGCTCTTGAAGAACGCCTTCGGACTTTCCACGTCGGGCTTTACGGGGGAAAAGTTGTACAAAAACAACCCGTACAGCACTCCGCCCATGACCTCAACCAAGGTAAACAGCGGATTGAACGTGCCCGAGGGCTTTATCATAAATCCCACAATATCGGTGATAACGCACGCTATCGCTCCTACCGTCGGCCCGTAAAGCATTCCTATCGAAGCTATCGCCACAAACGCGAAACTAATCTTCAGTTCCTCGGTAAGGTTGATATTCAGAAAAAACTTCAGCACCAGGTCCAACCCGATAAGCATTGCCGTGACTACCAGGCAGCGTATGTCCTTAAGCTCCGCCGCCGATTTTTTAAAACTACCAAAAAAAGCCATTGTCTTATCCTCCTTTTCGTCATACACAAAAGAATAAACAAGCACAACGGCTTCTATTCGGTTATGTACAGCGAGATGCGAAAGCTTCACCGCAAGCGTCTGTGCCTTAGGCTGTCGATAAACCCTCATCTGCTTTGTCAGCCGCACCGCGACAGCCACAAAGGCTGGTCGCGGCACGGCTTTCGCGCATCTGAGGGCTTCTCGACAGCCTGAGATTCGCTCAATTTTATGAACTTTAACACATTTGCTTTTCGTCCGCCCGACAACTCTCCGTTCAGGCGGCACTTAACGCGAAACCTTCTACTCTGTTTTGAATTGTTTTTTTATTGTACGAAATCAGAAGTTGATCTCGTTACAAATCTTGTATCGCCTTTCGTTAAAGGGCTTCTTCATCGAAAGAGCATCCTGAATATCAACGTCGTAAACCTTTCCGTCCTTCAGTCCGACAACTCTGTTGCCTATTCCCTTTTCGAGAAGCTCGACCGCGTAATATCCCATTTCCGCGGCAACGACTCTGTCACGTACCGTGGGGCTTCCGCCGCGCTGAACATGACCGAGGATAGTCGCTCTCGACTCTATGCCTGTGCCGGTCTCTATCAGCTTTGCGATCTCGTTTGTGTTTCCTACGCCCTCGGCAACCACGATGATAAACTGCTTTTTGCCTGTGCCTCTTTCCTCGAGAATTTTATCGATAACGCCTCTTATATCCCACTTGACCTCGGGAACAAGAACAAACGTCGCTCCGCAGGCAAGACCCGTACTGAGCGCGATATGACCCGCGTGTCTTCCCATTACCTCAACTACCGCGCAGCGGTCGTGTGAATGGCTGGTGTCACGCAGTTTGTCTACCATCTGCATAACGGTGTTCATAGCGGTATCGTATCCGATAGTGTACTCAGAACACTGAATGTCGTTGTCGATGGTTCCGGGAAGACCCACACACGGAACTCCCGCCTTTGACAGATCCGCCGCTCCTCTGAACGAACCGTCGCCGCCGATGACCACAACGCCCTGCATATTTTCTTCTTTACATATCTTAGCCGCTTTTTCCACGTTTGCCCATTCCTTGAACTCGGGACAGCGGGCAGTGAAGATCGCAGTGCCGCCGCGCTGGATTATATCCGAAACGTCTCTTACCTTAAGCTCTACCATGTCGCGGTTAAGCAGACCGTTGTAGCCTCTGCGTATACCGATAACCTTAAAGCCCTTATAAATTGCGGTTCTTGTAACGGCTCTTACCGCCGCGTTCATTCCGGGCGCATCGCCGCCGCTTGTAAGTACGCCGATTTTCTTTTCCATGATATCAAGATCTCCTTTGCAAAAGAATTACCCATTTACCCAATGTTATTTTACTACAAAACCCTGCCTTCGTCAAGAGTTATTTTACCGAAAAACAAAGCGGTTTTGCGGTGAAATATATACAATGTGCTTATTCAGCGTAAATCAAAAGCTCAAAAACCTCTTCCGGAGTTTTCGCGATATGATCCGCGCCGGCTTCTTTAAGCTCCTCTTCCGTTCCGAAGCCGTAAAGAACGCCTATTGAGGCAACGCCGACGGACTTCGCCCCGAGAACATCGAACTTTCTGTCTCCGACCATAACGGTTTCATTGCGCTTTGCGCCGCTTATTTCAAGCGCGTAGTTTATGATATCCTGTTTTCGGTTTCGCTTGCCGTTCATCTCCGCCGCGGCGATAAAGTCAAAATACTTCGCGATATCGAAATATCTGAGTATCTCCTCGGCAAACTCCTGCGGCTTTGAAGTGGCGAGCACAAGCGTCATTCCGGCGGCTTTCGTTTTCTCAAGAAGATCTTGTATTCCGTCGTAAAGCTTGTTTTCGTATATCCCCTTTTCGGAGAAATACTCGCGGTAGAGTCTTACTCCCTCTTTACATTTTTCCTCGGAAAGTCCGAAAAATTCCGCGAAAGAGTCCGAAAGCGGCGGACCTATGAATTTATACAATTCACTCCGCTTATAAACCGTTATGCCGAGTCTTTTAAGCGCGTATTCGACGGAGTTTATTATTCCCTCTGCCGAATCCGTAAGCGTTCCGTCGAGATCGAAAAACACGTTTTTAAACATCTGAAAGGCTCTCCTTTTCAAACCTGTTTCAACACGTCGTTGTGCTTATGATATTCGGGATACATCTCAAGCAGAAAGCGGTAAAAATTTTCCGAGTGGTCGTGATATCGGAAATGCGCGTATTCGTGCCATAAAACCGACAGCACCGTTTCAGGCGGATAAGCCGCAAGCCGCAGATTTATTGAAATACGCCCGCGCGTATAAGAGCAGCTCCCCCAGCGCGACTTCATATCCTTAATGGTTATAACGGCGGAGGGAGGGTCATAACCTTTGTCTTTAAGCTCCGCGCGAACCTTTTCGTTAAGCTGTCCGCAGACGTCCTTAAACCGTTCCGCGACCGCGCTCTCGATAAGTTTTCTGACGTTTTCGGGACTACGGTCTTTTGTAAAAACTCTGCATTCTTCGTCATCAAGAACGGCGATTTCCCGAAGGTTTTCAACTACCTTTACGTGAAGTTCTTTCCCGAGCCACCTTACGCTGTCGGTGTTTATTTCAGACGCCTTTTCACGCGCTTTAAGCCGCTCGAACGCGCCGAAAAAGAAATCCGCTCTGTCTTTAAGACACTGCTCGATGTATTTTTTTGATACTCTCGGGCTTGCGGAAACGGCGACAACGCCGTCTGACTTCGCGCGGAAATTTATGTTTTTGACGCGCTTTCTCGTAAGTTCATAACAAAGCTCTCTGCCGTCGTGGAGTTTAATTTTTTCGATCATCGGAATGTTATTGCGGCATGATATTGAAGTTCTGAGCCGGGGTGCCTGCCGACCTGCGGACGGCTCCTTCGCAATAGGCTTTTATCTCGACCGAGTTAAGATAGTTGTCGAAAACGTGCTCTCCGTGCTCATCGAAAAATTTTTTAAGCGGAGAATCGAGCCTTACCGTCGCGGACTGATTAAAGAATACAAGCTGAAACGGACACTCCATAACAGCGCTTATCCCCGCCGCCGAAAGCACTCCGCGCTCTGTTTTCAGAGATTCGCACTCGCGCAGTTTTCCGCCGTGTGATTTTACCTCGGCGAGGACATCGAAGTCCTCCGCGCCCTGAACAGCAAGCTCGGAATACGCGATTTTCTGCAGATTTCCGCCGAAATCCTCGACGATATTCTGAACCGCGTCAAGCATAAAATCCCAGCCGCTTTTCCATGTGCCCGTATAAAACACTGTCACCCAGCCGTTTTCTTCCGCTTTAAACTCGCGAAAAATCATAGCGCACTCCTTTTTATCAAAAGACATAATAAAGTTTAAACTCAGGCTGTTGAGAAGCCCGCAGATGCACGGAAGGAACACCACGGCTAACCATCTGGTTGCCGTGGTGTTCCTGACAAAGCAGATGTGGGCTTATCGACAGTCTGAGACCATGTCAGTGCCAGCCGCAGTCGTCGTAGTCCTTCCACTTTTCGTTATAGCGCATCTCGTCCGCAAGCTTTAAGCAGATGTACGCGACCGCCGCCGCCACAACAATGACCGCGCCGATTATCGGAACCGCTAATTTAGCTACCGCGCCGAGCTGTCCTTTTTCTTTTTTCATAAGATACTCCTTTCAACCTGTCGTTTACTCCGATTTATCGTCCAAAAGCGCGCTGTAGATCTCGCGCTTTGAAATACCGCTTATCTCCGCCGCCTCTTTACAGGCGGCATTCGGCTTTTCGCCTTTTTCGACCAATTCCCTCGCTATTCTCACAGCCTCGGAAATCGAAAGCTTTTCGCGCTTATTTTCTTTGCCCTCAACCACAATGACAAATTCTCCTCGCGGCTCGTTTTCACTGTAATAGCGGTCAAGCTCGCCGAGCGTTCCGCGCACCGTTTCCTCGTGAATTTTCGTAAGCTCGCGGCAGATCGCGGCGTTTCGTTCTCCGCCCAGAAATTCAATTAAGTCGGAAATCGTCTGCTTGAGCTTATGCGGAGCCTCGTAAAAAACTATCGCGTGAGAAAGCCCTTTTATCTCATTCAGCCTCTCGGCTCTTTCCTTTTTTTCAACCGGTAAAAAGCCCTCGAAAACAAATCTCGCCGCGTCTATCCCGCTTACCGCGACCGCCGAGACCGCCGCGTTACACCCCGGTATCGTCTCTACAGTTATTCCGCTTTCATAACACTTTTTTACCAAGATATATCCCGGGTCGGAAATACACGGCATACCCGCGTCGGAAATAAGCGCGATGTTTTTTCCCTCAAGCAGCAACTCGATTATCTTTGAGCTTTTCTCCTGCTCCTTTGGCTTGTAGTAAGACAAAAGCGGTTTTTTAATCCCGAATTTCCCGAGGAGCTTCGCGCTTACGCGAGTGTCCTCGCAGGCGATAAAGTCCGCGTTCTGAAGGGTCTCTATCCCGCGCGGACTGAAATCCGAAAAATTTCCTATCGGCGTTGCTACGACCGAAAGCTTTCCAAACTCAATCATAAAGACACAGATAATCCTCCGTATAAGAGCCGTCCGAGTTTCGCAGTATAATGGGCTTTTCGACATTCATTCCGGCGTTTGCGCCCTTTTTTCCGCTTATCAGAAACAGCCACGGCCTTTCTCCGACAATGTTCTGTACAAACGTAACGCTTTTCGGCTCGAGGTTATGTTCTCTCATAGCGCAGATAACGTCGGCAAGACGCTCGGGGCTGTGGCACATTTTTATAAGTCCGCCGTATTTCAAAAGCGCCGAGGCGGTTTTACACACGTCGTTTATCGAGCACATAAGCTCGTGTCTCGCGACAGCCTGCGCCCGCGACAGCTTTTCATATCCCGAACCCGATGTCATGTACGGCGGATTTACGATAACCAAGTCCACGCTTTCGTGCGCGATCTGACCGTTGGGCATTTCCTTCAGATCACCGAGAACAGGCTCTATGATACCGCCGAGGCCGTTCTCGTCAATTGTGGCTTTCAGAAGACCTATTGCTTCCTCCTGGATATCGACCGCGTATATCTTTTTCGGCGGTTCCTTCTTGCAGAAGATCAGCGGGATTATCCCGCAGCCCGTGCACAGATCGCACACCGTATAATTTCTGTGAACGTCCGCGTATTTCGCCAGCAAAAACGCGTCTGTTCCAAAGCGGTGGTCGTCCGACACAAGCATATTTATCTTTCCTAAGCTGAACTTTTCCATAAAATCAACCTGTCATAAGCTGTCGCCGCTCGCGGTACTGCTGTAACGGATAAAATCCCGCGCGCTTTCGCCGTAGGCGTATACCGTATAGCTGTCCGTGCGTCCCACAACGTCATAAGAGCCTCCGTCAAACGGCGCGGTAACTCCGTTTTCCGCTATCAGCAGACACGACTCGGGAACCTTGTCGCCTTCTTTCATGACCGACACCTTTGTGTCGTAATTCAAAAACTGTATCATACCCGCAAGCGCTCTGGAGCTGTCGCTGTCATAAGCCACGACTATCATAGGCGACTGGACGTTGTTATACAGCAAAGCCGAAACGTCTTTGTACGGGGCGGTGTTTTCCGCGTAGATCGCCGCGGCTTCGGGAAGATAATGAAAACCGACATAAACGGTGTTGTATATCATTATCCCGTACATTCCCACCATAATAATTTTCATAAAGCGCTTTCTCGAGCAGGCTGTTATTACTATCAACAGCGCGAAGGCCGAAAACACGCACGAGGACATAATTATAAAGCTGCTTCCCGTAAGCTCTCCCGAAAGCTCCTCGCCTATCCTGAAGGGAAGCATCGGAACGATTTTCGACCCATGCTCAAAAGAACCGCTGTGATAGTAAGTAAGTGAAAACGCGGCGCATATCAGGCTGTATGACCCTACCGAAACAAACAGCTTGTGCAGATCAAGTCCGTAAAGCACGATAAACACAAGCGTAAAAAACACCGAAAGCGGGGCTATGTAGTCAAGCCCTATGCATATTTCCGAATAACCCGCTGTTTCTCCGCAGAACATAAACAGCGAAAACGCAACTATCGACAGCAGCGCCGCCGTGCATTCAAACAGACCGAAAACAGCCGTTCTTACGCTGTATTTATGCTTTACCGCCTCGTATACCTTTGTATTGTCATCGAGAACTTTCGGCTTATTTTTTACGCTTTCCCTGATATAGACCGCGATTATCGAACCGAATGCCGCAAAGGCTATCGCGCCCATTCCGGCGCTTTCGGTCATAAACGCGTAGCTCTCGCCGAAAAATCTCCCCCAAAAGCCGCCGCCCACGCTGCCCGAAAACAACGGCGGAAGCATATCGTCCGTGCCGGTTGTCACGTTTTGCGTAACAAGAAGCCGCGCGAAATGCTCAGCAACAAACGAAGCCGCCAGCGATACCGCCAACACCGGAAGATTGAATATCCGTTCTTTAAAACCGAATTTCGCGATGACCGCCGTAAGCACCACCGCCGCCGCGACGACTATCATACGTCTGTCCGCGGCATATCCCAGCGCGCACAAAAACCCCGTCACAGCGGACGTTACAAATCTTGTATAGCGGTTTTTCTTGTCCCACGCCGCGAATATACACCACGCCAGGACCCATGTAAGCAGCGCCGCCGCGACATTGCTCCAGATAAGCTTTGAGTTTGCGATGTATGTAACGTACATACCGCCGCACAGCGCGCACATAAGCTTTCTCGATACCCTCACAATGCCTATCTTCGCGGCAAGATGATACGCTATAAGCGGCACAAAGCTTATGATGATAGCGTTTTCAACAAGCATGGCCTTGTAAATGGAATAAGGAGTATTAAACAGGCTGAATATCGGGGCGTACAAAAGCTGTTGAACATAACCGTCCACGCCGATAGTCCGCAAAAGCGCGCTCCAGTCTTTTCCCGAATAAAACGCCGCCGTGCCCGCCGAGCTTATTTCAGCCGTAAAGACGGACGGAAGCTCAACGCTTATCGTAAAAAGCACGTTTATAACCAGCGTAAGAGCGTAAATGCAAAACATAACGCCTCTGTCGCCAAAAGAAGCGTAAAATTTTTCAAGTCTTTTGATCATAGCTTTTCATCAATCATTTTTATATCAGGTCCCCGGTATAAGCAATATAAGATATACCGCCAAAACATACACAAGCGTTCCGACGGTCGCCCTTAAAAACGACGGTCTGCCGGCTTCTTTAAGCGCCGCGTAGTATTCGTAAGAATCTGTGTTTTCCTTGAAGTCCTCGCGTATTTTCAATATCTGTCTTACCGCGTGACGATAGTAGATATAGTCTCCGAAAAGGCAAAGCAATACCTGCTCGGTTATGCTGAGAATGTTAAAGAAAAAATATATCGAACTGCTGTCTGCGACGGCTCCTCCGTTCATTGCCGTAAACAGCGTCGGCAAGAGCATTATTACTATCAACAGCGCCCCTAACGCGTCCATTTTCCTGTAAAACTGAAAGGTGGGCGCCAGAAATCCCGAACAGATATTGAAAAACGTTCTGCGCTTTTTCTCTCCTTTTACGCCGCGAAAAGTCCTGAATGCCTGCTCATAGTGAAATATCGAACTTGACGCAAACGTTGTAAGCTCCTTCATGCTTACACCGTCCTCACCGATCGTCTTATCGCCTACCCGGTGCAGAAAGTCCGCTACAGGATCGACCCCGCCCAAGTCTTGCGGAATTTCGTAAAACTGCTCGGTGTTTTCGGCGGTCTCTTCTTTTTCCGGCGCCTGTAAAGGTATTTTCTCGTCGGGCAGGTAGCCCTTCCAGACAAAGCCCTCCGCATGAAAGCTTTCCACGCCGCATTTATTTTCCTTAAGGTAGCATTCACGATGATGAGGAGTGCCGCAAACCGGACAAACCACAACATTGTCGTTATCTTTAAAAGCGGCTCGGCATACAGGGCAGCTCTTTCCTAAAAACTCAGTACGCACAGCAGATCCTTTCCGTATAATAAGTTTAAATTGATATACACCTTTATTATAACATATTGTGGCTTAATTTTCAACAGAAATATGCCGCTTATTCAAAAAATTTTCATTCAGATACTTTAAATAATAAAACCCCCGGAAAGGCGAGCCGCCTTTGGCAATACGTTCCAGATGTGGAATGTTGCCAAACGCTGTTGCTCGAATCGTGCGATACTTCTGTATCACACACTCCTTAATTCCGGGGGTTCGATTATTGAAGCGCTTATCAAACAAGCTCGATTATCGCCATTTCAGCCGCGTCGCCTCTGCGGGGGCCTATTTTGTAAATTCTTGTGTAACCGCTCGTTCTGTCAGAGTACTTGGGAGCTATCTCGTCAAATACCTTTTTCGCTACAGCCTCCTTGGTTATATACGAAAATACCTGACGCTTTGTGTGAAGGGTATTTGCCTTGCCGAGGGTTATCATCTTTTCAGCCTCAGCGCGAACTTCCTTTGCGCGGGTCACGGTAGTTTCGATCTTACCGTTTTCGAGCAGAAAAGTAACCATTCCTCTGAGCATCGCCTTTCTGTGGTCGCTTGCTCTTCCTAACTTTCTTGAACCTGGCATTTTATTTTCTCCTTTCGGTGAAACTCATTTTCCGGACAATCACTTGTTCTCGTCCGAACTCATAAGGTCGCAGCCAAGCGACTGAAGCTTTGCCTTGACCTCGTCGAAGGACTTTTTGCCGAGGTTTCTGACCTTCATCATATCCTCCGGCGACTTGTTTACAAGATCCTCGACTGTGTTTATTCCCGCTCTCTTAAGGCAGTTGAACGAACGAACGGAAAGCTCGAGCTCTTCTATCGTCATTTCAAGAACCTTATCCTTGCGGCTCTCTTCCTTTGTCTCCATAAGCTCCTGAGGATTGGTCTCGTCAGAAAGCTCGGCAAACATATTGAGCCTTTCGATAAGGATCTTTGCCGCGTATGAAACGGCTTCCTTTGCGGAAATCGTTCCGTCGGTCCAGATCTCGATTATGAGCTTTTCATAGTCGGTCTTCTGACCTACACGGGTGTTTTCAACCGTATAGTTGCACTTGAGAACAGGTGTGTAGATGCTGTCGATCGGAATAACGCCTATAACGGGCGGAAGCTGCTGTTTGTTCTGCTCGGCGGAAACATAGCCTCTTCCTCTGTCAAGCGTGATATCCATATAGAGCTTTGCGCCTGCTCCGAGTGACGCGATGTGCATACCCGGGTCGAGTATCTCAACCTCACTGTCGGTTTTGATATCGCCCGCCGTTACCTCGCACTCGCCCTCGGATTCGATGTAAATGGTCTTGGGAGCCTCGCCGTACATCTTAGCTCTAAGCCCTTTGATATTGAGAATGATCTCCGTAACGTCTTCTTTAACGCCCGGGATAGTGGAAAACTCGTGCTGAACTCCGTCAATCTTCACAGACGTCGCCGCAACTCCCGGCAGAGATGAAAGAAGCACTCTTCTGAGGCTGTTGCCGAGTGTGTTTCCATACCCTGTCTGAAGCGGTTCGAGAACGAACATTCCATAGGTGCCGTCAGACCTCTGCTTAGAGGTCTCGATGTTGAGCTTTTCGATTTTTTCAAGCATTGGTAATCCTCCCGCTTGTCTTGTCCGCAAAGCGAAAAACGCTCTGCCGCTTGTCAATTATCCTTTTTGCGCACATGGAGACATTTTTTCCGATAACCTGCCGAAACCATCCGCTGTTGTCGGAAAAGTCTCTGTCTGTATTCCTGTTAATTTTAAATCACACCGTTATGCCGCTATAACGGCAGTATTGACAAATAGTCCTGACTCTAAACGATATATCACGGTATGAATTAAAAATAACTGCACTAAATATCTGTATGCTCTGCGTCGATCCGTTATGAACCGGCTGTGGCAATTATTTAGAATACAGCTCGATAATCAGGTGCTCAGCTATCTCATAATCGAGGTCGCTGTCACGCTGGAACAAGCGCGTTACCTTAGCGGTCTGCTTCTCCTTGTCAACTTCAAGCCACATAGGAGTAAGTCTTCCGCCGGCTACTTCTTCGATCTGCTCGAACTTTTTGCTCTTCTTGCTCTTCTCGCGCAGAGAGATAACGTCTCCTACCTTAACTCTGTAAGAGGGGATATCAACTCTCTTGCCGTTCACACAGAAATGACCGTGAG
>JAFLUF010000065.1 GCA_022508925.1 Oscillospiraceae bacterium | reverse complement strand
GAGCACTTGGTTCATACCCAGGGTGTCGTTGGTTCAAATCCGACTGCCGCTACCAGCAGGGTTGCCCTGCGGCAAATACGTTCCGCACATTTGTGCGGAACGGTTTGATTATACTCGAACACAACAAGATTTTCCATAAAGATCAAATGGCCCGTTGGTCAAGAGGTTAAGACATCGCCCTTTCACGGCGGAAACATGGGTTCAATTCCCGTACGGGTCACCACAAGGGCATATTGCCCTTGACCAAATACGTCCCGCACGTTGTTGCGGGACGTTTTCTTTATACTCAAATATAACGTTTTTTTGTAAAGGTTAGACTATCAGAGGTTAGTGATTTGTGATGCGATTTTCCGCTTATTACTAATCTCTTTTTTCTACTGCCGAAAGGAGAACCAATCATGAAAAAATTAGGCTTTGGACTTATGCGTATGCCGCTGCTTGACAAAAACAACGCCGCGGACGTGGATATCGAGCAGGTAAAGAAAATGATCGATATGTTTATGGAAAAAGGCTTTACCTACTTTGACACGGCGCTTATGTACAACGGCGGCGAGAGCGAGGCTGTGGCTAAAAAGGCGCTGGTCGAGCGCTATCCGAGGGAGAGCTTTACGCTGGCGACAAAGCTCCACGCGGGTTTTTTCAACTCTGTGGAAGAGCGCGACAAGATCTTTGAGGGACAGCTTGAAAAAACGGGCGCGGGATATTTTGACTATTATCTTGTTCACGGAGTAGAGGCGGATATGTACCCTAAATACGAGAAGCTTGACTGCTTTGATTTTGTTCTTGAACAGAAGAAAAAGGGACTTGTAAAGCACGCGGGATTTTCGTTTCACGACACGCCCGAGCTGCTTGACGAAATTCTCACGAAATACCCCGAAATGGAGTTTGTTCAGCTCCAGATAAACTATCTCGACTGGGAAAGCCCGTGGATCCACGCGAGAGAATGTTATGAAACGGCGCTTAAACACAACAAGCCGATAATCGTAATGGAACCCGTAAAGGGAGGCACGCTCGCGAATGTTCCGGAGGATGCGGAAAGGCTGTTTAAAGAGCATTCTCCCGAGATGAGCGTTTCGAGCTGGGCGCTTCGGTTTGCGGCAAGCCTTCCGGGAGTTATGGTGGTACTTTCGGGAATGTCGAATATTGAACAGATGCGGGATAATCTCAGTTTTATGGACGATTTAAAGCCGCTTTCCGACGAAGAGAAAGCGATTTGTTTCAAGGCGGCTGAGATAATAAATTCACAGATAGCGGTTCCCTGCACGGGATGTTCGTACTGTACGGAGGGCTGTCCCGAGCACATTGCCATTCCGCAATATTTCTCGCTCTACAACGAGGATATGCGCGAGAGGCTCGACGAAAAGGGCTGGACGGTAAATTTCACCAACTACGATATCCTTAACGGAAAATTCGGGAAAGCTTCTGACTGCGTTGCGTGCGGACAGTGCGAGAGCGTCTGCCCTCAGCACCTGAGCATCATCGACAACCTGAAAAAGATTTCGGAGCATTATGGGAAGTAACAACCGCCATGAAACGACACAACAAAAAGTCTTTGGAAAAGGGGTCTGGGGAAAAAACCTTTCTTCAGAAAGGTTTTTCCCCAGCATAAATTATTAAAATACAAAGTTATATAACGAAGAAACATAATTAAAAATTTAATTTCAATGTTATTAGCTTAGCTGTATGTTTTCTTAACTAAAATAAATCACGAGAGAACCTGCCGGTTCTCTCGCGCTCTTTCCAGCGGATTTGATTTGCGAAGCTCGCTTCGAAAATCAAATGTGGGGAAAACTCTTGTTTTCCCCACACCCTTTAGCGCCTCGCTTGCGCTGTTTCGCCGCTTCGCGGCGACCATAAGGGCGCATTATGCGCCTTCGGCGCAAAACGCTACTTTTTGTAAAAAGTTCCCTTTGGAATCCTTCAAAAACTTTTTGTACCGCCGCTTCCGCGGCGGTTGCGATTATTACTAAACTCTCTTGACAAATCCGCGCTTATACTGTATAATTATAATAAATATAATTGATGGGAGCGGATGAGATGAGATACTATACTGTTGAGATCGACGGGCATCTGAAACCCGCAATTCTGCACAAAAGCGGATACTTGCTTTTAGTTGAAGATTTTGAGGATATGACCGAGCTTATTGATGCTATCGGCGAAAAGAGGTTTGATCCCGAAAGGTTCAGCTGTGAGATAATCGATTTTGAAACGGCGAAGCTCTGCGCGCCTATCCCCTTTCCCAAGCAGGATATAATCTGCCTCGGCGTGAATTACAGCGAGCATATAGAGGAAACGAAAGACATAGAAAATTTCGCGGGAAATGACGCCGCCGTTTACTTTTCAAAGCGTGCGAATTACGCGATAGGTGACGGAGAGTTTATCCCTAACTATGATTTTGTAAATGAGCTTGATTACGAGGCCGAGCTTGGCGTAATTATCGGAAAGGACTGTAAGAACGTTTCGGAGGAGAACGCGCTCGACTATGTTTTCGGTTACACGATAATAAACGACATAAGCGCGAGAAACCTGCAGTTCAGACACAAGCAATGGTTTTACGGAAAGAGCCTCGACGGGTATACGTCGATAGGTCCGTGTATTGTTACTCCCGACGAGATAGGCGACATTAACGCTCTTAAAATATCCTGCACGGTAAACGGCGAGCTCAGGCAAAACAGCAACACCGCGCTTATGATAACGAAAATTCCGCAGGCGATAAGCGAGCTGTCGCGCGGGTTTACGCTGAAAGCGGGAACGATAATCTCCACGGGAACTCCGGGCGGAGTAGCGCTCGGAATGGAAGACCCGAAGTGGCTGAAAAACGGCGACGAGGTCGTGTGCGAGATAGAGGGGATAGGAAAGCTTAGAAATACGGTGTCATAAAACGTAGCAGAAGCATACAAAAAGTCTTTGGAAAAGGGGTCTGGGGAAAAACCTTTCTACAGAAAGGTTTTTCCCCAGATTTATATATTTAAAAAGCATTGACAAACTTTTAGCCTTATGCTATAATAAAGTTGCGACATAACTGAATATTTCTGAATACAGTTGTTTACACTTTTACTTCGGTAAAGGTGTGGGCTCTATTTCGTATACTACTGTATTCGGAAATAAAGTTGTGTCGCAGCAATTGGAGCTTCGCATTTTTACGGGTGCGCGGCTTCGGCTGCGCACTTTTTGTTTTGCGGGGTATTGATTATGACATACAATTTATTAGAGACCATTGAACTTAGAGAGGTTTTAAAAAGACTTATTTACTTACAGAAAAAAGCAAGCGACTTGACGGATATAATTGATTATTACAATGAATTAATTGCTCCGAAAAAAGAAGAATTAAATACTACATCACTTGTAATCAGTCAAATCTACGAAATGTTCGACTTAAAGCCGAAATATCGAAACCCAGACATTATTCGTGATTTGATAATATCTCTTTATAACGGCACAGCGCACACTTTGAAGGAAGCAGTTGACTTCTATGAAAAACAATCAGAAGAACATACTCAAAACTTATAATAATTTGTTTTAACAATAAAAACTTTCGGGGAAAAACCTTTCTGTAGAAAGGTTTTTCCCCGAACCCCTTTTCCAAAGACTTTTTGTATGCGTCACTTTTTAAAACCGTTGGGGTGGTTTTTATGCCAATTCCACGCGTCGGCGATTATCTCCTCAAGCGAATCGTGCGTCGGATCCCAGCCGAGCACTTCCCTTGCCTTCTCACTCGACGCGACAAGCCGCGCGGGATCGCCCGCTCTCCTCGGAGACTCAACGGCGGGAATAGGGTGTCCCGTAACCTTTCTTGCCACTTCAATAACCTCGCGCACGGAATAACCCACACCGTTTCCGAGATTGAATACGTCGCTTTTGTTGCCGTCTCTGAGGTACTTTACCGCGAGGATATGCGCGTTTGCAAGATCGGTAACATGGATATAATCGCGTATACAAGTTCCGTCGGGTGTGTCATAATCGGTCCCGAAAATTGAGATCGCCTCGCGCTGTCCGTTAGGAACCTGCAATATAAGCGGGATAAGGTGGCTTTCGGGACTGTGCGCCTCTCCTATCTCTCCCGACTTGTCCGCTCCGCAGGCGTTGAAATACCGAAGCGAAACATATCTGAAGCCGTGCGCCTTCGCCGCCCAGTAAAACATCTTTTCCATGGCGAGCTTCGTTTCGCCGTAGGGGTTTGTCGGAAGCGTCCGGTCGGTCTCGAGAATGGGAATGTTTTCCGGCTCTCCGTAGGTTGCCGCCGTAGAGGAAAACACTATGTTTCCTATTTTATGCCCGACCATTGAATCGAGCAGCACCTTTGTTCCGCAGAGGTTATTATCGTAATACTTAAGCGGGTTTGTCACGCTTTCACCGACGAGAGAATACGCGGCGAAGTGTATGATCGCGTCAATGCTTTCATTCTCGAAGATCCCGTCAAGAAACGTCCTGTCATGAAGGTCGCCCTCATAGAATTTCGCGCCCTTTGGAACAGCCTCGATATGTCCCGTGGAAAGATTGTCGGCGATTACAACGCTCTCTCCCCTTCTTACAAGCTCCAATGCCGTATGCGAACCGATATATCCCGCTCCGCCCAAAACAAGTATGCTCATTATTTATCTCCGTTTCTTTATGACGAAATCAGCAGCTCGCGCCACTCGCCGGCAATTTCAAGGCAAAGCTCGATATCGGTGTTTTCAGCGGCGCCTTTAAGCGCGTCAAACAGCGTCATATGCTCTTCGGGATAATCAAACTCAGACATCTCGATGATAACATCGTCTACCTGAAGCGTATCGAAATTCTTAAGAGCCTCCTTAAGCTCCGCTAAAAGCTCGGATATCTTCTCTCTCGTAGCCGGCGGTTTGCCGCCCTGATTGTGTTCTTTTTCCTCAACCTCGGGGAATATCGGCGCAAGTACTTTCTTTAGCTGACGGTACTGTTCGAGCATGGGGGCAGTGTTTGCCATGATAAACTCCATGTTCTTTTCGTTTCCCGCCGCCTCAAGCGCCTTTGCAAGAGCGGAAAGGTCATCCGCGCCTATCTGCTTTGAGCTGCTCTTAAGCGCGTGTACCTCGATAGTATACTCGCGTATCTCGTTTGCTTCGAGATGATGCTCTATCGACTGCGCCTTTTTATCTATCGTGCAATAATACTCCTTAAGCACCGCTTTGAAGAGCGATTCGCTTCCGAGAAGTCTCAGCGCTTCTTCGATATTAAGATTGCCGATCTCATTGGGAAGTCCCGCTTCCTTCATACCCGGATTATCATGCTCCTCGCCGGAGGTTATCTGTATCTTTTCAGGCGGCAGCCAATATTTCAGCTTCGCGGTTATTTCCGAGATCTCAATGGGCTTTGCGACAAAGTCGTTCATGCCCTCGTTTATAAACATCTCACGCGCGCCGCTTACGGCGTTTGCGGTAAGTGCGATTATCGGGATATTGTCATAATTTCGCATAAGGCGGCGGATAATGTGCGTTGCCTCTATGCCGTCGACCTCGGGCATCATGTGATCCATAAAGATAAGGTCATACTGCGTTTTATGCAGCATCTGGATAGCCTTTGAGGCGCTCTCCGCGGTGTCTATATGCATCTGAAGCGGCTCCAAAAGTCCCTTTGCCACGGCGAGGTTTACGGAGTTGTCGTCTACGACAAGTATCTTCGCGTCGGGAGCAACAAACGTAAACGAATGTTCCTCCACATGCTCGCTTTCAAGGTCGATATTTACTATTCCCATGGCGTTGTAAAGGCTGATGGAATAAACGGGCTTTCGGATTATCTTTATGTTCGGGAGATCCGAGACTGTATTTCTGTAATTATAGCTTGCTATGCCGATACACTCGGTATCGGGGTGCTCGCGCAGGTAATCGAGAACCTCCTCGGTGAGATATCTCTCGCCGATAAACAGATAGTCGTGGGGAGTTTCTCCTACGTCGGTTATTTTCTCTATCTCGATATATCCTACGTTTATGCGGCTGAGATCCTTATAAAGCTGTTTTCTGATATATCCGCTGTATACAAGCACCGCCGCCTGCTTGGGCACATCGAACTTTGGAATAAGATGATTTTCGTCAACTACCTTGTGCGGAATGGTGACCGTAAAAGTAGAGCCTATGCCATATTCGCTCTCTACCGTAATGGTGCCGCCCATCATGCCGACAAGCTGCTGTGTTATGGCAAGACCGAGACCCGTACCCTCGATGTTGCGGTTTCGCTTGCTGTCTACCTGCTGGAATGAGCTGAACAGCTTTGGCATATCCTCCTTCTTTATGCCTATACCCGTATCCGACACAGACGCTTTTACAAATACATAATCGGGTCTGTTTTCGTCGGGAATGCACTCAAGCGCAAGGTGTACCTCGCCCTCTTTAGTAAACTTAACGGCGTTGTTAAGTAAATTGACCAATATCTGATGTATCCTGTAGCTGTCGCCGACCAGCTTTTTGGGCATGTGGGTGGAAATATCCATCGTAAGCTCGATGTCCTTCTGGACTATACGGCTGTTTACGATGCTTGCTACGTCGTTTATAACAGAAAGCGGCTCGAACTCCGCTTCGATTATCTCCATCTTGCCCGCTTCTATCTTGGAGAAGTCGAGGATATCGTTGATGATTACAAGCAGGTTTTTTCCCGAAGACTTTATCTGCTTGATAAAATCTCTTGCGGCGGGCGACATATCCTCTCTGAGCGCCAAGTCTACCATACCGAGAATGGCGTTCATGGGGGTTCTTATCTCGTGGCTCATGTTGGCGAGAAAGTCGCTTTTCATGTTGGACGCTTTTTCGATCTCGATATTATTCTGGTAGATGCATATGCTTTTATACGCAAGATCGGAAAGCGTGTTCGCAATTGTCTCAAGCGAATCCGCAGCCTTGTCTACACTGTCCTTGTCGGTTATTCTTACCTTTTTTACCGCTTCTACATACTCGTCGGGGTCGATGTCGAGTTCTTTTGCTATCTCCCTGAACTTATCAAGCTCGGGGGGACTGGTAAGGATCTGTCCGCCGATAAAGCTTCCGACCATAACGCCGTTTGCCATAATGGGCGCGGCATAGTCCACAAGTCCCGCGTGGCAATAGTATGTACAGGCCTTTCCGCTTTCGAGCGTTATTTCCGCGCCGTGCTTGTCGCACTGCTCACAGCGCTGACGGCCAAGCTCAGACTTTCTCGTATAATGCATACAGAAATCCGTGAAATTGCTTCCCTTGGTTACGGGATTTCCGTCCGCGTCTGTCGTAAGGGCCGCCATTCCGGTCATTGCCGAAAAAGCGTCCTGAAGCTGCTGCAATATATTTACGTCGATAAGCTCGGTAAGATGGAGCTTTGCCTCGGGACCGTCCGTTATAATTCTGTCTTCAGCCATAATTCATTCAACCTACCGTTTCTTTTATGTAAGATTCTCAATAGCGGTCATGAGCATTTCCAGATCAATGGGCTTAAGCAGGTAGCTGTCGGGTCTCAGCGACATTATCTCCATAACCTTGTTCCGGTCGGAAACGCCTGTCAGGAAGCACACCGGAATAGAGGCGCTCTCGGGATTTGCCTTGATCTTTCTGTATACCTCGGCGCCTGTCATAATGGGCATTTCATAGTCAAGCACGATAAGATCGACGGGCTTTGTGGCAAGCACCTTTTCAACAAGCAGTCCGTTGAGGGTAGCCGTAACCTCGTATTTTTCCTCAAGCGCGGTTTTAAGCATTTTAAGCACGTTTCTGTCGTCGTCAACAACAAGGATATGCTTTTTCCTGTCAGGATCGTCGGGCACTTCGGGAGCCGCGGGCGCAGTGGGAGCGACGGGCGACGGCTCGGCAGCGGCAGGCGCGGCGTTCACTGAAGCCTCGGCGGGCGCGTCGGAGATATCATTTACCACGATCTTTTCGCTTTCAAGCAGCAGCGATCTTTTTACGACCTCGGCATCGAGGTAATTCATAAGTCTAAGGATAATATTGTCCGTGGTTATCGGGCGAAGAAGCACAAGGTCGACCTCGTTAGGAGCAAGCTCGTTTGCGGTTTCCTCCTTGGCAATAAAGATTATCGGAGCCTGATTGTACTCGGGGCTGTTTCTTAACGCCTCGAGGTTTTCCATAAAGCCCTCGTATAATCTGTCCACAAAGCACAAAAGAGCGTGAGGAGTGAAAAGCTTGAAATGCTTTTCAAGATCGGCGGGAGCATCGGTCGTGCTCAGGCAGTCGAAATAATTGCCTTTATAGCTGAGAAAATCCTTTACAATCGCTAAATTGCTTCCGTTTACAAGAACCCTGTACTTCATATAATGATACCCTTTCTTCGTTTGCAAATAAAATAGTAGACTAAACCATTATTATTTTATCATAAATTGTCAAATATGTCAACAGTTTAGTGAAAAAAATATAGATTTTGTATATTTTCACGGACGCCGCAGCCGCATGAAATTCAAAGCTAAGACAGCGTTATATCAAGCGCCGCGTCCGCGTTATATTCCCGCAAGATTTTTTTGTTGACAAAAGCCGGATAATGTGTTATAATATTATGTATGTAAATGGCTTTGCGCCGATTATTCTGTAAGGGGTGTTTCGCGGATATATGGGAAAGATTCTTATTGTTGACGACTCGCAGTTTAACCGCGAGATCCTTTCGGATATGCTTGAGGATTATGAAACTATCGAGGCTGAAAACGGACGCGACGCCGTCGCTGTGATCGGTGAGTGCGAGGACGAGATATCTCTTGTGCTTCTCGATATGGTGATGCCCGAAATGGACGGTCTCGGGGTTATGGAGATAATGGGTAAAAACAAGTGGCTCGACGATATCCCCGTTATCATGATAAGCTCGGAGGATTCGCCCGAGTATACGCATAAGGCATATGAACTGGGAGTTACGGAATTTATACGCAGACCGTTTGACGCGCTGGAAGTAAAGAAGCGCTGTCAGAACATAATCGCGCTGTACTCTAAGCAGAAAAAGCTCATTGAGCTTTTTGCCGAGCAGTTTTATGAGCGCGAAAAAAACTCTCACATGATGGTCGATATATTAGCGCATATCGTTGAATTCCGCAACAATGAGTGCGGTATGCACGTGAAAAATGTTCAGTACTATACTGAAATACTTCTTCGTCAATTAGTGAAGATGACTGACAAATACGGGCTCTCCGAAAAGGATATAGAACTTATCAAAAACGCCTCGGCGTTTCACGACATAGGAAAGATATCCACTCCGGACGAGATCTTAAACAAACCCGGAAGGTTTAATGACGAGGAATACGCGAAAATGAAGGAGCATTCGGCACAGGGCGCGAAAATGCTGGACGACCTGCCATTCTACAAGGATGAGCCTATCGTAAAGACGGCTTATGAGGTCGCGCGCTGGCATCACGAGCGCTGGGACGGACGCGGATATCCCGACGGACTTAAGGGCGACGAGATACCGATATCGGCGCAGGCGGTGTCGCTTGCGGACGTTTACGACGCGCTTACCGCAGAACGCGTATACAAAAAGGCGTTTACCCACGAAAAGGCAATTGAGATGATCTTAAACGGAGAATGCGGACAGTTTAACCCGCTTTTGCTGAAATGTCTCGAACAGGCTCAGGACGAAATGCGCGCGGTAAAGGAAAGCGAGCTTAGCCTTAAAGGCGAACAGGAAATAAAGGAGTTTGCGAGACAGCTGCTAAAAAACGGCGAGCTTTATCTGTAGGTCTCATATCATTATGATTAATCGAAGGGAGTAGTTTTGGTTGACCCTGAAGGAGTTTTACAAGAGTCTCGGCTCTGACTATAACACGGTTGTCATGAGAATGGGCGGAAGCGAAAAGCTGCTTGACAAATTTGTCAGAAAGCTTCCGAATGACAAGTCTGCCGAACAGCTTTCCGAAGCGCTTGAAAAAGGTGACTGCGAGCTGGCGTTCAGAATGGCGCACACCCTGAAAGGACTTTCGGCAAATCTCGGACTTGACCGTCTGCAAAACGCTTCGTCGGAGCTTACGGAGGCGCTGAGAAATCAGGAGAATATTCCCGATAATGCCCGTGAGCTTGCGAAAAATGTCATGGACGAATATGAAAAAGTGATCTCGGCTCTGGAGCAATTGGATCAAAGCGGTTTTGCGCCTATAACGTGAAAAAAGTTGCAAAAAGCACTTGACAAATTGCACAAAGCGTAATATAATGTAAATGTGAGCCGTACTTGATTTCATTAAAAATGAAATCAAGTACATCACAAATAAATTATCTGTTTCGGGGCGAGGTGCAATTCCTCACCGGCGGTCAAAGTCCGCGAGCGGCTGAAAATGCAAAGGGCAGCGATGTTTTCCCAAGCAGTTTCGGCTGTTGAATCGGTGAAATTCCGATACCGACGGTATAGTCCGGATGATAGAACAGAACACAAATAGTCTATATTTGCGCCCCGATTTTTGGATTTTTATCCGAAAATCGGGATTTTTGTTCAAAAAAGTCGAACCCTGAGGAAAGGACTTTTTATGGAAACTACCAAAAACACAAATCATTCAGCAAGACCCAACAAGTATTTCGACGTCAGAAGGCTCGTATTTACGGCGCTTATGGCGGCGATATCCATCGTTCTGGCGGAGGCGCTTAAATTCAAGTTGCCCGGGATAATGCCGAGCTTTATCAGCTTTGACTTCTCGGACGTTCCGGCAATGCTTGCGGCGCTTACTATGGGACCGATCTCGGGCGTGTTCGTATGCATTATCAAAAACGTATGGGGACTGTTTACCACCTCGACGGGCGGCATAGGCGAGCTTTCAAACTTTATCCTTTCGGCAGGTCTTGTTCTTCCCGCGGGGATAATCGCGCATAAAAGCGCAAAGCTCTCGCGCGCGATAATCGGCTGCGCCGTTGGGGCGGTCCTTATGGCTGCGATAAGCTTTCCGTCAAACTATTTCATTGTATATCCCATATACCAGAATTTCATGCCGCTTGACGCAATTATAGGGTCTTATCAGGAGATAAATCCGGGAGTGGACGGTCTCACGCAGTGTCTGTTGGTCTTTAACGTTCCGTTTACATTTGTAAAGGGAGCAATCGCGGCGATAGTCTCGGTTTTGCTCTATAAGAGATTAAGACCTATATTCAATTCAATGTACAGGTCAGACCGTTGATAAGCCCTCATCTGCTTTGTCAGGCACACCACGGCAACCAAACGGTTAGCCGTGGCGTGCCTTTCGCGCATCTGAGGTCTTCTCAACGGTCTGAGAGTTATTATATTTAAGTAAGGTGAAAAACTATGTCACTTAAGGGCGCGCTGATCCATTTCCGCACGATAACAAAACACCGCCACAAGGTCATCGCGCACTGCGCGAGAGCGGGAATTCTCGGGCAGGGACTTTTGCACGATCTGTCGAAATACTCCCCCACCGAATTTATGCAGGGGGCGAAGTTTTCAACGGGAACACGCTCTCCCAACGAGGGCGAGCGCGAGACCTACGGTTATTCAAAGGCGTGGCTTCATCACAAGGGCAGAAACCGCCACCACTTTGAATACTGGACGGACTACGACCCTCAGACTAAGCTCATCTCGCCTGTGAAAATGCCGCTGAAATACGTTGCGGAGATGTTCTGCGACCGAGTCGCCGCAAGCAAGATATACCGCAAAAAGGACTATAAAGACAGCGATCCGCTTGATTATTTCGCAAAAGCCAAGGGACGGCGCGTTATTCATCCCGAGACCTCGGATTTTCTTGAAAAGCTGCTTATAATGCTTTCGGAAAAGGGCGAGGACAAGACCTTTCGGTATCTGAAAGACTATCTGAAACACAACAAGGATTATTGACAGCTTGGGGGAAGACCTTTCTGTAGAAAGGTCTT
>JAFLUF010000064.1 GCA_022508925.1 Oscillospiraceae bacterium | reverse complement strand
GGGGCAGTCAAGGAGGCAGGACGATGTTTGAGGGAATGCTCGCGAAAAAATATATCCTTGCTCAGAAACGTCACTCGGCGCTTACGGTATGCAGTATAGCAATTGCTCTCGCGCTTATTACGATGATGTTCTGCGTATTTTCAACGGTCATAGGGGTTATCAGAAATATAGCTTACGAAGAGAGTCCGTATCATGTCCACGTGCGTATAAGCGATAATGATAAGGCTGCCTTTAAGGAAGAGGTAAGCGGCGTTGCTACCTGTTCGGAAACTACCATCGGGTTAAACGTGACGTTTCACAGGTACATCGGCACGAGTCTGGAAGTATATCTTCACAGTATCGGCGATAAGCTCGGCTATGATAGGCTGTACGAAGACAGCACCCAAAACCAGCTGCTCATGTTCTGCGATATGGTGGACGTTGGGTCGGCGGCTTTAATGGTGTTGTTTGTCGCGCTGTTTTATGTGTTCGTGCTGTTTCTCATCGCGATGTTAAGGCTTATCATTGACACCGCCTTTGAGATATCTTCTAAGGAGCGCGAGCGGCAATTCGGCGTATTGCAGTCTATCGGCGCAACTCCAAAGCAGATTGTCCGAATCATCACAGTTGAGGGGCTTATGCTGTCGGTTATCGGAATACCTGTAGGAGTGGGACTTGGAATAGGGCTTGGCTATGCGCTGTTTCGCGCGGTGCTTTCAACGGGCATAGCTGACTTGTACCTGTCCGCTTCAAGGGCGGCGGAGATCGTTCAATTTACCGTAAATCCGTGGCTGCTGCTTTTGGGCGCGGTAACGGGCGTGATGTGGGTGTTCTTTTCGGCATTCGGAACGGGAACGCGCGTCATTAAAATGTCCCCCGTTCAGGCAATAAGCTCCCGCAGCAACACCGTAAAAAAGGTGCGCCGAAATTCGCTTTTCGGGCTGATATTCGGTTGGACGGGGAAAATCGCCTCGCGAAATAATATGCGGCAGCCCAAGCGCTTTATCGCGACCGTTATTTCGCTTACGATGTCGATAGCTCTGTTTTCGGCGGTTACGGTAGTTATAGACAATCTGCACGGCAGAGTAGATGAATACTATAAGGATAGATTGCTTAACAGCGGCGACTTTACCGTTCATCCCCACAGCTTTGGTAGTCCTGACCCGTTTGCCTACAAAGAGGCAATGGAGATACTTGAAGAAAGTAAACTGTTCAGCGAGGTGTGTTTTTTTATTGAGCATTATGGCAGTTATAACGGCAAGCCTTACGATGACGTGTGGGCTTCCGATTCGGCTGTTCTATTTTACAACAGGGACAAATACAACCAGATATTTGACGGAAAGCCACCCATATCCTACGACGAGCTTTCAAAGAGCGGCGGATATATTCTCTACGGAACAATATTGGATGAGGGTAATATTCCCAAAAGTGTTTCGCTTGAATACGGAAATTGGGAAAGGATAACCGAGGAGGAATATAACGAGCTTTCCGAGGAAGAAAAGCTGTTTGCACATGAACTTATAAACAGCCAGTATTATAAGTATCAGTACTATGAAAGATACCGCTCGGAATTTGACGTGTTTATGACGTTGGATCTCGAAACAAGCTCCGTCTGCAGGCTTATAGGAACCATCGATCTGTACGAAAGCGGCGAGTACGCGAAATTCAAATACCCCGACCTCGCACAAGGAATAGTCTGCATACTCGCAAACGATGACAACTATCTCAAAGCACTCGACTTAATGCAGCAAAACTTCAGAGATCATGGATTCGATGAATTCACAGACCACTCCACCGAAATGAGGCAGATGCGATCGACGCTTTCATCGGTAAATATCGGCGCGGCGTTTTTCAGTGTTCTGATAGCGCTTATCGCGGTCGTAAATATGGTGAATATCCTCTCAACGGGAATTCTTAACCGCCGCGGTGAGCTTGCGGCAATGCAGTGCGTGGGAATGACCGAAAAACAGCTTTATAAAATGACTGTTATAGAATGCCTGCAATACGCCCTTACCTCGGGAATAGGGGCAGTGGCTGTGTGCGAGCTTTTGCTGTTCCTGACGGACAAAATGCTGTATTTAGTTGTTGACATTTTAGAGTATATAGGATATTCCGTAAACTACGTTGAGCCGCTTCCGATAATCGGCATAGCGTCATTGTGCGCGTTTATCGTGGCTATAGCGGCTTCGGTTATCCCGCTTCGGGCAATGCAGAAAACCTCGCTTGTTGATCAGATACGGAGTGTTGAATAAAAGAACCGCGCTCGGAAAATCCGAGCGCGTTTTTACTGTCCACTTTAAGCTGTAATCACATTGAACACCTGTCGTAATCCGAACCCCTAAAGTTCGGACAACGGCAGGTGTTCACGTCAGTTAATAAATGATTGTGAAAATTAAAAATGGTATTATGTCAAAATAATTTCTCCATCAGATATCTTTATCACACGATTACATTGCTGAGCTATTCCTAAATCATGAGTAACTATAACGACGGTTTTTCCCTCGGAATTTATCTGTTTAAACACGCCTATGATATCGGCGGCAGTTTTGCTGTCGAGCGCGCCTGTCGGCTCGTCAGCGAGGATTATGTCGGGGTCGTTGACGAGCGCGCGGGCAATAGCCACACGCTGTTTCTGACCGCCCGAAAGCTGACTTGCCCGCTTGTTTGCCAGATTCGCTACTCCGAGCATATTCAACGCGTCCAAAGCCATCTGCCTGGTTTTTGAAAAACGAATATCGGAAAACAACAGCGGTACGCGGACATTTTCAAGCGCCGTTTCTCCGAGTATCAGCCCGAAATCCTGAAGCACAAATCCTATTTTTTTGTTACGGTAATCGGCGAGAGCCTTCGTGCTTTTGAAATTCACCTGCTTTCCGAACGCGGATAATTCGCCCGATGTCGGAGTGTCAATGCAGCCGAGAATGTGCAGAAGCGTTGATTTCCCCGAGCCCGACTGACCGATGACTGCGATAAGCTCTCCGCTTTCAATTTCAAGGTCAATGTTTTTCAGCGCCTCACAGGCGTTGTTTTTGCCCTTGTTGTAGATTTTTCCGATATTTTTTAAAGTCAAAGCATTCATAACTACACCTCATATTTCAGAAATTATTTTCACGGGAGAAGCGCGCTTGATATCAAACAGCGGCATTAACGAAGTTAAAACAAACACCGACATAACAAGAAGTATTGTTAAAATAATGTTTACATCCGTTATTCTGAGCGCATAGTAATTCTGCCCGGCACACCACATCATAAAACCGATATATCCCAACACCGAAGGGACAAACAATTTGATAATGCTTTGAACAAACGATATTCTCACGGAATTCGCCCAATCCATTCCGCACATAAAATAAACGGCGTATCTTTTTTTGCAGATTATAGTTTCCAAAAGGTTGCTGCTGCTCACGCCGGTTACGCATACGATGATCATAAGAACAAAAACCACGGTCTGCATTTCGGTCAGAAGAGAGTTGCCTTCGTACGCTCTGTCCGACATATCCTTAAACGTAAAGGTATAGGTTATATCGCCTATGGCATCGAAAACCTCCTGTTGATTCTGAGGGAAAACCTTTATTACCTTTGTTCCCATTTCGTCCCGCTCGGATATCTCATCCACACAGGCGATTATCATGTTTTCGGCTGTTGTAAATACGTCGTTCAGATCAATACCGTTTCCGCCCGCGCCGGGAGTAATAACCATCGCGTTACGCTCAAGCACTCCGACCACCAATCCCGTCTTTTCCAAATACCGCGAATCTATTATATCTCCGACCTTAAATCTTAAAGACATATCGCTGCTTACAACTACCGGAGTATACTCATTTCCCGCAACATTTTCTTCAAACCATTTTCCCGATGATACAGGAAATCTGAGTTCATACGCAAGCGCCCTGGGATATATAAGAAATTCCGCGCGGTCGGTGATATCGTATGAGATCGGCGCGTTAAAGTTGGATACGGAATAAGATCCTTCAATAACTCCTTTTTCATTTAAATTGTCAAGCTGACCGCTTATATATTCCCGAGCCTCCTGTCTTTTGTTTACCGAGTTGTCCTGACTGTCCGAATTGCCGCTCTGATAATATACGCTCTTGTACGGAGATGTCACATACATATAATTATCGTAAAGCCCGCAGTCGCGTACAATATTATTTATATATTCGCGGTGCATAAACCTTGACAAGGATATATTCATTAAAAAAACCGAAACGCCTACGAATATTATCATGATGATATTGCGAAGCACGCTCTGCTTAAAGTTTACGGATATAATTTTAAACAGCCTTGGCATATCAGTCCCTCCTCACCTTTGTAATACTGAAGGTCTTGCAGATCTTTGCCGTGCCAATTAAAGTGAATACGGCAAACACCCCGAAAAACACGCCGAAGCCCAGAACAATGTCAAATAACTCAAGCGCAGCGTTTCTCGATAAGAAAAGGCGCGATAAAGCGTTCAGCCCGAGACCGGCAAGATACGCGAATACGCAAAGAACAAAAGATTCGCATAAAGCCAAAAGCATAATGGTACGGTTCGTCGCCCCGTTCAGCCAATAAATCGTATATGTCGAAATATTCGTTTTCTGCCAGTATTCTATTATTGAAACAAGGCAGATCATCAGCATTATGATTATCGCGGTGAATTCAATTTCATTCATCTTTACAATATCCGAGCTCGACTCTCCCGGCGCGGGAGGGTAAGTAATTCTGCCTTGTGGGATAGCTTCGTTTATGATATTTTGAAATTCGTATTCCTGCTTTTCGTCAAGCCTTTGCTCGAAGTTTATCCACAGGGCTTCAAAATCATTATATATTTCCCGATACTTTTTTTCAAAGATAACCACATCGGCAGATGAATCTAAAAATCTTGTCATTTCATAAACTCCGCGAATGACAAATTGTTCATTTTCAAAATCGAATACTTCGCCGACCATTTTCAGCCGTTCTCCGTATTCAAGCAGCTCATCGCTTACGGCACAGGCGTTTCCCTCGGAGCTGTCGATTACCGCGGCATAGCCTTCCGTCCACAAGCCCGTAAATTCACCCGAAGCCGTGGAAATAAAGCTCGACCCAACGACAGAATACCCCTCGGCTGATCTCCCGAAAAGCTGAAGATCCGATATCCCGGGGAAATTGCCTTCATCTATTTTATTCATGATAACGTCAAACGCCGCTGTCGTTGAAGATCCGTTTATTCTGTATCTTGTCGCCGCCGCACCCAGATTGGATTCGTATATTTCGCCTGTATACCGCGCGAACGAATACGAGTAATTCAGCACAAACGAGCCGCTTATCATGCAGATCAAAAGCCAGATAAACACCTTTTTCTCCGAGCGAAAAAACGCCATAATGTCCTTTAAGGTAATAAAAAATACCACTTGTTTTCCCCCTTGTAATTTGTTTTCTAAAGGCATTATAGCCGATAGAAAACGCAAATGCAATAGCTTTAGCGCAAGTGGTATCTTCTACAACGTAAACGGCATTAATTTTCGAGCCACACCTCGGCGATAAACAGATCATCCTCTTCTTTGAATTCAACGCTGCCGCCGTGTTTTTCGGCAATTCTGCGCACGGATCCTATTCCGAAGCCGTGAGAGGATTTGTCCGCGTCATCGGTTTTAAGCCCGGGATTTTCCGCAAGCACCGAGCTTTCGATGCTGTTTTTCACGATAATATAGGTGAGTGATTTTTTTGTTCCGATAACAAGCTCGAGCCGAGGATTTGCCCTGTCACACCCGTTTATGGCATTGTCCAGCAGATTTGAAAGCAGTATGCTTATATCAATATCATTCCCGCCGAACACGGTGTCGATAACGCATTTCATTTCAATGCCGTTCTGAGCGCAGACGGCAATCTTGTTGTTTATAACCGCGTCGATCACCGCGCTGCCCGTGCTTACCCCGACAGCCGCGGGAATTATTTTTTCGTCAAGCACACGCTCGATATAATCCTTTGCCTCGTCATATTTCCCATCGGACAGAAGCTCGGCGGCTGCCGTAAAATAATGCTTCATATCGTGACGAAGCGTCCGCATTTCCGAGTATCGCTCTCTCGTTTCAACCGCAAATTTCTCCTGTGCGGCAAGGTTTATCTGCGACAGACGGTATTCCTCTTTCATAACGCTGCTGCGCTGCATTCTGTTCATCATAATGTAAAGCAGCACATTTAGAACAGCTATCAAAATAAAAACAAAAAGAAGCGGCATCGGGTTTACGTTTCCTTCAAACGCGTAAGTCCAGATCAGACAGGCTATCAGAAACGTTATAAGAAAGCAGGCGGTTTGAATTCCCCATTGAAAAGGACTCAGAGAATAAGCCATTCGCCTTCGCTTTCGGATAATCAGTTCGCATATAAAAAAGTATGTCAGGGAGCTGAATAAGGGGGCGGCGAATTGCATACTGTCAAACGGATAGTCTTCTTGCCAGAATATTATCGCAGACAGAAATTTTATGGGATATAATATGATTATCGGAGAAACGGAGATCAACAGCTTTTCGCGAGCCTTGCCCTTAAGAAATAACACGCAGTAGATAAAGCAAATCAACGAAAGCGTTATGACCGATAACAGCATACCCACAAGTTCGTTTGACGACAGTATCAGCCTGAAGAAAAAATCGCTCATATACAAAACGGCAAATAAAACCAGAAAAAACAAAAATGATTTCAGAAGATTCCATTTATCGCTTTTGAAACCGAGAAATTTGCCGCATAATCTTGTGACTATAAGACTTTCAGCGAGAGTTGAGATTACATTCATAGCACGCTCCGTAAATAGTTTTTGAATTTGGCTTTTACCTCTGCCGACTTATAACGGCTGAGCGGGATAACGGTTTTGTCGTCAAGTACGATCTGCGTTCTTTCGATCGAAAAAATGTATTTCAGATTTACAAGATAACTCTTATGGACACGCACAAAATCGAGCGCCGAGAGCTGTTCCTCCAACGCTCCAAGACTTCCGTAGCATTCGATCGGTTCGCCGCCGAAAATACTCACCCGAAGCGTATGTCCGTAAATCTCTATGTATTCGATGCTGCCGAGATCAAGAAAAACCTCGCCTGTTTTTGTTCTCATCGGAAATTTTCTTCCCGCGTTCCGCTTTGAGATCTCCGCGTTCACCGCAGCAAGTGTCTCGGGCAGTTCGCTTTCAAGATAAGCTTTTCGGATAAATCTGAACGGGCGGAATTTCAGTGAGGAATACACAAGCTCGTCGTGAGTTGTCACAAAAACTATCAGCGTATTTTCACCGCCGTTCATGCTTTCGGCGATATCAAAGCCGCTTATCTCCGGCATATCTATATCAAGAAAAACCACATCAAAAGCGTTTTCTTTATGCGCGTTTAAAAGTTCTCCGCCCGATATGAATTGTTCAATACCGATCTCAATATCTTGTTTTTTATACTCGGTTGTAATATGCTTTTGCAAATTTTCAAGCATAGCTTTTTCGTCGTCACATATTGCCGCCCTGATCACTGTGATCCCCCCTCCAATCATTTTAGCATATTGTCCCACTTAATTATAGCACAAAATACATAGGTATGCAAGCGGGTAGATCCATCGCCTTCTCTTATCATTAAAAACAAAGCCGCGATCGTTGTTTTAACGATCGACGGCACACTTGCAATATATTCGACTGCACAGGAATTTACGTTTTCTTTTCTTTAGTATTCTCCGGTGCCTCGGCTGCTCTATATCAATTTTGGATTTTCTCAACGGAAACAATGTCCGCAAACGAGCCGTTGGCAACACCATCATGATTCCTGAGCTTAATATTATCAAGGGTTATGTTGACTTCACATATGCCGCCCCTCTTTATAATTCCGCTTAGATCGACGGAAACGGAGTCAAGATTGCCGACACGGTAATATATTCCGTCACTTATAAACGCGGCATCGGAAAAAACGCATCTTAATAAGCCAAACTCATCAGCTCTACTCCCTTCATTTATAACGGGAATGTTGGAGTTGACAGTTGAATCCGCAAAGAAAAACAAATCGCCGTTAGTGATATACAAATCATCTTCGGGAGTACAATACAAAACTCCCCTTAATGTCAGGGTGTTCTCAAAGAAAACCTCACTGTCTATTTGCATGATTGTTTCAATGAAGGTGCCTTTTTCGTCGTCAAAGTAATTCACATCTTCAAAACTGCAGTATACCGATTTTACGACAAGACCGTTTTCAAGCACATCCCCGGGCTTTACCAAAAACCAGTTCGGATTTTTCTGCTTGATAATATCGTCATATTTAGGCATATCATAAGTATCCCAGTCTATGAGGTCGGGAGTTTTCAGCGTATTATCAAAAAAAGGCGCCGCCCAACGCAGGTAAGTAAAGTCGTCAAATATCACCTTTCTGCCATAATGTTCGGACGCGTCTGCTCCGTATAATGTTTCACCGAGATAACCCGTAAAGCTTTCCGGAAAATTGTTTTCCGACGGCTGGCTTGAATCCGCGGGAATGTCGGAAGAACTCTCCACGCTTGAGCTTGACGAATTTGACGAACTTGATGAGCTTGACGAGCTTGACGTACTTGTTGATATCTCGCCTTCACCGTTTTTGTCGCAGGCGGTCAGGCACAACGGCAAAGCCAGAACAACCGCAAGAATGTTTGTTTTGTTTTTCATAGAGAATTCCTCCTACAAGTTTAGTGTTATTAATTACGGTATATACAACAGTTAAGCCGGTGCAATACCGTTGTCAGCGGGCGGGTACATTGTTTCTGCGCTTGTTGTCGACATAAGGCTTGTACACAAAACAACCGCCGAAAAAATATCACCATTATTTTCCTTAAAACCATTGGAAACACCCCCCTTCAAATTATTCAGAGGATTTTTACCCTCTCTATAATATAAGTCTTTTTTAAGGGGTTATTTCTTATGCTGTTATTCTGTTTTTTGATAAATTTCAGCAGATTTTGCTAAATTCATTAGTTCATTTTTGTATAAATTTCCTTGAATTTCCAATATGTAATCTCCGTTATCCCATATAACACCGGAGCTAATATTTTCTTCGTCACTTACATCAAGGAATAAACCATAATGCCCGTTTATTTCAACTTCGACTAACTCACCTTTTTCCGTGTTAAAATGGATAGAATCAAAGCCTTCTTTAACATGTTGGCTAAATGATATTGTTTGACCTGTTTGCTTATTGATGTAGCTGATGTATGTACTAAACGGAGTTGATTTTGTATCATATACCTCAAATCCGTCAGGAATTTCGGGCACAAAGTATTTCTCCTCAATGATAGTCGGACCGTTTTCAAGGTTTATAGGAAACAGCTCGGTGTTGTCGCTGTAAACCTCTCCGCGAAAGCTTTGCGAAATGAAATATTTCGCCGCACAACCAGCCAGCACAGCCAAAAAGACAATTAGCATTATCAGCATTATATTTTTTCGTGTAAATTTAATTTTGGGCATAGGTCTTGAAGCAGGATAAGTTCTGAATTTTCTTGTATTTTTCTCGTACAATCTGAAAATGCGTTTCATTGAGCGATTGTGTTTTTGTGAAAAAACGTGTTCGGGTACATCGGCATATCTCGCCCATTCGCGCTCGGCATATTCCTCAAGAATTGATTTCAATACGCTTTCCGTCATCGTTTTTATTCCTTTCCTCAATAAATTGTTTTATGGCTTTTCTTGCCAAGTAAAGCCTTTGATAAATTACATTTTCGGAGACCTTAAGAATCTGTGAAGCTTCAGATGTTGACAATTCCGACAAACAAACAAGCATCAGGGCATTTCGCTGTAATTCGGGCAGACGTTCAATAAACGAAAGTATTTCATCGCGGGAAATATTATCGAGTAATGTGTTCTCAATTATATTCTCATCATCTCTATACACTATATCTTTGGAAAGTTCCTCTGACTGAAGCTTTCCGTTTTTATTAAGCATATCAATAGACACATTTTTTACAACGGCGTAAAGATATTGAATCCGTTTTTTATCGCTAAGCGAGAAAAAGGTATCGGGCTTATTTGCAATCTCCAAAAAAGCCTCCTGAACAGCGTCCTCGGCTTCTTCTTGTTTATGTAAATGTCCAAAAGCTATTGTATAGAACCTGCTTTTATTCTTTTCATAAAATTCAGCAAGTTCATTTCGCTGTTCTTCGGTTTCCAGAACAGCTAATGCCTCAGAAATCATATAAAACCTCCCGCATAATAAAGTGCAATTGTTGTAAAACATGACAAACCGATGTACTATTTTAACTCTTGTATATATTGTAGCATTGCCGCGGTAAAAAATCAATATATAATTGTGTATGGAATTGATTTTCCCGATTTTCGTGAAAATCAATTCCATATGAAAAATTATTGGACGAACTAAAAACAGTAAACTGCGAACAGCTTATGACCAATCCGCTGAAACCGATTGAGAGCATCCGTTTGGTACGAATGGCCCTACAACATGGAAAAGGGTTGAAAACGGGCAAATAAATCGCATATAGCGATTATTGTAAGGCGCCCCCCTTATGATTTCCCATATAAACCTTATCTTGTTATAATTATAATAAAAGTCTTAAAATACAGACAAAAGCATTGCATTTGCATTCAAAATGTGTTATAATACAGTTACTATTCCGATGGAGGGGCACAAATGAAAGTTAGCTGCAATAAACTGTGGAAACTGCTCATAAACAAAGGAATGAAAAAAAGCCGGTTAAGAGAAGCTGTGGGCGCAGGCAAAAGCACCTTTGCGAAACTCGGGAAAAACGAAAATGTCACGCTTTCTGTTTTACCGGATATATGTGAATATTTGAAATGTGATCTTGGAGAAATAATGGAGGCTGTGCCGGAAAGCAAGGAGCAATAAAATGAGCGAAAATATTTTAATCGTAGATGACGAAAAAGAAATAGCTGACCTGATAGAAGTTTACCTAAAAAACGACGGATACACAGTATATAAATTTTACAGCGGTGTAGAAGCCTTGAAGTGTATTGAAAAAAACGATTTAGACTTAGCTGTTTTGGATGTTATGCTGCCCGATGTGGACGGTTTCCGTATTTGCCAGAAGATCAGGGAAAAGTTCTATTATCCTGTTATCATGCTTACCGCAAAGGTCGAGGACGGCGATAAAATCATGGGTCTTACCATCGGCGCCGATGATTACATAACAAAGCCGTTTAATCCTTTGGAGGTTGTCGCCAGAGTAAAAACACAACTACGGCGGTATACGCGTTACAACAACTCAGCTCAAAAGCAAGAGGAAACCATACACGAATACGATATCAGGGGTCTTGTTATCAATAAAGACAATCATAAATGCCTTTTATTCGGAAAAGAATTACAGCTAACACCTATTGAATTTTCGATACTTTGGTATTTGTGCGAACATCAAGGTGTTGTTGTCCCGTCAGAAGAATTATTTGAAGCTGTATGGGGAGAACAGTTTTATAACAGCAACAATACTGTGATGGCACATATCGGCCGACTTCGGGAAAAGATGAACGAGCCGGCGAAAAATCCGAAATTTATTAAAACAGTTTGGGGGGTAGGATACACCATTGAAAAATAAAGAAAAACACAGAACCTCACAAGTATCAAGCCGTATCATTGTCAGGTTTGTTGTGTCCTGCTTGATTTGGACGGCGCTTGTGCTGGCAGTTTTTTTCCTTGCATGGTTTATTTGTACACGGTTTATATGGCAGGAACGCGACCCGCTTTATCGGATATTTAAAGCGCTGGAAAATTATTCTGCAACCATTATTGTTCTGGCGGTTTTAGGCGGAATGTTTATTTTAGCAATAATTTCTATAAAAAGAGCACTTAGGTATCTGAATAATATGGTCGACGCGGCAAAAAGCCTTTCTCACCCCGATGACGAGCCGATTGAATTGCCTGAGGAATTAAACGATATACAAAACGAATTAAATTTAGCGCGAGAGCAGGCTCTTAGAAATATTGATGCCGCAAATGAGGCTGTTCAGCGAAAAAACGATCTTATCATGTACCTTGCACACGATTTAAAAACGCCGCTGGCCTCAGTTATCGGCTACTTGAACATTCTGCGTGACGAGGGGCAAATCTCTGAGGAGCTTCGGGAAAAATATCTGTCCATATCGCTGAATAAGGCGGAACGTCTGGAGGACCTGATAAACGAATTTTTTGAGATAGCGAGGTTTAATCTTTCTACTGTTACCCTCCAATATGGCAAAATCAATCTGACACGGCTTCTCGAACAACTGACATATGAATTTAAACCAATGCTGCAGGAAAAAAATCTGAGCTGCAAGCTTAGTATCGCCAATGACATAATACTGCGTTGTGATGCGGATAAAATTCAGCGTGTGTTTGACAACCTTTTGCGAAACGCCGTTAT
>JAFLUF010000063.1:9894-13207 GCA_022508925.1 Oscillospiraceae bacterium | reverse complement strand
AGAGGTTGTAAGTTTTGTGTATCGGTCGAGGACGATAGCGGGGTCTGCTGTGGTGTTGCGATCTGCGGCAGACCGATCAGTCGGCATTTAGATAACGGCACTACCCTTGAGATAACGCGTGTATGTACCAACGGCACCAAGAACGCTTGTTCTATGTTGTATGGAGCTTGTATCAGAGCCGCCAGAGCGTTAGGATATAAGAAGGTTATAACCTATACCCTCTTGTCGGAAACAGGAGCAAGCCTGAAAGCCGCCAACTTTATAAATGACGGTGTAGCAGGCGGCGAGATGTGGACGGGCAAGCGCAAAAGAGATAACGGCGTACCACCTGAGAAAAAAACTCGGTGGGTCTTATATATTAAATAAGTAAGACACTTGATCAAGCCTATTTCCCAGATAAAATAGACAAACTTTAATAATAGAATTTGTCAAAGTATACAAAATTCGTTCTTATTCACGGAAAAGCATAAAAAGGTATTGACTTTGTTGCTTTAAAGCATTATAATATAAATGTAAGACAAGTTAGTATTAACTAACCGCATTTTGAAAGGAGTTCCCTATGGCAATTAGATTTAAGAACGAGAAGCACGAAGAACGCTACAACGAAATTCTGGCGAGAATGGGCAAGCCTGATGTGTACCGCAAGTCGGCGGCGTATCTGATCACGTTGGACAGTGAGTGCTACAAGCACATCGACAGTCTGTACGATTTTGACAGAAACGAGATCAAGCCTTTCGGCGCGTTAGAGATGGCGTGGCAAACAGGCACATCTGTCCACACCACCCGCCTGATCTTCAACCTTTGGAACGGGTGCAGCACAGATTTTGACCGCGAGGGTGAGAAAGTCAAGGACAGCGAGAGATACTATTCTGCTGAACATATTTTTTCTTCCTGTCTTGGTTATTGGTACTTTGAAGCTATTAAGCTGCGGTATCCCCGACTTGCCGAGGGGGTGGAAGAATGAAAGCTATCGCTATCTACAATAACAAAGGCGGCTGCGGCAAAAGTACAAGCGTTATAAACCTCGCCTACCATTTTTCCCTTGACAGCAGGGTGTTGGTTATCGACACGGACGGTCAGAGCAACACATCGCGGTTTTTCCTCGACGAGCCTAAATCGGGGCTTGAAAAGGTGTTGCTCGGTGAGATCGAAGCTATAAAGGGCGAGAAAACGCGCTACACCAACCTTGATGTGATCAGCGCAACGGCGGCAATAAACGATGTTGCGGGTGCGTTCAGCGGCTTCTCCGATAAGAAACAGCGCGAATTAGCGGACAGGCTTGTAAATGCCAACAGCGATTATGACTACATCTTCGTTGATCTCCCCCCTACAATGAATGATCTGACCGGACAGATAATCGGGGCTTGCGATTATGTTTTTGTACCCGTAGAGTTGGGGATATTCAGCATACAGGGCATACCGAAAGTTACGGACGTTATTTCAAAAAGCAAGGTACGGTTTGGCGGCGCGTATGTAAACAAGTTTGACAGGAAAAACCGCGCGGATATTGAACTCTTTAAAATGTTTTCGGGTCAGCTTGGCGGCAAGGCACTCAATACGACTATCCCTTATAGCAAGGTTATAAAGAACTCAATCACCTATACGCTCACCGCACAGGAATATATGGGCTGGAACAACGCGGGCAAGGCGTTCGGAGTGCTTGCGGACGAGATCAGAGAAAGGATTGGTGAATAATGGCTAAACGACAGATCAGCAGCGCGATCAGCGCCGACTTGAAAGCTGCTTCGGCGGACAGCTTCGCGGATAACATTAAAATGCTCGATGTGACCGAGATAATATCCAACAAGGACAATTTCTACGCTCTGACCGATATAGAGCCGCTTGCCGATGATATTGAACGTCAGAATTTGAAGCACAATCTTGTGGTCGTAAAAGACGAGGACAGCGGAAAATATCTTCTTATCAGCGGACACAGGCGACTTGAAGCGGTCAAGCTGCTTATAAGCGAGGGGCGGCGGACAAGCACCAAAGTCCCCTGCTACATAGGCAGAAGCGGCTCAGAAGCCGAAAACAAACTTGACCTTATAATGCTTAACAAAACGCAAAGGAAATACTCTGACGCGGACGTTATGCAGGAATATGAACGGCTTACCGAAACTCTCAAGGAGCTTGAAAGCGAGGGCAAGAAAATAAACGGGCGTTTGCGCGAGAATATAGCGGATATGCTGAACGTATCAAGCGCCCAGATCGGAAAAATCGAAAATATCAAGCACAACGCAATTCCCGATGTTGAAAATGCTGTTAAATCGGGGGAAATGTCAATATCAACAGCTAACGAGGTCGCCAAACTTGACACCGTTCAACAGGAGAAGATCATCAAAGAAAAACCAGACATCACGCATAAAGAGGTAAAGGAAATTCAAAAGTCCTCGCCCCCGAAGCCTAGAGCGGAAACTGCTCCGGAGGTCAAGAAACCTACCACAAAGGTGGAAAAGATAGAAGCCGCCGTAAATGACACCGATGAAAAGGCGGATCCGCCCAAATCGTTAGATACGCCGGATCCGATAGAATATGCAGAGCCGACAGCGAATATAACTACGCCGTGTACGCTCTCTGCGGAAGAAACAGCGGCACTTGGAAAATACATAGATCAGCTTATCAACCTTGTTGACGAGGAAGATGAAACGATAATAAAGGGGATCGCCGACAGGCTCTCCAAAGGGTAAAGCCCTTTAATTGAATAACTTTAGCCGATTGCTTAAACAGCAGTCGGCTTTTTTTGTTTTCAGAACAGTATGAAAAGGAAAGAGGGAAAATTATGTCAACGGTATTCAGAGTAGAGAAGAACGCAAACTACACGGTTATGGCGAATTACCACCTGAAGGACAGAAGATTGTCCTACAAGGCAAAAGGGCTTTTGTCCGAAATGCTTAGTCTGCCGCCCGATTGGGACTATACTCTTTCGGGCTTGGCTGTGATCTCCACGGACGGATTGGACAGTGTAAGAACGGCTGTCCGCGAATTGGAGCGGTACGGGTATCTTGTCCGTTTTCAACTGCGCGATGATCTGGGGCGTATGTCTGTAAATGAATATGTAGTTTATGAAAGTCCTGAGCAAAATCCCTACTTTTCGGTTGCGGACAGTGCGGAGGATAACACGAAGCAAAGCAAAAACGGCTCTGTTAAGCGAATTACACCGTCATTGGAAAATCCAACAACGGAGCATACCGAAGCGGAAACACCGTCATTGGAAAATCCGACAACGGAAATACCGTCATTGGAAAATCCGTCAACGGAAAAACCGTCAACGGAAAATCCCACAACGGACACTATTAAAAAATTAAATACTAAT
>JAFLUF010000063.1:0-9794 GCA_022508925.1 Oscillospiraceae bacterium | reverse complement strand
AAAACCGTCAACGGAAAATCCCACAACGGACACTATTAAAAAATTAAATACTAATCAATTAAATACTAATCAATCATATCATTCAATCAGGCGCGCTGACGCGCGGAGGACGGAGGATAGGATTGATGAGATGGATAATCAAGAAAACGATGATTATTCCGAAGAACGGGACTATTACCGTGACGTTATCCGTGACAACATCGAGTACAACTACTTTTACGAAAACCGCAACAATCCGAAGCTCCAAGTGAATATGGGCAGAATTGACGAGATCGTTGCGGTTATGGTTGACGTGGTGTGCAGCCGTAAAAAGACTATTCGCGTGAACGGTGAGGATCTGCCGCAAGCGGAGGTCAAGAAGCGTTTCCTTGAACTTGATGACACTCACATCGACTACGTTATAACCGCGCTTGACAGGAGCAAGAGCGAGGTGCGGAATATCCGCGCCTATCTGATAACTGCGCTCTATAACGCCCCCGTAACAATGGAAAGCTACTATGATGAGTGGGTCAAGCGGGATATGATGGGCGGTTAGCAGTTTTCTTTTTCAGTCCTGAAAAACATTGGAGGTCTTTTTATGACGATAGGATTGCACGACGCTGACAAGGAACACTGCCAAAATAGGCAAAGGGTATTCCCCAACTACGCGCTTATGAAAATATCCGCATATCACAAATCGCTCGGTGATACAGTCGAGTGGTGGCATAAGGGCAAGAAATACGACAGGGTGTATTCAAGCAAGGTTTTCGGATTTACTCCCGAAAGTCCCAATCTGCCGCCCGATACGATCAAAGGCGGTACGGGCTACGGCTTATTCTCTGAGCTGCCGACAGAGATAGACGAGATGTTCCCCGACTACTCTATCTACCCTGATTGCGATTATGCGATAGGCTACATCACGCGCGGCTGTCCAAATAATTGTCGATGGTGCATTGTTCCGAAAAAAGAGGGCAAGGTTACGCCCTATCGGGATTGGCACGATCTTGTACGCTCCGACAGCGACAAGCTGGTGCTGATGGATAATAATATCTTAGCTTGCGATTACGGGATAAAGCAGCTTGAAAGTCTGATCAACAGCGGATATAGAATTGACCTCAATCAAGGTATGGACGCGCGGCTCGTGACCGATGAGATCGCAAAAATCCTCTCAAAGCTGAAATGGATACGGTTTTTGAGATTTTCGTGCGACAGCATACCTCAGATCGCGGCTGTACATAGCGCGGCTGAATTGCTCGGCAAATACGGCATAAGACCATCAAAGCTGTTTGTCTATCTGTTGGTCACGTCCGATCTGGACAATGCCGCATACCGCGTAGAACAGCTTAAATCGCTCCGGGGCATAAGCATATACGCACAGGCGGAGCGAAACGAAAGTATGGGAATTACGCCGAACAAGCTGCAACGCGAATTTGCCAACAGATACGTTTACAGCGGAAAATTCCGTACTATGCCGTGGAAAGTCTACTTGAAAGAAAAGGGGTTGATATAATTAAAATAATATAACTTTTAGCCGATTGCGATAAAAAACGCGGTCGGCGCTTTTTTTATGTCGTGCTACATATAGCACAATTTTAAGGGGGTGATAATTTGAGTTTTTTCAACAGCGATTGTGCGCCGAATTGTGACAGAGCGAGCTGCTTTGCGTATACTAACGGAAAATGCATAGTGCTTTCGGATAATAGCTTTAAGCGCGAATGTCCGTTTTATAAGTCCGTCGAAGAAAAAAAGGCTGAGGACGAGCGGTGTAGAGTTCGTGCAGAGAGGTGGAGGAAGGAACGGGAAGAGAATATCAAATTGGCTTTAAAAAAATATTTACCGTAGGGGGGATAAACAAAAATGGAAACAGTAGTAAGTATTAAAGATATAGCGTTTTCCATAGCTGAGAACTTTGAGGCAGAGGGTCATTTGAGAGATGCGGAAGATATTTTGCAAGAGATTGAAACGCAGATTTTTCCGCGCGAATAATGCCCATATTCCTCAATCGCTTTATAATTCATTCGAGGAGGTTGATTAAATGGCTGATGAAGTAGCTTCTGCGGCGTTATCCACAGGACAAAAGACTGTTGAGGTAATGCTGGAGCTTATAAAAATGATGGCTCCGCTTGCAAAAAATTTGCTTGAGGAGATTTACCACAAGTCCGTTGACGGAATAAACACGGTTGGCGGCAGGATCGCAAATGCCAAAGCAGTTGGAACGGTATCTAACAAAGGGCTTGTTGTTGAAGCGCAAAAGGCAAACTCTCCCATTTCCACAACGAGCAATTTTCTCGCCCGCGACGCGGAGCGAGTAGCCGAAAAAGCAAAGGAATACAAGATACCCGTTGTAATTGTCGGAAACGGCGATAAACGGACGATTGAATTTCTTGACCGCGATAAAGGCATTATAGAGCAGATCACAAATGAAATAATGCAGGAACGGTTGAAAGGAAATCCTCAATCGGTTAAATGCTTTTCTGTCGGCGCGAATAACGTGTCCTCAATGAAACAGTTATTTGAGGAAAACGGCATTGAGTATCAATTCATAGCCAACAAAGACGGGAAAATCTCTTGTATCTACCCTGCCGAGTGCGCTGAACAGGTCGCGGTGATTAAAAGCGATTACAAGGTCGCGCACACGAATGTTGAGATGAATTGCGAGATCACGCCTAACATTCCCGAAACGGAAACTCTGAAAGCGATAAAATCTCAGATCGCCCAGCTTGAAAGCGATCTTGAAAATACCGAAGCGCGGAGCAAATTCTATGAGGAAATATCCGCTGATACAAGCATAGACTACCCCGTTTACAGTGAGGGAAATATGGAGCGCATATCTGAGCAAATGCCCGAAGCGACAAGAGTAGCGGGGAAAGCGTTTTGGGAGGAACGCGGTTATACTTTGAGCGAAAACGCAAAGGGTATTGAAATAATCGCTCCGCAAGTGGACGATAAAGGAGAGCCGGTGCTTGATGATAACGGAAAACAAACATTTACGTCCATAACCGTCTACGATATTTCCGAAACAAACGCGTATGAAAAATCCGTGAATATAAAAATCGCTGAACTCCAAAGCGATTATGACAAGGAAAAGATGGAGGTCTTTTCCACATCGGAAAGCAAGAGCGTTACCGTTTCCGATAAGATCAGCGGCAAAAGCGTTGAGATCACCGTTGACGGGAAAACACGCAAAAACGATGTTATGAAGATAATGCGCGATGAGCTGGGATATTCAGCGGTACAGTCTGACATAGCCGCAAACAAGCTCTGTTACGATATTGGTCTTGATAAAACGCGTTATTTTTCCTCGCCAACGCAAACAGATAATATCGACGCACTCAAAACAAATATCCGATACGCGAGTGATGATCTGACAATTCGCGATATTAGATATGACGCGGTTAATTTCAGGGACGGTAAGGAAACACACCTTATTCTCCAAAACGGAGAAAACGCGGTCGGGCTTACTCCCGCGAAAATGTCTAAAGCCGAAATGAAAGAAATGTGCGTTTCTCAGCTTGGTTTGTCGGAATATCAGGCGGAAAAGGCGGTCGATAAGGCGGTAAAGATAGAAAGTCAGGTGCGGTCACAAATGGAAGATCGCACTGTTGACAAACAAGGTATTACTAGGGAACTCTCCATTGAGCGCACATCGAATAATGTATTTATCGTAAAATCTCCCGACAAAACAAAGGTTTACGATTTTTCATCTATCAACCTTGAGGATAAGATCGCCAACGACTTTGATATTCCGAAAGAAAACGCGCGGAATATTATCTCAAAGGCAAATAATCAGAGCGTTTTGCAAAACAAGATACGCAACGCCGTAAAGAAAAAATCCGCGCCCTCACCTGAAAAGCCGAAGCTCTCCGAAAGCAAGGTGATGAAGCGTTGAAAAAGAAAAAAGCGGATCCGTTAAATCTACTGCTTTACGCGATTATTGTTATCGCGGTCTTGTATGTTTCGGCGGCTCTGGGTGCGGCTATGGATCTGTCACTTGACGAGGACGGTGTTCTGGATTTTACAGTCCTTATGTCGAGTTTTGAGGGTGTTCTTGCCGCGCCGAACATTGTCGGACAGCATTTCACGGATTTTTCGGGGTACAGTGCAAAAATAACTCTGATCGTGGCTTTTTCGCTCGGTATTTACGCGCTTATGGTCTACACGTCCCGAAAACGTCTGCATCGAAAAGGTGTGGAACACGGCTCGGCTCGGTGGGCAAATGCCAAAGAAGAAAAATTCCTCTATGATAACGAGGACAAGGAAAAGCACAAGTACGATTGGCTGAACAAACTCCCCCGTTGGCTTGAAAACATCATCAGAAAGCTGCTGAGAAAACCGAAGCCCCCTGAAATACCTTTTGAAACGGATAATAACATTATTCTCACGCAAGAGGTACGAATGTCGAAGAACACCCGACAGCACCGAGAAAATCTCAATGTGCTTGTGATCGGTGGATCCGGCGCGGGCAAATCCCGATTTTATGTAAAGCCAAACCTTATGCAATTAAACACAAGCTATGTAGTGACAGACCCCAAAGGCGAATTGCTGCGAAGCTGCGGTCGGCTTCTCCAAAAGGCGGGATATGAAATTCGGGTGTTTAATTTGATTGATATGTCCCACAGCAACAATTATAATCCGTTTAATTATGTTTACGACAAAGACGGAAATATGAACAAGACCTATGTAATGAAAATGGTAAACTGCCTGATGAAAAACACAAAACAGGAGGGCAGCTCAGGCGGAGATCAGTTCTGGGACGACAGTACAAAGGCTTTAACGCTTGCTATCGCGTTTTATCTTTTGGAGAAAAATGACGCGAAAGACAAGGACGGCAATTCGCTCGACAGAAATTTTTCAACAGTAATGCGAATGATGAGAATGGCTGAAATATCGGAGCAGGACGAAAACCACAGGTCGCCGCTTGATGATCTGATGGACGATCTGCGCGAGGAAAATCCGTACAGTATGGCGGTATCGTATTATGCGGATTTTAAAAAGGCTCCTGCGGAAACGGCAAAATCAATACTGATAAGCGCGGCGGTAAGGTTTGCGGCGTTTAATCTTCCCGAAGTGGCAGACCTCACGCATACCGACAATATTCAGCTTGATACTTTAGGCGATAAGAAAACGGCATTATTTGTAATAATTCCGTCCTCGGACGCGACTTTCAACTTTTTGGCGGCGATGATGTACACACAGCTTTTTGATACGCTATACGACACGGCAAATTTCAAGTATGGCGGTCGCTTGCCTGTCCACGTCCGCTGTCTGCTTGACGAGTTTGCAAATATCGGAACAATACCCGATTTTGATAAACTCCTCGCAACAATGCGTAGTATGGAGATCAGCGCGAACATCATCATTCAGAATTTGGCACAGCTAAAGAAAATGTACGATAAATCTTGGGAGATTGTCACGGGTAACTGCGACAGTCTTTTGTTTTTGGGCGGTCAGGAAGCGAGTACGCTTGAAACGATCTCCAAAGCGTTAGGTAAAGAAACGATTGACGTGGTTTCGCAAAATCGGACACGGAGCCACAAGTCACCGTCAACGTCCGAAAACAACAGCATTTTGGGTCGCGAGTTAATGACACCCGATGAATTAAAGGTTATGAAAGCTAATGAGTGCGTCCTGATCGTTCGCGCACTTTACCCGTTTTTCTGCCACAAATTCGATATAGAAAAACACGTCAACTATCGCTATTTGGAGGATTTCAATAAAGGTTATGCTTATCTGATAGACGATCTGCATACCCAAAAAGCCCCAGATATGAAAATAAATTATTCCGAGAAAATCCCGCCTAAAGAGGTTTCAAAGCCTGTTGACAATGAAAAGCCTATCACAGACGTGGATATTCCCGATGAAGAAAAGGAGGTGTACGAGGTGGACGGTGATAATCTCGACAAAGAGTTTGTAGAGGACAAGGACGAAATTGCGGCGGCATTAGCGCGAAACGAGCGTGAAACAGCGGTATCGGCTAATGAAAAAGCATTTGACACAAGTGAAAATATGGATTTCTCCGATACTGACTTACCCAGCGCGGAGGATATAGTGCCGCTGGATATGTCGGTGCGTAAGGTTATCGGTGAGCAAGATTACAACGATATTGTTGAAAGCTCCGAACTTTTCTAGGTTACATCCGCATAAGGCGGTGTACATAAATATTTATTTTTTTAAGGAGGTTTTCTTTATGGAAAACAAAACAACTCTTACCCTTGCTGCTAAGGAGCAGCGCAACAACCTCAATCCCATTCAGAGAGCGTACAGGGCTGTGAGCAAGCGCGTCCAGAAGTTCGCGGCATTTGTAACGACAATGTTCTCGATGGCGATTGCAACAGGCATTTCCGCGTTTGCGGAGGACGGAGCTGCGGTTGACGGTGAAGCCGCCTTTAATCAGGTTATCGGCTTTTTCGCAACGTGGATCGGCAGAATTGGTTTGGTGGTCGCGTTTGTCGGCGGCGTAATGTTCGCGCTTGCGATCAAAGCCGATGATGCCGAAGCAAAAACGCGCGGTCTTATGACCCTCGCAAGCGGCTTTGTGGTCTTTGCGCTCACGCTGTCGCTTGACTTGTTCGGCATTACGGGATAATCTAATCGTAAGCTGATTTCTGTTAATTTGCTTTAGAAAACGGCGGTGCCGGTATTTGCTTTAATTGGCGCGGGATTGCGCCGCGATAAAGCGGATATTGTGCTATATGTAGCACAAAAAGCACCGCCGTTTTCCCTTTTTCAGAAAGGAGGTTTTATGTGGAGCTATGGACAATGTATGGATAACATCAAGGGCATAGTGCTTGAATTGAACACAATGTATTCAATGATTATCGAGCTGCTCACTAACGACAGTCTGTTGACAAATGCCACAACAGCGCTCCCAAATTTGGTGGCGGCAATAAAGGGTATGGCGCTTACGCTCTGCGTTATGTTTTTCCTTATCGACTTTTTCTCTAAATCGCTCCATTTACAGTGGGTCACTTGGGAAAATGTTCTGATGTTGTTCATTAAAATGGTAGTTGCAAAGGTCTGTGTAGACAATGCCGAATTGTTTACGACAATGCTCTACAAGGGCTTTAACGGCTTTGTCGGCGCTTTAAGCAACACTGCATCGCAATATTCGTTTATAACGGGCGACAATATGACCAAAGCACAGTATTTTGTATCATCTCAAAACGCGTCCCTGATCGTCAGCGACTATAACGCGGGCTTCTTGAATTTTGAGCCGCTTTTGCTGAATTTGCAAATAACCATTCAAGGGCTAATTATGAAAATAATTATGATACTTGCAAATGTGGTGGTTATTGCGCGTTTGTTTGAACTTACCGTGTATACAATGATCGCTCCTGTTCCGCTGTCAACATTCGCCTGTGAAGGACTTTCAGACGTGGGAAAGGGCTTTTTAAAGTCTTATGCGGCGGTTTCTCTGCAAGCAATTGTTCTGGCGATAATGTTTTTATCGTATAACTCCGTTAATGCTGCACTGATCAGCGGTCATATAGGTAACTCCAACCTGTCCTTGAATGGAATATTGGGGCTTATTACAACGCTGACACTTGGAATTGGCGTTATGCAATCGGGCGCTTGGTCAAAGAAAATCTGTGGTGCTATGTAGGGGGGATAAATATTGATTGAAATTAAGATACCGAAAGAAATTACCGACTATAAGGAAAAATTTCTGTTCGGTCTGACTGTAAGACAGTTTGTTTCGGCGGTTGCGGCTCTGGCAATTTGCGTTCCGTTATTTATTTTCGGGAAAGATTTTCTCGGTGAGGACGTTGTGGGGTGGCTTATTATGCTGATAGCCGTTCCCATATTTGCCTTTGGATTTTTTCGCTATGACGGTATGCCCTTTGAAAAATTCCTTGTGCTTTTATACAGACAGAAATGGTTAGAGCCGCAAAAGCGCGTATACGAGGAATTACCCGTTTTCTGGTACTGCCGCGAGGAAATTATAAAGGATAAACTTGCTCATCAGTATGCCGAAATAAAGCGCAATAAAAAATTAGCAAAAAGAAAGGACGGTGCTAAGCATTGAGTATTTCTTCCAAAAAGAAGCCCATCTCGGATAATTCCGCGAAAGACTTGGATAGGGCGCGTATCGCAAAGCAGAAGAAGCCCAAAAAGGTCAAGGAAAAAGCGGAGATACGCAAGGTCGCGCGAACGGTGGAGGACACTATCCCCTATGAACACGTTCACGGGAAATACATTTTCGAGGTAGCCAAAAACCGTTATTCCGTGACATACGCCTTTACCGATGTAACATACGACGCGGCTGACGGGTCGGAACAGGAGCGCATTTTCCTTGCGTATGGCGATCTGCTCAACAGCTTTGATACCTCGGACGATATTCAGATAACCTTGCATAATAACGTCGTAAACCAGAAGGAATTTTCGGGAAAAATCCTTTTGAAGCCTATGAATGACGGGTTTGACGAGTATCGCCGCGAGTACAATGAAATGCTCCTTGATAAAATGCAGCAGGGACAGAACGGTATTACAACAAAGAAATATCTGACCGTCACGGTCACGGCGGCAAACCTTGAATTGGCACAGCAGAAGATCGCCGCAAACGAGCTGGCTTTGCGGTCGTGCTTTCAGAAAATTGGGTCTAACATTGAAAAGCTGAAAGCCAACGAACGTATACGCATAATCGCGGATATTTTCAGAGGGGTAAATCAGGAAATTCGTCCGATCACCACATCTCAGTTTATGCGCGGCGCGGAAAAGGCTTTGTGCTGTCCCGATTATTTTGAGTTTAAAAAGGACTATTTTCTCTACAATGATAAATATGCGAGAATGGTCTATCTCAAGCATTTGCCGTCCTCGCTTGTTGACGTGCTGCTTAAAGAACTCTGCGAAACCTCGCTGCCGATAGTAGTCACGGTGAATATATCTCCTGTTGAGCCTAGCGAAGCTATAAAGGTTGTCAAGCGGCAATTAACCGCTATGCGCTCCAACAAAATGCAAAAGGAGCGAAAGGCGGCACAACACGGCGTTTTCACGGACGTTATATCGGACGATCTGAAACAGTCGCTTGAGGAAGGCGAGGAACTTTTGAACGATCTCCAGAGTAAAAATCAGAAGATGTTTCTGCTTAATCTTGTCGTGATGATAACGGGCAACAGCTTTGAGGAATTGGAGAACAACACCGACAAGGTAGAAGCGGTATTCCGCACAAAGGTCTGCACCACGTCCAGAGCCAACTTTCAGCAGGAGGACGCAATGGCAAGCTGTCTGCCCCTCGGTAATTGCCGCTTGAAAGTGCGCCGAACGCTTACAACAGAAAGTGCGAGTGTGTTTATGCCCTTTAACAGTAAAGAGCTTTCACAGGAGGGCGGCGTTTATTACGGGCTTAACCAGACTACCAACAACCTAATCATCTTCAACCGCGCTACGCTTATAAACGCCAATGGATTTATTCTCGGGTGTCCGGGCAGCGGTAAATCTTTCTCGGCAAAGCGCGAAATGCTTAATGTATTCCTCGCGACTAATGACGATATTATCATCGTTGACCCCGAACGCGAGTATACCAACCTTGTAAGAGCGCTGGGCGGTGAGATACTCTATATCTCGGAAAGCAGCGATACCCACCTTAATCCCCTTGAAATATCTCTTGAGGAATACAACAAGGGCGAGGACGTTGTATCATCAAAATATGATTTTTTCCTTTCGTTCTTTGAAACGATTATGGGAAAATCGGGTATCTCCCCCGAACAGAAAACCATTATAGATAACTGTCTGCACGAGGTTTATCAGGATTTTCTGCTCGGTAAAACAACGGTAATGCCCACGCTCAAGGACTATTACAATATTCTTGTAAAACA
>JAFLUF010000062.1 GCA_022508925.1 Oscillospiraceae bacterium | reverse complement strand
ATTTCTATTTTACGCAATTACACCCACGTTACTTGTTTTTGCTTACCTGCTTCCCGTAACTCCCATTGTGGAAAACACGACGTTTCCTATCGCCGATCCGCAACTTCGTGTTTTCCACAATAGGAGTTACGATCACGGTAAGCAAGCGCTGGTTTCTTTTGTGGAATGTTGCAAGCGGCAACGATGTTTCGGAGCTACCGCTCCGAAACATCGTTCCTGTGCCGCCGCTTCGCGGCGGCACATAAAGAACAACGGTTTTCTATGTTTTAGTACATAGAAAGAAAAAAATGCTAGGGAATGTTGCATTTAATTTTTTTAATGATGTAAAAGGGCGTTTATTATATCGTTCTCTGTCGCCGTATTGTCATCGGGAAGATTAGCCTTTTCACTAGCCTTTTCCAAAGCAGCATATTTACCGTGATCGTTTTTAAGGGGGTCTACGATCGTTTTTAAGGGGCGTTTGCACTTTAGGCATATCGGGTATCGTCTGAACGCTTCTCGCTGTTTCTGGCGCAATTCTGACCGTTTCTCGCGCTTGTTCGGCTTCGCGTTCCTCTTGCGCTTTCCTCTCTGCTTCCTGCCGAGCTATCATCGCTTGTGTTTCCCGTTCGGCTTTTTCCCTTGCTTTCCGTGCTTCCTGTTCTGCCCGTTCTTTCGCTTTTTGGCTTCGGTACGCGTTATACTCCTGTATGTCCTCGATATCTTGCCGTTGCGATAATAAAACCCGTTCGTTATCTTTGATTTCAGCGTCGGTTTTTGCCAGTCTAACCTTCGCTTTTCGTTCTCGCTCTAGCAGATTTTCGCGTTCCTTATCCATAGCTTCACGCTCTTTAGCCCATGCTTCTTCTGCCTGCGCTCTCGCCCTATAATCATCGATCGACAATCCAACCCTGTTTTTCGGTAACGGATCCGTCAGCAGTTCCACACCGTATGACTTCGCGATCTCAAACAGCTTTTCACGGCATACCGCCGTAAATGTTTGTTTTGCGTTATTCATTCGGCTTTCCTTGATTGTCGGATCGGGACGCTCAAACCCTAAGCCTGCAAGAGCCTTGTTTTGGGATATTTGTATATCCCCGTACTTGTCCGTGTAGTAATACACTTGTCGGTATTGTATATGGGGCGTCGCTTCGTCCATGTGTAAAGCGGCGTTTAACATCTCGATACCGCAGCCAGCTTCTTCATTGACAAATTCTTCCTGCATATATTTTCGGAAGTCCTCAAACACCGCTTCAAGAATTTTCGGATCCACATTTTCCGTACCGATGTACAGCAACACTTCTTCGGGTGGGTGTTTCTCCTTGTAAGAGGCTATTGTGTCATTACGTTCGGAATGCCCTGCTTTCTTGTTTCGCTCATTCTGACGCTTTACATGGGCGCTAAATAATTCCTTGTAGAAAACTTTCTCGTTTTCCGAAAACGATCCGCCCTTATCGTAGCCTAAGAGCTTAGGAACATAATCCCAATACTTGTTTTGCTTCGCTTGTTCCTCTTTGCCTTTCTTTGTGAAATTCTCACGCTGGTTATGCTTCGTGTTATAAGCCCTGCCTTTCGCATTTCTATAGCCTGCGTGGAGCGTTAATCTGTTGCCCATGATAATCTCACCCCTCCCCCTACTGATTTTTTACTTGTGGATTTGATCTGCTGACTATCTTTTCTGCTTTGATCTGCTGACTATCTTTTTCGGCTGAAAGGTATCTTTTCCCCGCATGAATGGTTCATACCATTTCCGCGGGTAAACAACTCCGTGTCACTTTGTCGAAAATGGACTGCGTCCATCTTCGACAAAGTGCGGAGCGAGGGGGCGTTGCACCCCCCTCGACCCCCCGCGAAAATCCGTCGCTCGCGCAACGGATTTTCAAGGAAAAAACTTCCAGTTTTTTCCTATTCTTCGCGATCTGCTCCTGCTTCAAAATCGTCGAAGTCTTCATCGTATTCCAGTTTGTCGGAGTTCGCGCTTTCTTGGTCATGCGTATTACATTCTTTAAGCTCTAAGACATTCATTCTTGTCATTTTGGTAGGTTTTTCCATTTCTTCTTGCTCGCTTTCGGAAAGGATAATGCTCGCCGCAAATTTAGCAAATCTATAATTCGTCCCCCAGCTCTTCCAAATCAATCTTTTGTTAATCAAGTATACATTAGCCCTACCGCTCTTCTTAACAGTGATAAACTGTCTCCGTCTAAGTTCCTTCAAGGCGTTAATAACAGTCGGGTGGCTCAAATTCAACGCCTCTTCAAGAACTTTCGCACTGCATATTATAGCGTTGTATCCGTCTACGTTCTCCATAAGAAAATCAAATATCGCGTATGCGCTAGGGCAATCCATCATTAACTTACGGCGAATCTTACCTTGTTCAGGATCGAGGTTGATCTGCGCGAATTTCTTAAAAGGGCTACGCCTTGCTCTCTCCCTCTCTTCGGCTTCATACTTTTCAGCCTGTACTATATCATGCTGTCTCTGCTCAAAAGTACAATCACTGTTTTTAAGGCTCTCCCCTACTGTCACTACATTACTCATAAAGCATTACTCCTTTCATAGCTTTATGTGGTAATTATAGCATACTTCACTAGCTATGTCAAATCTATTTTACTCTTTCCTCTTTTCTATTTAACTTTATTTTTCCCTGCTGTAAGGTATCTTTCCACCTGCTGTAAGGTATCTTGATATGGTAAAGTAGAGTTGACCAATATGGTAAAGTAGAGTTAACCATATCGCAGACTAAAGTTTTCTACGCTCCCTAGCACTTTTTTCAAAATATGTTGACGGTCCCTCTTATATCTTATATAGCGGCAGCCGGAAAAGATACCTTACAGCCAGAAATCCACATGGGAAGTCAGTAGCCGAACATAATGTTCAGCAATACGAACATATATGTTCAGACGTTCCGAACATATATGTTCAGACTTGATTTCTTTTCTAATTTCATACATGATAGCGCGTTATTTCATTTATGATTGATTTTCTCTCACAGCAAAGAGGTAATGGTATAGTCTACTTTACCAATATGGTCTAGTACATTATACCTAAGAGGATAGAAAACCATGTGGGGAGACGTTGTCGGCTAAACGGTGTGGGCGTAATTGACGTAAAATAGCCGTTTTACGGCAATCAGCACCAGCCCCCGCCGCTCGCTGCGCTCGCGGCAGGGGCTGGCACTGATTGCGTAAAACCTGCTCTATTTTACGCAATTAGCCATATTTTCCCCCGCTGAGGATATTATAGCATTCCTATACAGTTAAGTCAATATATCAGTGTTAATAATATTTATAAAAATATTTATACAATATAAAAAATCAGTTGAATTTTTTGAAATAATATGTTATTATATTATTGTAGTAAAAATTTCCGTATCCAGCGGAAAAGTTGAAAGGATATTTTGTTATGACTAAATCTGAGAAAAAACCGGCAAAGAAAACCGCTACACCCAAAACCGCAACAGCAAAAGCTGCGGTAAGATCGACATCGGCCAAGAAAACGACACCTGCTAAAACTACTAAGGCTTCAGCAAAGACATCTGCTAAATCTGTGGCTGCAAAGAAAAAAGCAGTTAAAAAGCCCAAGTTTGCCACAGCAGATGAAATGTGCGCTAAACTCAGAAAGCTTATCAAAAACGCTAAGGCTGTCAAGGCAGACGTAGCGGTTGATATTGAGGTCTGGGGCTTGGAAAATGACACAAGCTGCCACCTCTATATTGAGGTCAAGAACGGAAAGGTTGATGTTCAGCCTTATCGCTATGATAACTGCAGCTTTGAGGCGTATATCAATTATGAAAATATGATGAAGCTTCTTGATGGAAAACTTACTTTAAAGGATGCGGTTTCTGCCGGTGCTCTTAACGCAAACGGAAATATTCCCGCTGCGGTTGCAATTGCCTCTATTTTCTGATTTTTGCTGATTTTGGTATATGAACTTTACCCCCGAATTTGTCGGGGGTAAATTAGCATATATCAAAGATTTTATATAAGTGAGCGTCATGATCTTTGGTCTTGACAAATTAGTTGTAGTATTGTATAATAATATGAGATGTTTCGGTGGAGGATTATTATGGAAAAAGTTTTGGTAAACGCGAGCACAAGCTATGAGATCCTGCTTGACAGGGGTCTGCTTGACAAATCGGGAGAGCTTATATCTCATGTAATAAAGCCAAAAGCAAAAGCTTGCGTTGTTACAGACGATAATGTCAACAAGTATTATGGAGAACGCCTGATGAAGTCGCTCGATGCGGCGGGAATTGAGGCGAAAAAGTTTGTGTTTCCACACGGCGAGGCTTCAAAAAATCACTCTACCCTGCTCGATATCTATGATTTTATGACAGAAAACGGCTATACACGCTCTGATTTTATTGTTGCGCTTGGCGGCGGTGTTGTGGGAGATACGGCGGGATACGCCGCGGCTACATATATGCGCGGAATTGAGTTTGTTCAAATTCCGACAACTGTTGTTTCACAGGCGGACAGCTCTGTAGGAGGTAAGACTGCCGTAAACATTAATTCGGGAAAGAATCTTGTTGGAGCTTTTCATCAGCCCAAGCTTGTTATTTGCGACACCGATACTCTTAAAACACTTACTCCGGAGTTTTTCTCGGACGGAATGGCAGAGGTCATAAAACACGGAATGATCAAATCTCCCGAGCTGTTTGAAATTCTGTTAAATGAAGATATCAACGAGAATATTGTTGATATTATGAGAAGAAATGTAACTATCAAGGGTCAGGTCGTTGAAAACGACGAGCGGGAAAAGGGCGAAAGAATGCTCTTAAATTTCGGGCATACGCTTGCTCACGCGCTTGAAAAATACTACAATTACACGGGCATTACCCACGGAAACGCCGTCGCGGTGGGAATGAGCGTTTTCACGCATATCGCCGAGCGCCGTGGAATGTGCAAAAAGGGCGTTGGCGATAAATTGGACGAGCTTTTGGTAAAATGCGGTCTTCCGATCAAAGACAACGCTCCGCTTGATAAGCTTTACGAGCTTTCTCTTCGTGATAAAAAGCATCTTTCAAGCGGAATGAACATAATAATCTGCTCGGATATCGGAAAAAGCGAGATCGTAAAAATGTCGGTTGAAGAATACAAAGAATTCTTGGAAAGTTGAATATGGATATAAAAATTACTCCTAAAAAGTTATGCGGAAGTGTCGTTGTTCCTCCGTCAAAGAGCGTTGCTCACAGAATGATAATCGCGGCGTCTCTCGCGAAGGGCAGGTCCGAGATTTCAAACCTCTTCCCTTCCGTTGATATTAAGGCAACGATTGGCTGTATGAAAGCTCTCGGCGCGGAAATCGAATACGACGGCAATAAGGCTGTAATTGAAGGAATAAAAAATATTCCCGATAAAGCGGTTTTAGACTGTTGTGAATCCGGCTCAACGCTTCGGTTTCTGATACCGGTAGCCGCGGCGCTTGGTGTAAACGCTGAGTTTCAAGGAAGAGGAAAACTTCCGGAAAGACCGATTACTCCGTTTATCAGCGAATTTCCAAAACATAATGTTTCGTTTGATTTTTTTGGCGATACAAATTTGCCGTGTAAGATCAGCGGAAAATTAAGCGGCGGAAAGTTTGAGATCGACGGCGGAATTTCCTCACAGTTCATCACAGGGCTTTTGTTTGCACTCCCGCTGTTGTCGGGAGACAGCGAAATTTTTCTCACTTCTCCCCTGCAATCTAAACCGTATGTTGATATCACTCTTGGAGTCCTGCACGATTTCGGCTGTGAAATATCCGAAAATGAAACCGGATATTTCGTAAAGGGAACGGAAAAATTCAAATCGTTTTCGGGAACTGTCGAGGGGGATTACTCACAGGCGGCGTTCTTTTATGTGGCAAACGCGCTTGGCTCGGAAATTGAGATCAATGGCTTGAACAAGAATTCATTGCAGGGAGATAAAAAAATCGTTGACATCTGCAAAGACGCCAAGAATGGAAAAGCGTTCGAGATCGACTGCTCGGATATTCCGGATTTAGTCCCGGTAATGTCGGTTCTGGCTTGTTTTTGTCATGGGACAAGCCGCATTACAAACGCCGCGAGACTAAGGATAAAAGAATGCGACCGCCTTGCGGCAATGGAAAGCTGTCTGAATAAGATCGGCGGCAAAGTAAGATCAACTGCGGACACTCTTGAAATCGAAGGAGTAGACATACTTAAAGGCGGAGAGGTCGAATGCTTTAACGACCACAGGATCGCTATGTCAATGGCGACTGCGGCATTAAGATGTGAAAATCCTCTTACAATCCACGGGGCGGAATGTGTTTCAAAATCATATCCTGACTTTTTTGAGGTTTATAAACAGCTCGGCGGAATTGCCGCAAATGTTTCATAGTTTTAAATACTATAGGAGAAAAGTTATTATGGCAGTAAATTTCAATCAAAACTCCGTCTTTAACTTAAAGCCCATAAATATTGATGGAGTAAGGTCTGAGGTAAATGGATTGCTTATAAACGGAGAAGAAATAGTTATGGCATTTCAAACAATCAGAGACCAATTAGTTTTTACAAATAAGAGGATAATTTCAATTGATGTTCAAGGCATAACCGGTAAACGAAAATCATTCAGCACAATGCCTTATTCCAAAATACAATACTTTGCTATACAGACGCCGGGGTTTTTGGAGCTAATTCCTGACGCTGAATTATTCATCATGTTTTCAAATTCCTTTACAGCAAAGTTTGAATTTAAGGGAGATGTTGATATCGGAAAAATCGGTCGGATGATTTCCGAATATGTTTTGGAATAGGCGAAGGGGTATTAAATGACAAGAGAAGAGCTTAAAACTCATATTTTGGAAACTTACGGAGTAAAAGAGGATTATCCGTGGGAAAACGATAATGTAAGCGCGGTTTTCCGCCATCCCGAAAACAAAAAGTGGTTCGCACTGATCATGAATATCCCCGCGGCAAAACTCGGGATAAAAAGCACAGAAAATATAGATGTAGTTAACGTTAAATGCGATAATATTCTTATTGGATCACTGATAAAAGAAAACGGCTTCTTCCCTGCCTATCATATGAATAAAAGCTGTTGGATAACCGTGGCTCTCAACGGAACGGCTGACGATGAAAAGATAAAGTGGGTTCTGGATATGAGCTTTGACGCCACAAAAAAGAAAATTAAAGCAAAATAAGCGGAGGGATTTTTATGTCATCATGTTTTAACAAAGGCATTGATATTTCGATTTTTGGTGAAAGTCACGGCAAGGCAATAGGCGTGGTTATAGGTAATCTTCCCGCTGGAGAGAATATAGATATTGATAGGATATGTGAGTTTATGCAGCGCAGAGCGTCTAAAAAGGACGGCACCTCCACTACCCGCAGCGAAAAGGATATCCCGGAAGTAATATCGGGACTTTACGGTGGAAAAACAACGGGAACTCCGCTGTGCGCGATGATTTTAAATACCGATCATAAGTCGGTGGACTACGGAAATATTTCGCATATCGCGCGGCCCGCACACGCCGACTACACCGGTTTTTTGCGTTATAACGGCGCGAATGATCCCCGCGGCGGCGGACACTTTTCAGGCAGACTTACTGCCCCGCTTTGCTTTGCGGGTGCGGTCTGCGGTCAGATACTCGAAAACCGCGGAATAACGACAGGCGCTCACATAGAACGAATAAAAGATGTTTGTGACGATAAGTTCGACCCCATAAATGTTTCTGCCGAGCAGCTTAACGCCGTAAAAAGCGGTTTTCCTGTTTTATCAACAGACGCTGAAGACAAAATGCGTGAGATAATAAATGATGCGAGACTTAATTCCGACAGTTTAGGCGGGATAGTAGAGTGTGCTGCTGTGGGATTTCCCGCCGGCATAGGCTCACCAATGATGGACGGACTGGAAAATATAATTTCACAGCTTGTTTTTTCAATTCCCGCGGTAAAAGGAATTGAATTTGGAAACGGATTTTCGTGTGCTGATATTTTCGGAAGCGAAAACAATGACGAGTTCTATATTGAAAATGGAAAAATACTTACCAAGACAAATAATCATGGAGGAATTTTAGGCGGAATAAGTTCGGGGATGCCGATTATTTTCCGCGTAGCGTTTAAGCCCACCCCCTCTATATCACGTCCGCAGAACAGCGTCGATTTTAAGGGAATGACCGAAACAGAGCTTGTGATCAAAGGAAGACACGATCCGTGTGTTGTGCCGAGGGCGGTTCCGTGTGTTGAAGCGGCGATGAATATTGCGCTTTTATCAGCCCTTATTGATGATCCGACGATCTGAGGAGGATTTGCTTTGGATATTCCAAGAATACGCGTTGAAGCAATTGATGATATCTGTGTGCTTATATGCCATTTGATTTACTCTCTTGGCTGTCCGCTGTCGAAAAATCAGCTTATTGAAATAACCTCTCTCGAAGACGCGGTAAACTACTTTGGGCTTATGAAAGCGCTTGATAAAGCCAACGGTCATCTTCTGAGCGCAATTGAAGCCGATGATGAGATAATATATTCCAATACCGATTTTGGTATAAAAGCCGCCCGCGAGCTTGGTTCATCTGTTCCGCTTTCGGTTAGAGACAAGATGTTTCAAGAGGCAATAAGAGTTTATACGCGTGACGCCATGAAGAAAAAAGGCACAATGACAGCGATCAGGTATGTCGTTAATCCTGACGGCACCTGCACTATCGGCGTAAGAATAACGGATGAGGAAACTACAAAGCAGAAATATTTTATCGAAATGAATGCGGATAACCCTGAAAAGGCTGATTATATTAAAAATAAGATCAAGAATAATCCTCACGATTTTACAAAATACCTCGATGATTATTTCAGCAAATAGACAAGCGGCTTGACCATTTTGTCAAGCCGCTTATTTGTAGTATCACAATGGGATCTCATCATCAGCAGCAAAATCCTGCTGGATATGCAAGGTACTGATTTTCGATGAAACCAACCAATCAGCAGATAACGGACTTATCAACCTCGCGTCAATATACGCCTGTGAAAGCGTTAAAATTGATTGAACCTGATAGCTTTCCCGTGTTATTTCCAGAACAACAGCCGCTTCCGGAGTAGTGTCATCACTAAGCGCCAGGGGAAGTATGAGAGCGATAGAGTCGTGCTTGGGGAAATACGCCGGCACAGCGTTTTTGTAATTGTACTTAACTCGTTTTTTAGCAAATTCAAACGAGCGTTTGAGACAATTCTGAAGCCTGCCTGACAGCCTGCTGTTCAGCATAATTATATCCTTTACACGCTCAAAAAGCCTTATGCGCTCTGATTTATCGTATACAGAACCGATTCTTTCAATAATTTCCCTACCCTCTCGAAAGTCAAAGAGCTGTTCACGCAGAAAACCAAGCGGCAGATGTTGAATATTATCCATTAGCAGTCGCTCAAAGTCTATATTAATATTTTTATTAAAATCAAAGAGCATATCTTCATTTCGCGTAAAATATGTCGGAGAATACGGCAAGGGACCAAAATAATCCGAAAGCTTTTTTCCCATAACACCAGAAAATTCCGTGTAAAATCCAATAAGCTTCCATTCTTGACCACCGCCGTCATTCCGTGTAAAGCAAGCGAAAATATCGTTATATCGTTTATCAACAAGCCCTGTATTAAAAGCGGCAAGCTCTCTGTTTTGCGAGACGCAGATTTTTTTTTCGTGCATGATCCTGTTGAAGGTAAACTTAAGATATTGGTTTAATATCTGTAGATTTTTATAATTGCTGTCACTGAAATCCCATTCCTCATTTGCCGCTATTGCGGCAAGTCCGCTCAGTGCTGACTGCCAATTTCCTAAGTACGCAAAGCTTTCGAGCTGCTTTATGGGACTGACCGGAAAAACTTTACTATCCCGTACAACAGTATCCACATAATACAAAAACCATTCTTTGCCCTCATAAGTGCTTGGCTTTAACGTCAGTTCGACATTAGTACCGTCACTTTTTTTGTATCTGCATGGAAAAACAAGCTTTCCACTGTAATAATCTATCGTTCCGTTCCTGCGTGCATAGTCAAAATCACGGGATATTATATCCGGTAAATCGTAAAAGTCGTTTTGTTGTCTGCTTTGTTCAATAAACTCCTCAAGAATGCTCATCGGCTTTACGGGAAAATTACAAAAATCGCTTAGTTCCCCTTCGGGCAATCTATACAAAAGACTTTTGCTGCCGTAATCCAAAGATCTGCGGTTATTTTCTCTATTATAATCTGAATAAACGGCTTTGTTTTCTGTATACAAGCCTTTGATCGTAACCATAACCTGAGGAACCCCGCCAAGGATAATTTCCTTAAGTTCCAAGAAATTAAGCTGAGCAAGAAACTCCTTCATCTTAAGAAATCCAAATCTTGTTCTGTCAACACCGCGATCGGTAAGAAATTTACTTATTGCTGCCATGTGAAGCGGCTGATTAAGCGGAAAACTTCCGATAAGAAGCGAATATATGTGCTTTACATCATCCTCCGGTATTTGCGCCGTAACTGATGTATATTGCTTTTTTTCCGAAACACCCCGCGATATCCGTGTTTTCTCAAACGCAAAATACAAACTCTTACCATAAGCGTTAAGATTTTTTGTTATAATTCCGTTTACAAGCTGTCCGTCGGGACAATAATCAATAGGAAAAACATATTTTTCACCAAGAAACTCAAGCTTGCCGGACTGTCTTGCCTGATTAAATTTTTGAAAAACCTCCTGTTTCATCTGCTGGACAGACAATCCGCTTGCAAGTATCTTTGTCAGAGCGTACAAAGACTGCTGAGTCATTTCAATAATATCATCATTTAAAATAATATTTTTTGTACCAAAGAAATTATCTGCCGGATGAAAATATCCCTGTGAAATATTGCTGTCCCCCTGTTCCCATCCTTTAATAAGAACAAAACCGCTGTCGGGGTCGTCCTGAAACATAAATACCTCAGGGAAATCAGCACAAAGCTCATTAAATGAAATATACCCAAATCCTTCAGGCGAATATCCGTTTGTATACAGCCACTCGTAAATTCTCGATGTTTTATAAAGTCCCGGGTCTGTAAACTGCCTTTTTATACAACTGTAAAGTTGTATTTTTTCTTCATAATTCAAAATAATTCTCCCATTATAAATTCTAAATTATTTTCCCGCGGGTTTATAATTTAATTTTCGTTTGAATCTTCTGTATTTTCTAAATCCTCAAGATCTTCAAGATAGTCGGTATCTTCAATATAAATATGATTTACAAGCTCAGTAAGCCGGCTTTCCGAATAATCCTGAAGATATTTTCCGGTGATATCAAGTTTGTAGCTGTGAAATGCGCTTTGATTTGCAAAATGAAAATCGGTTATATCTATACCCATTATTCTGAAACCGTCTACGATCTTTTTACAGTCAGTCGCAAAAGCATTTGGCGTAGCATAAACACCGCCGAACTCAACATTTACCACAACTGTATCCCCTGCCGACAGGGCGTCTATCCCCTTTGTAACGCCTGTTCCGTCAGGATTGAGGTCGACAACTATTTCCATTGCTTCTATATCCGCCACATAACGAAGTTCTTTATAACTTCTGTCGTATATCTCCGCGGCGATCGACCGGTTGTTATACTCGATTTTCTCTTCATTATACGTACGGTTGAGTATAACGCCCATTGTACAGCAGCCTACCACCAACAGAGCAGATATTATTACGCTTATAATGTTAATTTTAAATCTTCCGTGGGTGATAAGCAATGTGACCAGAATCTCAATTCCGAGCAGAATCGCCGCTACAGGCGAAAATTTAAGCAAAAGAAGATAATCCGGCGCCGGTGAAAACAAACAGAATATCAAAACTATACCAAATAAGACCAATACGAGCGCGAGAGAAATAAAACCAACACCCTTTCGGACAATTCCTTTCGCGAATTTCTCGGACGTAGTTATCGGTCGTTTGTGTTCTGTGTTATACTGAACACTTGACCTGTTTTTAAGTATCTCATCAAGAGCGTCAAGAAGCTGTCTGTCCCTTAAAGCAAACTCCGCAGGCTGGTTGTCATTTTGTGCGGGATTTTCTGTGACAGCGCCTCCCTCAATTACCTGATCACTCTGAGCGTTCTGTATCCCCGTATTGATATTATTATCATTGATCTCGTTCACTGCTTGTCCTCCTTTCTAATATAATCAAATAAACAAAACACATTCCGTATTTATTATAACAGAATTTAGCTTGCTTGTCAATGACGAATATTATACGTTATGAGGAAAATTTGATGAACAAAAATACTGCAAATAAAAAAACGACACCCCTTTCGGGGTGCCGCGCGCTTTTATCAGATTTCTTAAATTAAAGCTCAGCAAAGTACTTGATAGTTCTTACCATCTGAGATGTATAGGAGTTTTCGTTGTCATACCAAGAAACAACCTGAACCTCATACAAATCGTCAGAGATCTTTGCAACCATGGTCTGGGTAGCGTCAAACAGCGAACCGTAGGTCATTCCGATAACGTCGGAAGAAACGATCTGATCCTCGTTGTATCCGTAGGAATCCGAAGCGGCAGCCTTCATAGCGGCGTTAATGCCTTCCTTAGTAATATTCGCACCCTTAACAACAGCAGTAAGGATAGTGGTAGAACCGGTAGGTACAGGAACACGCTGTGCCGAACCGATAAGCTTTCCGTTAAGCTCGGGAATAACAAGACCGATAGCCTTAGCAGCACCCGTCGAGTTGGGAACTATGTTGGCAGCACCCGCTCTTGCTCTTCTGAGGTCGCCCTTTCTGTGAGGACCATCGAGAATCATCTGATCGCCTGTATAAGCGTGGATAGTGCTCATAATTCCGCTCTGGATAGGAGCATAATCGTTGAGAGCCTTAGCCATGGGAGCAAGGCAGTTTGTCGTGCAGGAAGCCGCGGAGATAATAGTGTCATTCTTTGTAAGAGTTTTCTCATTAACGCTGTAAACGATAGTGGGAAGGTCATTTCCCGCGGGAGCGGAGATAACAACTTTCTTAGCGCCTGCGTCAATATGAGCCTGAGACTTATCCTTAGAGCAATAGAAGCCTGTGCACTCGAGAACAACATCTACGCCGAGATCGCCCCAAGGAAGATCCTTTGCGTCCTTCTCTGCATAAATCTTGAGAGTCTTTCCGTCAACCGTGATCGTGCCTGCTTCATCATCAGCAGAAACAGTGTGCAGAGCCTTATCACCGATTATGCCGCAGTAGCCCTTCTGCGCTGTGTCATACTTAAGAAGATGCGCAAGCATCGAGGGCTTTGTGAGGTCGTTTATAGCGACAACATCATAACCGTCTGCGCCGAACATCTGTCTGAAAGCAAGACGTCCGATACGACCGAAACCATTGATTGCAACTTTAACTGCCATTGGAATATTCCTCC
>JAFLUF010000061.1 GCA_022508925.1 Oscillospiraceae bacterium | reverse complement strand
TACGCCGAGGGGTCAAGCAGGCGAATATAATTGACGGAAGAATACCGCATTCGATTTTAATTGAACTTCTTACCGATATCGGAGCGGGAACGATGATTATTGCGTGAGGTAAAAATGAAAACTATTGAACAATTCAACAAATACGTTATGCATTCTTACGGCAGATACGACCTTGTTTTGGATAACGGCGGGGATGTGACCTCTGTTGATGAAGAAGGCAAAAGCTATATCGATTTCGGCTCGGGAATAGGCGTAAATTCATTGGGCTACTGTAACGACGAGTGGGTTGAAGCGGTTTGCTCTCAGGCAAAAAAGCTTCAGCATACGTCAAATTATTATTATACAAAAGTTCAGGCTGATTTTGCAAAGTTGCTTTGTGAAACCGCGGGTTACACAAATTTGTTTTTCGGAAACTCGGGAGCTGAGGCAAATGAATGCGCTATAAAAATCGCGCGTAAGTACAGCTTTGATAAGTACGGAAAAGGCCGTCATAACATCATAACGCTTAAGAACTCGTTTCACGGAAGAACGATAGCCACGCTTTCGGCAACAGGTCAGGACGTTTTTCACAACTACTTCTTCCCTTTTGTAGAGGGCTTTGTAAACGTTGAGGCAAACAGTATCGCTGATCTTCACGAAAAGCTTGACGATACGGTCTGCGCGGTAATGTTTGAATACATTCAGGGCGAGGGCGGCGTGAACAGGCTTGAACAGGAATTTGTTGACGAGATTTTCAAGCTTTGTAACGAAAAGGACGTTGTGACTATCGCGGACGAAGTTCAGACCGGAGTAGGAAGAACAGGAAAATTTCTTTGCGGAGAACATTACGGTCATAAAACAGATTTGACTACTCTCGCCAAGGGTCTTGCGGGGGGAATACCGATAGGCGCCTGTCTTTCGGGAGAAAAATGCGCGAATGTGCTTGTTCCCGGAACGCACGGTTCGACCTTCGGCGGGAACCCTATCGCGTGCGCGGGCGGTCTTGCGGTCTTAAATAAATTAAACACTGTCGGATTTCTTGATGATGTATCGAAAAAAGGCGAATACTTCTTTGAGAAATTAGAAGCAATTCCCGAGGTAAAGTCGCTTTCCGGTCTTGGACTGATGATTGGGATCGAATTGAAAACAAAGGATGCGCATGACGTCGCAAAGAAAGCGCTTGAAAACGGATTATTGGTTCTTACGGCTAAAGAAAAGCTGAGGTTTTTACCGCCTCTCACGATTTCCTATAAAGAAATTGACGAGGGAATGAAGATACTTACAGATCTTTTGAAATAAGAAGGGAGCAAAGATGAAAAGAATAACACAGATCATATCGGTTATCAGCCTTATTATCGCGGCTGTGGCGTTGATATTTAACTTTCAGGTACTTTCCGGTAAAAGTTATTTTATAAGATTTGCTGTTTTCTCCACTATCCGCAGAGGCGATATGATGGGTTTTCTCGGAAATCTGCTCGGACTTCTGATAACCTCATTCGCATTTGCGGCAATGGGCGTTTACGGAGCTATGCTGTCGATCTTCAACAGAGAAAAAGCGCGCAAGCCTGCTCTTATTTCTGGAATATGCGTTACGGTATTGGCTCTTATTTCCCTGTTTTTCAGCTTTAATAATAACTTTAATATCGGCGATATATTTATTATTCTCTTCCCTGCCGCGTTTACGTTTTGTGTGATACAAACAACTGATATTAAATAAAACTTGAAAGGAATTGATCTAATGAAACATTTATTGAAACTTCTCGATTTAAGCACAGAGGAAATCATTGATATCCTTAATCTTGCTGACCAGCTTAAATACGAACAGAAGCACGGTATTCCCCACAACATTCTAAAGGGAATGACACTCGGAATGATTTTCCAGAAGGCGTCTACAAGAACCCGTGTTTCTTTTGAAACGGGAATGTACCAGCTTGGCGGAAACGCGCTGTTTCTCTCATCAAAGGAGCTTCAGATAGGACGCGGAGAGCCTGTGCAGGATACGGCGAGAGTTCTGTCACGGTACCTTAACGGAATAATGATAAGAACATTTGAGCAGGCAGAGGTTGAAAACCTTGCGGAATACGGCTCTATACCGATCATAAACGGACTTACCGATTTCTGTCATCCTTGTCAGGTGCTTGCCGATCTGCAGACGATCCGCGAATACAAAAACAAACTCGAGGGTCTTAATTTCTGCTATATCGGTGACGGAAACAATATGGCGAATTCTCTTACGGTCGGCTGCTTAAAAACGGGAATGAACGTTACACTCGCCTGCCCCGAGGGATATTACCCCGATAAGCAGATCCTTGATTTCACAAGGGATTATGAAAACTTCAAGCTTATAAACGATCCTGTTGAAGCAGCGGCAGACGCTGATGTTCTTTATACCGACGTATGGGCTTCAATGGGAATGGAGGACGAGGCTGAAAAGCGCAAAGTAGCGTTTAAGGGATATCAGATAAACGACAGCGTTATGGCTTCAGCAAAGTCTGACGCGATAGTTATGCACTGTCTGCCAGCTCACCGTGAGGAGGAAATAACCTCAAAGGTATTTGAACAGCACGCAAAGGAGATATTTGACGAGGCCGAAAACCGCCTGCACGCGCAAAAGGCTGTAATGGTAAGGCTTATGGCTAACGAAGGCTGATTATTGGTAAAATAACCGACACTGTTTAAATACAGTGTCGGTTTTATTTATATATTCAATTCGGAGATCAGCTTTGCGATTATTTTTCTTTTTTCCTCCGCGCTGGCTCCGAGGTTTTCAAGATATTTTTGCACGGTATGGGCATACAGTCTGTTAGTCTCTTCCTTTAAATTACACAGCGCGGTATCGTTTGTAAAATGTATTATTGCATTTATTTTTTTTTGTGTTTTCGGCATACGGTCAACCCCCCTTAGAGTAATATTATGACGGCGTACTTGTACAAGATTACGCGCAATTACACCAAAAGGGAGCGTTTGCATGAAAATCGCCGTTTATTCCCGAAAATCAAAATTTACCGGAAAAGGAGAAAGTATCGAAAACCAGATAGCGCTGTGCAAAGAGTACATTAAAACTCATATTCCCAACGCAGCCGAAGATGACGTTTCTGTTTATGAGGACGAGGGATTTTCCGGAAAAAATTTTGACCGTCCGCAGTTTAAAAAAATGATGAAGACAGCAGAAAACGCGCCTTTCGACTATATCGTTGTTTACCGTCTCGACAGGATAAGCAGAAGTGTAGGAGATTTCGCAAATCTTATCGAAAAGCTGAATGAAATGAAAACCGCTTTTGTATGCATTAAAGAGCAGTTTGATACATCAACACCTATGGGACGTGCAATGATGAATATTTCCGCTGTTTTCGCGCAGCTTGAGCGCGAAACAATAGCCGAACGCATTCGTGACAATATAGTTCTGCTTGCTAAAACGGGGCGCTGGCTCGGAGGAGTTTCCCCACTCGGATTTACGGGAGAAAAAATTGAAATAAAGGATCATGAAAACAAAAGACGCTTTGCATTTAAACTCTCTCCCGTTAACAGTGAAATATTTACGGTAAAAACAATTTACGCCAGATTTCTCGAATTTCATTCTTTAACCAAAACGGTAACGTGGCTGATATCTCACGGTATAAAAACGCGTAAGGGAAACGATTTCAGAGCAAGGACAGTAAAGGATATTCTTAAAAATCCTGTATACTGTACAGCAGACAGTGCGGCATTTGAATATTTTAAAGATCTTGGCTGCGATATATGCTTTACAAAAGAGGAAGCTAACGGAAAGCATGGCATTATGCCCTTTTTAAGGACTTCTCAAAGCGGTAAGAAAACTCGTCGAAACACATCAGACGAATGGATAATCGCTATTGGAAAGCACAGGGGAATTATCTCTTCGGAAGATTGGATCAAAACTCAGAACCTGCTTGGAAAAAATTCCTCTAAAACCTTCTATAAGCCGTCAAGAAACAGTACGGCAATCTTTACGGGACTTGTAAAATGCGGTGAATGCGGACATAATATGCGTCCGCGGCTATCTGGTCAAAATAAAGGCGGCGATTCTCGAAAATTTACATATATGTGCGAATATAAGGAACGTTCAAGAAAATCAAAATGCCGTATGTGCAATGTAAACGGGAATCTGCTTGATGAGAGCGTCATCACAGAAATACTTAAGCTCGGACAACTCAACTATATAACCCAAAAGAAATTAACTGCCCTGCTAAATACTGTCCAGAATGAAAAAATATCCGAAAATATAAACGAGATGAAAAAACAGATATCCGAAAAGGAAAAAATGATTTCAAAGCTTATGAACAGTTTTGCTGCTTCCGAAAACAGCTCAGCATACGAATATGTAAAACGTGAAACAGAAAAGCTTGACAGCGAGATAAAATGCCTGAGAGATGAAATTATGCGGAGTTGCAATTCTGAAAACCGGACTGAAATTCCGGATATTGAAAGTATTGTAAACGATTTAAAAGACTCTCAAAAAATCTTTGCAACGCTTTCTGTTATTGAGAAAAGGGATTTTATGAATAAAGTTATTGAAAAAATTGTTTGGGACGGAGAAAATGCCAATGTATATCTTAAGTAATTTAAACTAAAACAGTTGACATTTCAATGAATTAATGCTATAATTGTATACGAGAAAAATCTAAGAGGTATACAATTTTGACTATAAAAGAACAGCTTTACGGTCTTCTCGAAGAAAACCGAGGTAAATTTATTTCCGGCGAGGATATGGCAAAACAGCTTTACTGTACGCGGGGAGCTGTCTGGAAGGCAATCAAGGCTCTGAGAAACGATGGCTTTGAAATAAAGGCGGTTACAAACCGCGGATATTGCTTGAGTGACAGCGGAGATATTCTCAGTGAAGCGGGAATAAAACGTTATTTAAAAAGAGAATGCAATATAACCGTTCTGAAAACAATCGGTTCGACAAACACTTATCTGCGTGAATTGGCTCAGAATGGCGCGAACGAGGGAACATTGGTTGTTTCGTGCGAGCAGACAGGCGGTTACGGAAGACGAAAAAGAAACTTCTTCTCCCCTGCCGATACGGGCCTTTATATGAGCATTTTGCTGCGCCCGCCGTTTTCCGCACAGGAATCCGTAAAAATTACCGCGGCAGGCGCTGTAGCTGTTTGTATGGCTATTGAAAAGGTCACAGGAATTTATTCGGAGATAAAATGGGTAAACGACATATTTGTAAAAAACAAGAAGGTCGCGGGTATTCTTACGGAAGCATCGCTTAATATTGAAACAGGATCGCTTGATTATGCGATTATCGGCATAGGAATCAATGTTTATAAGCCCGAAAACGGTTTTCCGTCTGAAATATCGGAAATAGCCGGGGCGTTGATCGATAAACGTACGTCAGATGTACGAAATAAGCTTGCAGCTGAAATATACGATCATTTTATGAAGTTCTACGGAAAGTTTCCCGAATGCGATTATGTCCGCGAATATCAAAAACGGCTTATGTGGCTGGGAGAGCGCATTTATATTCATTCCGGAGCGGACGGGCATATTAAAACCCCCGCTATTCTGCTCGGAACAGACGAAAGCTTCGCGCTTAGAATTAGATATGACAACGGCACAGAGGATATTATTTACTCGGGGGAAATCAGCATCGGCAGATAAAAACGATTTATTTTCCGAAGCTGTGTAATTGCATTATCAATACATCTGGAAGCGTAAGTGGAAAATTTGTTGTTTTTATTGAGGTCAAAGGTTTCCGCGGCACGAATGAGACCTATCGTTCCGATTGATACAAGGTCGTCTGCGTCCGGAAAATCGGGATACTTTTTGTTCACAATGTACGCGACAAGTCTGAGGTTATGTATAATAAGCCTGTCACGCGCTGTTTTAATTTCAATTTCCGTGCTTTCCGGATCCGACATTATTTTGAGACATTGTGCTTCTTCCTTTGATGAAAGCTGCTTGGGGAAATTATTTTTCCCTTCGAAATGAAGTCCGAACACCAAAAAGTTTTCAAGCGCGAGTTTTAATATCAGCCAAAACATGGTAAGTTCCTTTCGTTATTTTTTTGTGTGGATTTATTTTATTACTCTGCGCTTGTTTAATATTCATAATAATATATGGCAAAGCGCGCGGACAAGGATATACCTGTCCGCGCATCAGCTATTGTTTTTTCTGTAACTTAAGCTCAAGCTTATGCTTTTGAGATTCTTCCGGTTGTTTTTCATTCAGATCCGACAGTTCGGGAGCTTCAAACCAGAATTTACTTCCCTGTCCCAGACTGCTCTCAGCGCCGTATTTAAAGCCGTGCTGCTCAAGAACGCTTTTTACAATTGAAAGACCTATACCGCTTCCCATTTTCGCGCGCTTGTGCGTAGCGGAGCGCTCACTTACCTTGTAGTATCTGTCCCAGATATACGGAAGATTTTCGGGAGAAATACCTTCTCCGTGATCCTCAACCTCAAATCTGACCATTCCCTCATCATTTTTGAAAAGTCTTACAAACACCTTATTATCGTCTCCGGCGTATGTTACCGCATTGTTTATAAGATTGTATACTACCTGGTCGAGCTTTGATATATCGCCGGATATGCGGATATTATCCTCCGCCTGCAAATCAACGGTAATTCCGTCATTATATTTTACAATATCAAATCTTGAAACCACGCCCGATATATTTTCCGAGAGATTAAAAGCTTCTATATTTAACTCTGTAACACCCGCCTGAAGTTTAGATAAATCAAGAATATCCGTTACAAGCGATGAAAGTCTGTCTGTTTCATCTATTATTACCTTAAGGTGTTTTTCACGCTTTTCGGGATTATCACCCGAAATATCGCGTATCATCTCGGCATAAGCCTTTATCATAGTAAGCGGAGTACGCAGATCGTGTGAGATGTTTGACATAAGCTCACGCCTGAGATCATCGGATTTTGCGATCTCCCTTGACGCTTCGGAAAGCGTTCCCGCAAGCTGTTTTATCTCCTCATAATCCCGCTTTCCTATTTTAGCGTCAAATTTTCCTTGCGGAAGAGTCTTTGCCGAATTATTTATCCTGATGATAGGCTCGGATATCTTATTTGAAAATAACGCGGAAATGAAAATCGTCAATATCATCATCAACAACCCGACGATATAAAACTGCCTTTGGAAAATCTGAACGGTCGTACCGATAGGCTGTAGATAATTGAAAATAAATATATACGCCTCAGGATCGTTTCTGTCGCTTCCGATGTAGCTTCCCATCATAAGAATGGAGTTGTTCTCCTTTTCATCGCGGAAAGTCTTGTAAATAGTGCCTGTATCGGAATTGTTTACGCTGTTTATAAAGCTTGATTTGGAAATCATCCTGATTGAAAGACTTCCGCCGAGCATATCGACAAAATACGATCTGTTATCGGGATAGATAATTTCGATAAACATTTTCTTGTCAAATGCCTGACTTTCGATTATCTGCTTGATGTCGTCGCTGTACCAATTCGTGCGGATATCCTCATAAACCTCGCTTATCTCATAGGTTTTCATCCAACCGTAAAACATCGGAAACATAGCGATAAGAAAAATGTAAGTAAACGCAAGCATTGCGATAACGACCACTTCAAATCTCGCCCAGACGCGAACCTTTATGCTTCGGAAAAAATTCATTATTAAACCTCGAATTTATACCCCAATCCGCGAAGAGTCACAATAAATTTTCTGTAGGGACCCAGGTTATTTCTTAACATTTTTATGTGGGTATCAATGGTTCTGTCATCGCCGAAAAAGTCATATCCCCAGACCTCTTCGAGAAGTTTGTTTCTTGTAAGCGCGATATTTTTGTTTCTCACAAGATAAAATAACAGGTCATACTCTTTCGGCGTTAGATTTGCCTTTTCACCGTCGATATAAACGTTTCTGGAAACAAAATTGATCTCAAGCCCCTCAAATTTTTCGATCTCGATCTGAGACGTCTGAGCGGAGGCCGCTGAATTTCGCTTTACGATCGCGTTTATTCTTGCCATAACCTCCTTGGGAGAAAACGGTTTTACCACATAATCGTCTATTCCTATCTCAAAGCCAAACAGCTTGTCATATTCCTCGCCGCGCGCCGAAAGCATCATCATTGGTGTTTGCTTGTATTTTCTTATCTCTTTACAAGCCGAATATCCGTCGAGTCTCGGCATCATGATATCCATTACGATTATATCATAATCCTTTGCTTTTGCCATCTCAATAGCCTGCATTCCGTCGTTCGCTTCATCGACCTCATGCCCTTCAAACTCGGCATATTCTTTCAACACCTCACGAATATGCTCTTCATCATCAACCACAAGAATCTTAAACATTTATATCACACCTCATTTTGTCAAAATCATTTTTTCAGTAAAAACGGGCGTCCTTTGCTATTAAAAGAACGCCCCAAAATAATAAAGAGAAAACTATGAACATTGCCGTCACTTACCGGTATAAGCACTGCTTGTACCGATAAATAAATCATACAAAATCATTATGTAAACAACGTGAAAAGAAACTGAAATTTATTAAAAAACATCTTCTTTAAACAAATCGATAACTTCACGCATTTTAAAATCAAGATAATCGGGAATACCGGTTTCAAAGTAAGTATATTCGTCACATTCAAGGATGATAGCGTCGTTTTTACATTCTTTAAGAGCCGGCATCTTCATTATTGTTATAACTCTTCCGTCTACCTCTTCAAGTGTAAATTCTCCGTCAGCCTCTTCCATCAAGCGCTTTATTATCGGTATTCCACATCCGATCTTATGCTTTGAAAAATCGTCTTCGGATAATTCATTTTGTTTTTCGCTGTAATAGCTGTTTTCATTTACGATTTTCAAAACGACATAATCTTTTTTGTCAATAACGCATTTCTGAAGTGTAACAATAGGTACACTGTCCTTTGGAGAATACAAAAGCGAATTCTGTAAAGCGTTTATAATCGCGCAGATGGCATGACGCCTATCGGCGTGAATATAGCAGGCTTCATATACCTTAACATAATCGATATATCTGCCGCATTTTGAAAGAAAGGTATTACAGCGATTTATTATTCTTTCCAACAGCTCGCCGCAGTCAATTCTGACATAGTTCGGCTTCTTTAAAATAATATCAACATACTCGATTATGTTCTGGGAAACAAGATTTGTTTTAACCAGATATTCTTCCATATCCGCGGCAATTTTACTGTTTCCCATATCTCTTAGCTTGACCATGATATCCCAGAGATGCACGAGATTATATTGGAAAACGTCTATAGTAGGAAGAAGTCTGCTGAAAAAATCCGTATTTCTCGCGATTCTTCCGAGTTCGTGACTGTCAAACAGTCCGCAGATATAAAACCTGTCTGTTTTTATAATCTTTGCACAGTACTGAACGCCCTTGATAACAAAAATCGTGGATATAAATGTCTCGCTTGTAAACAACTCGTCACGGTTTAAATATAAATTTATCTTTGTTTTAAGCGGTATAATTCCCTTCTTACTGTAAACGCATTCCAGGCTGCTGTTAAAAATCGCGGTAGGAAAATCAACGGTTTCACAGAAACCTACTAAGTTTTTCAGCTCGTCGGCTTCAGAAACCGATTTATCTTTTATCTCAACCAATCAGATCACTCATTTCATCAAGAAGTAGGTTAAAGAGTTTCATGGCGTTTTTGGCAGGTTCTTCCGATGTCATATCAACGCCCGCGTCCTTTAAAAGCGAGATCGGATCCTTTGAACAGCCCCCGCTTAAAAATCCGATATAATCCTTTACGGCGCTTGCTCCTTCATTTAATATTCTTTCCGAAAGAGCAATTGCCGCCAAGAATCCCGTCGCGTACTGATAAACATAATAGTTATAATAGAAATGCGGGATCCTTGCCCATTCGACATCAAGCTCACTGTCAACTATGAAATCCTCTCCGTAATAATCAACATTCAGCTGATGATACATTTCACAAAGCTTATCAGCAGTCAAGCTGCCGCCGTTTTCTACAATTTCATTTATCGCAAGCTCAAACTCAGCAAACATCGCCTGACGGTAAAAGGTCGTTCTGAACTGCTCTAAGAAATGATTTACCAGATATGCTCTCAGCTTTTTATCAGAGCAATTCTTAAGTAAATGGCGCATAAGCAGACTTTCGTTGCAGGTAGAAGCAACCTCAGCGACAAAAATAACATAATCCGAATATACTACGGGCTGAGTTTTATTGGACAAATAAGAATGGATAGCGTGTCCCATTTCATGGGCAAGTGTAAACTCGCAATTGAGCGTGTCCTTATGATTCAGCAAAACAAACGGATGTATCCGCGCCCCCGCCGAATATGCCCCGCTTCGTTTTCCGACATTTTCATATACGTCTATCCAGCGCTCGTCAATGGCTTTCTTAAAAATTGCGCGATATTCCCCGCCCATAGGCTCAAGAGATGCATAAACCTCTTCTACCGCTTTTTCAAACGGAATTTTAAGGTCTATATCCTTTACACAAGGCGCGGACAGATCATAAGCGTGAAACTCGTCTGTTCCGAGAGCTTTTTTATGGATCTTAATATACCTATGCAGCGGCTCTAAATTCTCGCGGACGGACTTTATAAGCCGGCGGTAAACCTCCGTATCCACCTCGTTTGCAGACAGCGCCGCCTCAAGCGTAGAGGTATATTTTCTCGCTCTCGCGTTGAACACAAGCGACTTGATCTGAGAAGAAAGCGTAGCCGCGCAGGTGTTTTTGAATTTACCGTATGTCTGATGTACGGACTCAAACGACGACTTTCTCAACACTCTGTCGGAACTGCGCATATATGCAACGTGGCTTTCGTGAGTGACCTGATGAACATTTCCGTCTTTGTCGACAGCGTCGGGAAAGGTCAGATCGGCGTCATTGAACATCGAGAAGATAGTATCGGGAGACTCGGTCATCTCACCCGCAAGCGCAAGTATCTTCTCCTCGTTTTCGGACAGGATATGCCCGCGTTTTATTCTGATACGCTCAATCGCCCTTTTATAAAGCTTAAGCTCAGGGTCATCCTCAAAAAATCCAGAAAGAGTCTCATCGGAAACAGAAAGTATTTCCGGAGCAGCAAACGCCGCCGCGTCGGACAATGTCACATAAAGCATTCCGAGACGGTTTGACATATCCTGGTACTTGGAGACCCTTGTGTCCTCGTCACTTTTACGCTGAGAATAGTTTATGAGCTTATCCAGCAAAACGGTAAGCTCATCGTCCAACCGGCAATAATCTAACAGATCTTCCGCGGAGCTACAGAGCTTCCCTTTAAATCCCGCGATTTTTTCAGCGTAACCCATTGCCTTCTTATAATCATCTTCCCAAAGTTCATCGTTTTTGTAGATGTCATTTATCGACCAACGACTTTTCTCGGGAATATCAGCGCGCTCGGGTATTCTATCCGACATATGATCTCCTTTCAGCGTTCCTAATCATTGCGGCGTTCAGCCAAATAAATTCCCCAGTCCTTAAACATTTCAGGGATATCATAAACCATTTTGCCGTTGATATTTACGGCGAAACACTTTCCCGGATTTTCATACGAAAAAGTATCCCACGCGGTGACAAGCTTTTCCGTTCTCGGAATATCATGCGTTTTAAAGAGAGAATAATACTTTTCGATTTCCTTGCTGAAAACGATGATCTCGTTGTACTTTACCGACATTATCTCGTCTCCGCTTTCATGACAGCCGAATCCAAACATCGCGAGTCCGTCCGCGTAAAGCAGCTCGCCTGCTATTTCAAGAATTCTTTCAGCATTTTTACTGTCAAGCGCGTCAATATAATAAACGTCATTGTGCTGAGCTTCTGAAAGGTCGTGCTCGTCGTTAGCGTTAGTGGGAAGTTCCAGGATAAAGAACAGCGGCTCTTCGTGCATTCTGATAAAACCGGTCATCATATCACCAAGCTTATCGGCGCTGACATTTGCGAAAATACGGTTTTCTCCGGGCGTATAACTCTCAAAGAGTTTCTCCGGGAAAGGCACCGCACAGCCTGCCCTCATTTTCAACTGCTCCATAACTTCTTAAAATACTTAATCAATGCATTCTCTTACGAATCTTCGGCTTTAAAAGCTTTTCGTAAAAAAACTTTAAATAACCGAGGAAAATATCGTAAGCCGCAAACGCAAACATTGCCAAAGAAGCAAGAATGATCGCGCTGTATTTCCCAAAATCGTTTGCGTCTTCCAAAAGCTGAGTCATTCCGAAAGCAAAAATCAGGATCGAATAACAGCCCGCTATCGCTATCGCGGCAACAGTCAACTTTAAAAGTCCCCTCAACAGGAAAAACCTGAATTTCTGAAAATACTCCCTGAGAATCGGGTAATATCCAAACAGGAAAATAAACAGAAAAGCCACCTCATAGTTTGAGGTGATAAGCAAACATAAAAGCCCTACGGCAATATAGCTAACAAGTCCGTATTTTACGCCGAGCTCTTCTCTTATAACGTAGATAAGAACACCTGCAAACGCGGGAGTTATATACTCAAACATAGGTACAAACCCGAAAACAAACATCACCGTAAGCGCAAGCGCGCTCATAATACCGCAAAGAGCAACGATATAGCCTATGCGCTGAGGCTTTTGTGACATATTATCTGCGCCCCTGTCCGTAAAATTCCATACTCTTTTCCTTTTGTATTCTTCCGTCCCTCAAAAGATCACGCAGCGTGTCGATATCATCATTTTCCATAGCGTCACGGTATTCCGTAAGTGACCGGATGATGTTGTTCACCTCAAATAAAAGCGCATCCTTGTTGCACATAAAAAGACCCGACCACATTTCTTCATTAAGGTACGCTACTCTTGTCAGATCAAGAAAGCTTCCCGCCGAAAAACCGTCTGCCTTCAATAACGATGGGCTTTTAACATAAGCGTTTGAAACAACATGGGCAAGCTGAGAGGTATAAGCGATATTTCTGTCGTGCTGTTCGGGAGTCGCTATAACGACCTGTCCGAAATTCATACAAGCTCCGAGAGTGGAAACAAGGTCAACAGCGATCTGCGGAGTGTTTTCAGTAGGCGTTACGATAAAACTCGCCTTGTTAAAAAGCTCCGCGCTCGAATAGTCAAAGCCCGAATGCTCCGTTCCGGCCATAGGATGAGTTCCTATAAAGATAACGCCCTTTTCCTCAAGGACAGGTGTGCAGTTATTTACAATGTAACCTTTTACACCGCAAATATCCATTACTATCGATCCCTTTTTGAACTTGTCCGCGTTTTCCTTAACGAACTTAACGATAGCCATAGGATAAAGCGCTATTACGGTAAGATTAGCCTCACAGAGCTTCTCAACGCCGATCTCCTCGTCGATTGCGCCCGTTTCGAGAGCTTTTTTTACCGTTTCCTTGTCGGAATCAATACCCATGATATGATGAAACGTGTTGGCTTTAAGGGCTTTGCAGATAGAACCGCCGATAAGTCCCAAGCCCACTACTGCTATGTTCATTTAAACTTCTCCCGATAATCCAATATATTGTTATTATACCATAATATCTAAAAAAATGCAATAGCTTTTGTTAAAATTCCCAAAAATAACAAGGACGCCGAAACGTCCTTGTATAAATATAATTACCTTAATTAAGCCTTTCCCACAGAACCGAACAGTTCCATTTTTTCCTTTACGGTAGCCTTTATTGCTTCCGCGCCGGGAGCAAGCAGCTTTCTCGGGTCAAAGCCCTTACCCTGCTGATCCTTGCCCGCTTCGATGTACTTTCTCGTAGCGTCGGCAAACGAGAGCTGGCACTCGGTATTAACATTGATCTTAGCAACGCCGAGCGAGATAGCCTTCT
>JAFLUF010000060.1 GCA_022508925.1 Oscillospiraceae bacterium | reverse complement strand
TCAAGAATTTTTGACGAAATTAGCGGAAAAATTGCCGCAAAGACGCCTTTGAGCGGCTATGCGGACAGGTTCTAAGATCTCTCTTGAAAGATCGCCGTTGCCTCTCTCAAAGCGGTTATACCGGGCGCGCGGATATTTACAAGGCTGAAATTTTCCTCCCAATAATCCCGGTCGATGGGAGCGTTTTCCAAATTTATATACGCGATGACTACCGAGCCGAATTTCAGGGCGGAGTTTGCCCAGAACACCGTTTGCTCGCTAAGCTCCGCGGTTATCAGTACAACGATCGACTGCTTGTTCTCTTCGGTCACGGACAGCATTGTGCCAATATCACATACGGGCGCGTCGGCGGGTATCATTGACATAAGCTCGTACAATCTTTCATAGTCTGATGTGCTTTTTACCGTGACTATATTTTTTCGCAGAACATCGCCAAGATCCACGACCGAGCCGATATTTTCATTAAGCAGGGATTTAGCGAACGCAAGCGCGGTTTCAATGACCGTATCAACGCTGAGAAGCACGTCCTGTTTTCCCTTGCAGCTGCCTAAATCGCAGAGTATCCTCGCGTTTTTATCGCTTATGTTCTCATATTCCTTTATCATGATGCTGTCGGATTTTGCGGTGAGCTTCCAGTGTACAAGCTGTAAAATATCTCCCTCGCGATAATCGCGGACGTGGGAAAAATCATCTCTTTCCGCGTTTTTCGCGGCTATACGCGAAACAGAGGCTTCTCCCTCGGAGTTGTTAAACAGATTCTCGAGCATAAACCTTCTCGGCAGGAAAAGCATGGTTATCTCACGGTTTATTTTTCGGGAAAAGCGGACTATTCCAAGAGGGTCTACGACATAGATCTTTTTTATCTCTGTCTTATACTGCCCTCTGTATTTATGCATTCCGTTAATAACAAGCGTCGTATATCCAAAGGGATGGAGAGTGACAAAGACCCGACGCTCTTCAAAAACGCCTCTTTCGCTGTCCGGTATCCGGCACAAAAGCTCGATAGGAACAAACGGCATAATAAAGCGGTTTTTTATCCCAAGCTCAAAATTAAACAGAACATTCTTTTCGCCGACGTAGTTTCCGCTGATAAATCTTACGTCCGCGAGCAAAAGAGAAACCGCCGTAAATATTGCCGCCGCGGGCAGATATAAAACTACGGCGATCAGCAATACTGCCGAGAAATTCGACCTGTATGCCATTGAAAACGCAAGACAGAAAAAAACAAGCGTTCCGTATATCAAACGATTCTTCGTCATGATTATTTTTTTGTTATCGGCGGAGTGACCATGCCGACAACATCCTCTAATATCTGCTTTGCCGTATATTTTTTCAGTCTTGCTTCCTGTTTTAATACAATTCGGTGCTCAAATACGGGAATGAGCAGTCTTACGATATCCTCGGGAATAACATAATTTCTTCCGCGAAGATAGGCATAGGCTCTGCCCGCCTGCATCATAGCGACCGACGCTCTGGGGCTTACCCCAAGCTCTACCGCGTGGTGAGTTCTTGTCGCCGCCGCAAGCTCTGCCACATATCTGCAAAGGCTCTCCGCGAATGTAACGCTTTCGGCTTCTTCAATGCAGTCGAAAAGCTGGTCGGCGGTCATGACCTGTCTGACGTTATCCACAGGATTTTCGTATATCCTGTCCAGCATTATCTGCGCCTCTTCTTCAACGCTCGGATAACCCATGTTTACTTTCATCATAAAGCGGTCGAGCTGAGCCTCGGGCAGAGGGAATGTCCCGACGTATCCCGCGGAGTTCTGTGTGGCGATGACCATAAACGGCTCGGGGAGCATATGTACCTCTCCGTCAACCGTAACACGTTTTTCCTCCATTGCCTCAAGCAGAGCCGACTGTGTTTTCGGGGAAGTTCTGTTTATCTCGTCCGCAAGCAGGATATTTGTAAGCGCGAGACCCGCGCGGTATTCAAAGCAGTTTTCCTCTTTATTGTACATAGTAAAGCCCGTAATATCCGACGCCATAACGTCGGGAGTAAACTGCGCCCTTCGGAACGCAAGCCCCGTGGCTTTTCCCAGAGCCATGGCGAGCGTTGTTTTTCCTACTCCCGGAACGTCCTCTATAAGAACGTGACCCCTCGCGAGAAGCGCGGTAAGAACGATCAAAAGTACGTTATTTTTTCCCTTAATGACCTTGGAAAGCTCGTCCGCAAGCTCGGATAAAAGGTCCTGACTGTCTAAATAATCCGACATGGTAAAATTGCCTTTCTGAAACTTGAGTTAAATTGAAATATATTATAATGTATACATTTCTATTTTAGCATATTTTTTCAATAAAATCAACTGTTTTTTAAAAAAGGGGTTGAAAAGCGTAAATAACAGTGGTATAATAGTAAATGTCAAAATAAGAGCGAATACTCTTTATACAATGTTGTCCCTGCTAACCATTGTAAAAAAACAAGGAGATTTTTTTATGCGTAAAAATGAAACTTTCAACACGAAAAACATGGTAAGGCTTGCGCTGGTCGCGGCGGCTTACGCGGTTTTAACTTTAGTGATAGCTCCGCTGTCATACGCCGCGGTTCAGTTCAGATTTTCCGAAGCGCTGGTGCTGTTGTGCTTTTACCGCAAGGACTATTGCGCGTCGATGATATTGGGCTGTTTTATCGCAAACCTGTTCAGCCCGTTCGGTCTTTACGACATTATCTTCGGAACGCTTGCTACGGCGGTCGCGGTGGTACCCATGTATTACATCAAAAACATTTACATTGCCTCGCTTTTGCCCGTAATAAGCAACGGGCTTATTGTCGGATTTGAGCTGTTTTTGTGCGGAGAACCGTTCTGGTTCAGCGCGGGAACGGTCGCGCTCGGAGAGGCGGTCGTGGTCTGCGTTTTAGGCGTACTGCTGTTCAAGCTCGTTTTTGAAAAGAGCACGCACCTTATGAACCTCATCGGAAACACAAAACAGCTTGTGAACAGCAAAAATGAAAGTAAACAAGAGCAAAATTAAACCTACTCTGAAAAAAAGACCGCCCCTGCGCGTATCGCAAAGGGGCGGTCTTATCAGTTATGCATTCTCTTTACTATTTTAAAGGCAAGCTCGCGTTCGGCGATAAGCGGCTTCTGATGAGCGAAGAACACAATTCCGTCAACGGGCGCGGTTATTTCGCCGATAATTTCCCCGTCGTAGGGGTGGTATATTTCGGCGAGCAAATCGCCGTTTGCGACTTCGCTTCCTATTTCGCAGACAGAACGGTAAATTCCCGCGGAGGGACTGCGGACGTTCATAAGGTCGTCCTCGTTTACTGTTATTCCCATTGAGCCGCCGAGCGATTTATACTTTACCATTCCCATTCTCGACAAAAAGCGAAGCACCGCGGAAACTCCCACGTTTGCCGAGCCTTCGTCGATCTGCTCCTTGCTTTCGGTATAAACGGAAAACGCGGAGGTTCCCGAAAGGCGGAGGTTATAATTGAGGGTGGATTTATCGAGCGGCGAGGGGTTTCTCAGAACGACAAACGGAAGCCCGAAAAGATTTGCGAGAGAGGTGTTTTCCTTTCCCGTTTCCATCATGCGGACGTGAGGAACGAAACCTCCCGAAATGTAAAACGACGCAAACTGTACGCAGTATTGATAGCTCTTTATCTCACGGAATATCCCCGCGGCGACGCGTTCGGTCGTCTCGCCGTTTTCATCGCCCGGAAACATTCGGTTTATATCGGTGTTGTCAAGACACCAGAAGCGGCGTCCGGTGTTTATCCCGTAGTTATTGACGCAGGGGATGACAAGTATTTCCTTGTCGTGGGCGATATCGCCCTGTTTTTCAAGCCTTGAAAGTATCTTCACAAGCTTTCCGCACATATAGAGCTGCTGAATTTCGTCTCCGCGAAGCGCGCCGATTATACAACAGCTTTTTTCGCCTTTGCCGAAGCGGTATCCCGTAACGCGGAAATCGTCGCGGTATAGTCCCGAAAGGCTGTAAATTATTTCTTTCTTCAAGGCTTTCACATTCCTTCCGAAAAGTTCAGGCTGTCGATAAACCCTCATCTGCTTTGTCAGCCGTGCCACGGCTTAGGGAGATTGCTTGCAATATCCCGTGCATATGAGGGCTTCTCAACAGCCTGATATTATTTTCTACAGGCTGAGGTTTTCCAATATTATTCTTCCGCTACTTAATTCTGCTCTGTTTTGACATAATATCTGTCGGCCTTTACCCCGTCTATCGCGTTTATAAAATCCGAAAAGCGCGAATAGCCGTAGTCGGTAAAATCAAAGCCCGAAAACTTCTTTTTTATCTGAGTTGAAAGCGACTTTATGCTCACCTTTTTGTTTTTCGCGACGAAATCGCAGACAAACTGTTCTATCTGCTCGGTTCGGTCAATAAAATCCTCGTCGATCTTTATCGAGTTTCCCTTAAGCTTTACTCCCGCGACGGCTGTCACAAGCTGTTTGAGCGTTATCGCTCCGATGTCCTTGAGATAATTGTCTCCGTATTTTTCACGGAGAATTTTTCCGAGAGCGGGAAGCGAAATGCTGTTTTCGTGACGGACAGTCTGTATCTGTATTTCGCGTTTGACGGTATTAAGCTCGGGTTTTTCGGTGACTTCCGTTTCAGAGGATCTTTTGTTTTTGCGTTTGGAACTCTTTTCAGGCGTATTAGCTGAAGCCTCCGTGGTGATCTGTGCTTTTTGTTCGGAGTTGTTCTCCGAAAGAGCGACGGAATTGTTTGTGCGGCTAAGCTCGCTTTGCATATCGAGGAATTTCGCGAGAGTCTTTGCTCCGAAGCGGGAGAAATCGACCTTTCCGAAGGAGCTTTCAACCTGCTTTTCGACATCGGACAGCTTGGAGGCTCCGTTTTCAGCCGACTGTAAATAGTTTACGATAACGTCTATTATCTCGCTGTCAGAGGGGAGCTTTTCCTCGGGAGAGCCGGACTTTTTGGGTTCGGGCTTTGCGGCGGGTTTCGGAGCGTTTTCCGCGAGGTAAACAGATGTGCTTTTGCGGTAAAGCGCGCTCTGTTTGTCAAGAAACTTGGCGAAGCGTTTTGAGCCGAAGCGCGAGTAGTCTATCTTTCCCAATGTCGCGGTGACGTACTGTTCGATCTTTGAAATATCCTCGTGGCCGCCGTCCTTGCGCTTTAAGTAGCCGACGATCACCTCTGTTATCTCGCGGTCGGTCGGGAGATTTTCGGCTGATTTCGCGGCTTTCTTGGGAGAATTTTTAAGCGTGACAAAGGTGCTGTTGCGGCGTAACTCGGGAAAGCTGTCGATAAAGTTTGAGAAACGGTTGAAGCCTATCGAGCTGTAATTTATATTCCCGTACTTTGAGGTGAGAAAGCCCTGAATTTTAAGCAGATCGAGCTTTCCGTCGTCGTTTTCGGAAACGTAATCCAGAACCGCTTTTCTGAGCAATTTTTCATCGTAGGTGAAAGCAGGCTCGCAGAGCTGATTGAGATAAATAAAACGGTGACAGCTTGAGGTAAAAGGAAGCGGGGTCTTTACCTCGCCTATCCCTATTACTGTTTTTCCCGCCTCGCGAAGTCTTATCGCGAGACGCGTAAAGTCGCTGTCGCTTGTGACAAGTACAAAGCCGTCGACGTTTCCCGTATAAAGAATGTCCATTGCGTCGATTATCATCGAAAAGTCGGTGGCGTTTTTTCCCGTGATATAGGTCGTCTGCTGAACGGGCATAATGGAGTTGTTCAGCGCGGGATAGTGCCAGCCGTTTCCGCCCTTTTCCCAATCGCCGTAGATGCGCTTGTAGGTAAGCTCGCCGAACTTTGCGGCTTCCTGTAAAATAAACTGCGCGTATTTTGCCGAAACGTTGTCGCTGTCGATCAGAAGCGCGAGTCTTTTCTCTCCTATCATGGTATCTCCTTAAATCGCTACGGGAATTTTCTCCGTAAAGTCATGGAACTTATAGTCCTCGGCGGTAAAGCTGTTTTTCGTAAACTTGTAGAAATCCGTTATGTTCTCAACGTTCATTTTCGGCGCGGGGAACGGCTTTTGCCCGATAAGGCGCTTTACCGTGTCGATATGACGGTCGTAGATATGCGCGTCCGCGATGACGTGTACAAGCTCGCCCGCCTCGAGTCCGCTTGCTTTTGCGAGCATTATCACAAGCGCCGAATACTGGCAGACGTTCCAGTTTGACGCCGTCAGCATATCCTGAGAGCGCTGGTTCAAAATGGCGTTGAGCCTGCCCTTGCTTACGTTGAGCGTAAGCGAATAGGCGCACGGCGCGAGAGCCATTTCGTTGAGGTCGTGCGGAACGTACATTGTAAGCATGATTCTGCGCGAGGCGGGATTATGCTTTAAGTCGTAAAGCGCCTTGTCTACCTGGTCCATCTCGCCCTCGGGGTAGGTATGTTTTACGCTCATCTGATAGCCGTAAGCTTTTCCTATCGAGCCGCTTTCGTCAGCCCACGCGTCCCATATCCGCGTAGAAAGCTCGTTTACGTTATTCGACTTTTTCTGATATATCCACAGTATTTCCTCTATCGCCGAGCGGTAAAAGGTTCTGCGGAGCGTCAGAAGCGGAAACTCCTCGGACAGATCATAGCGGTTTACCAAAGCGAAGCGCTTTATCGTGTGCGCGGGCGTTCCGTCCTCCCAATGCGGACGAACGGAAAACTCCTCGTCGGAAACTCCGTTTTCCAGAATATCGCGGCAGTTCTGTATAAAAATCTCGTCGGCTCTGCTCATAGTCACTCCCCATTTTACAGAAAAATGAAAAATCTGCGCTCAGGCTGTTGAGAAGCCCTCAGATACAAGGAAGCCGTGCCTCGGCAAGCCTTTGTGGCTGCCGAGGTATGGCTGACGCAGTAGATGAGGGTTTATCGGCAGCCTGAGGATTATTGCTCGCTCAATATAAACATATCATAGATTACTCTTATCGCGTTTTCAAAATCGGCCTCGTCGATCGCTACTATGATGTTAAGCTCGGACGAACCCTGGTCTATCATACGGATATTGATGTCGGCGTGAGAAAGCGCGGCGAAAACGCGGGTGGCTATTCCCTTTACGGATTTCATTCCGCGTCCAACGACGGCGATAAGCGCGAGTCCGTCGATTATCTCAAAATGGTCGGGGCGAACAGTTTCGCGTATTCTTTGGGCGAGCTTGTCGCGCTGACCGTCAAGCTCGTGAGAGTTTACGACAACGCTTATGGTGTCGATTCCCGTGGGCATATGCTCGGGGAACACCTCGTGGTTTTCGAGCACCTGCAGAAGTCTGCGCATAAAGCCCTTGTTGGTGTTCATTCTGTCCTTTTCTATCGAGATAGCGGAAAAGTCCTTTTTACCGGCGATACCTGTTATCTGATACTTTGAGGGAATGTTGTCGGCTGTGGGAACGATAAGCGTTCCCTTATCGTCGGGGGCATTGGTGTTTTTGATGTTTATGGGGATATTCGCGCTTCTTACGGGGAAGATAGCGTCCTCGTGAAGAACTCCCGCACCCATGTACGAAAGCTCGCGAAGCTCGGAATAGGTGATGACTTCAATTCCCTCGGGGTCTTTTACGATGCGCGGGTCTGTAACCAGAAATCCCGAAACGTCCGTCCAGTTTTCATAAAGCGAGGCGTTTGCCGCCTTTGCCACGACTGAGCCGGTAAAGTCCGAGCCGCCGCGCGAAAAAGTCTTTATCGAGCCGTCGGGCATTGCCCCGTAAAATCCCGGAATGACAGCCTTGGGGGTTCTGTCGAGGATAGCTCCGAGGCAGGCGTTTGTTACGTCATCGTCGAATTTCCCCTCGCGGTCGAAGAAAATGCCCTTTGCCGCGTCCACAAACTCAAAGCCTAAATAATTCGCGAGAATAATTCCGTTGAGGTATTCGCCGCGCGAAGCCGCGTATTCGCGGTTTGCGCCCGCGCGGAGCTTTGCTCCTATCTTTACATACTCGTCCTCGAGCGACAGGGAAAGACCGAGCTCGCTGATTATTCCGTTATAGCGCTCTCTGATAGGGGCGAAAGCCTTTGCGAAATCCTCGCCCGTGAGAACTCTCTCATAGCACTGATAAAGCATATCCGTTACTTTCGTATCGTCCGAAAAGCGCTTTCCGGGAGCGCTGGGAACAACATAGCACCGCTCGCTGTCGGCGTGGATAATATCCGCGACCTTTTTGAACTGCTTTGCGTCGGCAAGCGAGCTTCCGCCGAATTTTACTACTTTGCTCATATAATAAATACCTCTCATATTAAAATATTATAAAATTACATACCATTATACCATAATATGCGGGAAATTTCAATATGTTTTGAGAAACAAATGGGGATTCAAATTTATGAATAAAAAGAGAGCCACTAAGCTTTTGCCTGTGGCTCATATTTTTGTTGTGCTTTGGTTTAGAATGAGAATCCATAGTAGGTTTCCCAGAAGAGCTTGATTTTCTCGATAATCTCAGGAGGGATATTGTTGGCATCGTAGAAGAGGGTGTCGAACATATCGTAACTAGAGTCATGGTGGTTCTTTTGACCAGGGATATACTGCCAATCACCAATAGGAGTTCTGGTTGTGTTGGTGTCAGTCTTGTGGCATTCAAGGCATTCTCTGGTTTCAGTAGTTTCGATAACCCAAATTTGAACATTGAGAGTAGAGCTACCAGAGTCACCAGGGATACCCATAGCTTCCATATTTCTAAGGAATGCATTGTAGTCACCAAGAGTCATATCGAAGCCAAAATCATCTACAATGTGCCTCTCAACGAACCATTTCTCTTCGGTCTTGGTAGTAGGAGTTCCCCATACATGACCATCAGTAGCACAATTATGAGGTGCTACATAGTTAGGATCTGCCTTGCCGCAAGTGGTGCATTTGCCATTCTTGAAGTTGTGGTCGGTGGTAGTTCCCTTGGTTTCGCCACAGCCGGTGCAAGTTGCGGGTGTGATGCAGGTGGCCTTTGTGAAGGTGTGGGTGTGAGTAGGCTGCTCAACGGGCTTTTCAGTAGGCTTCGAGGAAGAAGTTGTGGTGGAAGAGGAAGGCTTCGAAGTTGAAGAAGAGGAAGGAGTAGCAGGCTTCTGAGAAGAAGTGGTAGAAGAAGTCTCGGTGGGCTTGCTCTCAACCTTGGAAGTTGAAGTAGCGGAAGATGATGAAGAAGTGGATTCCTCAACTTTAGCAGAAGAAGAGGTGGAAGAGGTTTCCTCGGCAGGTATCTCGACCTCAGTAGCAGCGGAAGAAGAATTTACATTTTCCTCAGCCTTAACAGAAGAATTTTCCTCAGCGATAACAGAAGAAGAGTTTTCCTCGATCACTGAGTCGGAATTGCGCTCGTTGCTTTCCGCACAAGCGGTGAATATCAGGGTTGTGCTTACCGCAATTGCGATTGCTTTAATAAAGTTTTTCATACCGCATATCTCCATAGCATTTATTTACAATTGTATTATAAAACATTTTTTCGGGTTTGTAAATAACTTTTTGCGTTCTTTGTTAATATTTGAAAAAGTACTTGATTTTTAGGCGGGATTAGTGTATAATATAATGTGTATTTGTAACGAGTGTTTTCGATTATGGGCGCAGGCCCCGACAGCACTGCGCCGTGAACCATGTCAGGCGGGGAACCGAGCAGCATTAAGCGGATAGCTGTGTGTGTACGGTAAGTTTGCGTCCATAATCGAGAACACTTTCTTACTGATTTTAACAAGAACGGCGGTGGGTGAATGTATCTTGCTTTATATCGAAAATACCGTCCGAGGACGTTTGACGACGTTATCTCGCAGGAGCATATCACCACCACGCTGAAAAACCAGATAAAAAACGGCGCGGCGGCTCACGCGTACCTGTTTACAGGCTCGAGAGGAACGGGAAAAACGACCTGCGCGAAGATATTCGCGGCGGCGGTGAACTGCTTAGCTCCCAAGGACGGAAACCCCTGTCTCGAGTGCGAGAGCTGTAAGGAGATATTAAGCGGTTCGGCGACGGATATCGTCGAAATGGACGCGGCGTCCAACAGAGGCGTGGACGATGTAAGACAGCTGAGGGACGAGGTCTCGTATTCTCCGGTAAGCTGTAAGTACCGGGTTTATATAATCGACGAGGTGCATATGCTTACGACCGAGGCGTTCAACGCGCTGCTCAAAACGCTTGAAGAACCTCCCGAGCACGTTAAGTTCGTTTTGGCGACAACCGAGCTGCATAAAGTTCCCGCGACCATTGTTTCGAGATGTCAGAGGTTTGAGTTTCGCAGAGTTGACGCGGCGAAAAGCGCGGAAAGGCTGCTTGAGGTAGCGGATAAAGAGGGCGTAAAGCTTGACGAGGACGCGGCGCTGCTTATTTCGAGGCTTTCGGACGGCGGAATGAGAGACGCGCTGTCTATTCTGGACAGATGCGCTTCGACGGATGATCACGTTACGGGTGAGATAGTGCGCGACTGCGCGGGAGTGGCGGATAACAGATATCTGTTCGACTTTTCCCGAATGATAGCGGGCGGCGATACGGGCGGCTGTATAAGGCTTTTGTCGGAGCTTCACAGACAGTCGAAGGACATGGCGGTTATTGTGGACGAGCTTTCGGGTCATTTCCGCGACCTTATGCTGTGCAAGACCGCGCCCGATGATACGGACCTGCTTTCGTGTATGCCGTCGGAGTATGAAAACGCGAAGATATCCGCCGAGATGTTTACGCTTGGGGATATTCTCAGATGTCTTACTATTCTGCGGGAATGCGCGGACGGTATAGGCAAGACCCGACAGCGCAAGACCTTTGCGGAAATGTGCTTTGTTAAAATGTGTACCGGCGCGGCGGCGGACAGCGGCGAAAGACCCGTGACAAAACGGGGAGAATACCGCATAGAACAGCCGAAGAAAGAGGAGTTTATCCCTACTCCGCCCGAGCAGATGTCGCGCGGAAATCTGATAAATCTCACCAGAATGCGCGAGGTGGCGAAGGAAGTTTTCGAGCTGAACTCCAAGACGGAGAACAGCCTTAAAGAAGCTCCGGAAAATAATTCGGAGAATGTTTCGGAAAACACGCCGGATATCGGCTTGCAAGAACCGCCTGTTGAGATAAACACAGAGCCGCCTGCTTTGGACGGGCGGGAAAATGAAAATTCCGAGGAGTCAAAAGCTCCCGAAGAAAAGCAGAACGAAAGCCCGAAGATACCCGAAAGTATTTCATCCGAAGAATGGCTTGAAGCGATCGGAAAATGCGACAGGTTTACACAGACGCTGTTGGACAGCTCTACAGCGGAGCTTGTAAACGGAGTGCTTACTGTACGCACAGGCAGGACGCTTTTGCTTAACAACGCGAACAACGACACGCTGAGCGAATTGCAGGGAAAGCTGTCGGAGGCGCTGGGTTATCCGATAGTCCTTAAAATAGAAAAGGACCTGTCTGAGGAGAACTCTTCCGAAAAACAGAGCGAAGTGGAAAAGCTGTTGAAAAAGGCGGAAAGCCTTGGCATTGATGTAAAAATAGGTTAAAATAGGTTGACACAAGCCGCATGGCTTTGATAAAAATCGAAAGGAATATATTATGAAATCAAGACTGCCAAAAGAATACCAGAATTCCAACGCGAATATGAACCAGATGGTAAGAAAAGCTCAGAAAATGCAGGAGGACATCGCCCGTGTTCAGGAAGAGCTTGAGCAGAGGGAATTTAAAAAGCAGGTCGGCGGAGGCGCGCTTGAGCTTATAATGACAGGCGACAAAAAGCTCAAAGCCGTAACTATCAAGCCCGAGGCGGTTGACCCCGAGGATATCGAGATGCTTCAGGATCTCATCATCAGCGGAGTAAATGAGGTTATTGCCGAGATCGAGGAATACAGCACGGCGGAAATGGAGAAAATTACGGGCGGCGTGACCATGCCGGGACTGTTCTGAGTTTCGTTGGATAAAGAGGAGCTTTTAAAACTCCCGCCCGTACTTTTTGCGCCTTTTCTGGCGGCGGGAGCGCTGACAGTATATTTCGGCGGCGGTTTTGCGGGCGGAATTCTTTTCGCCGCTGCCGCCGCTTTTACAATTGTTTTCGCACGAAGATATAAGACTGCGGCGGTCTGCTCGGCGGGAGCGGCGGTGGGCGCCGCGGTTATGCTGATATATACCTGCGTTTACAGCTCGGTTATATTAAGCTACGCGGATAAGACGGTGCGCGCCGAGTTTAAGGTGACGGAGGTTACTTCAGATTCGGGAGATACGCGGCAGTTTATCGGCGAGGTGAATCTTGACTCATTTCGAGCGGCCGTAAAGCTTACAGGAGCAAGCGAGGTCGAGGTCGGAGACACAGCCGTGGCGGTCATCGAGCTGGAGAGAGCCGACAGGGAAAACGAGATAACAAATCTCGCAAAGGGCGTATTACTTTCGGGAACCGTTTCGGAGTACATTGAAATAAAACCGTCGGCTTATACGCTTGAAGCGCTCATAGATAAACTTCGCGGAAAGATGATAAGCGAGCTTTCTTCGGCGGTTTTCGGAGACGAACGCGAGCTTGCGCTGTCAATGTTTTTCGGAAAGGACGAGGGGCTTTCTCAGTCGCTTTCCGAGCGCATAAGGATAAGCGGCGCTTCGCACTTTACCGCTGTTTCGGGAGCGCACTTCGCGGTTTTAGCGGCGGTTTTGCTTCAGTTTTTCCCGAGTAAAAACCGCAGGGCAAGGGCTGTGTTTTCGTTTTTGATAACTCCGTTTGCGGTTGTTTTCTTCGGGGCGTCGATCTCGGTCATACGCTCGTCGCTTATGTTCTTTATCATGAGTGTAGCGCCGCTGTTTTACAGAAGCTCAAACACGCTTAACTCCCTTTGTGTTACGGTTTGCGCGATCCTGACCGTTATGCCGCAGGCAGTGCTTGATATAGGCTTTGCGATGTCGGTGTCGGGAGTTCTTGGCGCGGGCGTCGCGGGGCCTGCCATAGGGAAGAAGATCGCTGAACTCTTGCCTGATAAGGCGAAATTTGTCTCCCCGATAATTACTGTGTTTTTCTCGTCGATGTGTGCTGTTATCTGTACCGCGCCGATAAGCGCGGCGGTTTTCAAGGGAGTTTCACTTTACGCGGTGCTTACGTCGATGTTGGTAATGCCGCTGCTGGCGGTGGGAATGACGTTCATGCTGCTTTTCGGAATAACGGGGGCTGGGATTTTTGCCGTACCGGTCGGGCTTTCGACAAGACTTATTGTAATGACAGTCAATTTTTTCGGTAAAAGTCGGACGGCGTTTATCAACCTTGATTTCACGGGAGCCTGGATATTGGCGGCTATCTGCGCTGTTCTTGTATTAACGGCGGCGTTTGGAAATATGAAGACACTGAAAAAATGCGCGTTGGGAATTGCCGTGGTTTCGGCTGTTTCCATCGGGCTTACGGTTTATACAAACGAGACCCGCTGTGAGATACGATTTGTAGGAAACAGCACAACAAGCGCGGCGATCGTTATATGTAAAAATTCTGCGGACGTGTTTGTTGCCGGAAGCGGCGTGGGACTTGCCGATGATATTTCGCGGTGTATGCGGGAGCACGGCGCGTACAATATCAAAACACTGACAGCTCTTGAAGCGGACCTCAGCGGGGAGCTTGCGCTTAGTGAGCTTTCGGAGCTGGTGGAAATCGACAGTATTTATCTCAGCGACAGTATTTCGGGAATACCCGCGAAGATCGTCGATAAAAATTCCGAGTTCAGCGTAAACGGGATTACTGTTGCTTCGGCGGCGGTCTCCGACAGCGAGGCAAGCGCGGATATTATTCTCTGTCACGGCTCGATCAGACGCTCGCCGCAGACGTCGGCGAAGCTTGCGGTATACTTTACGAACACAAAGTATGAGCTGCCTGAAAATTCCGTAAACATATATCGCTTACGCGATTATCGGGTTTTACTGAAGTCGGGTGTGGCAGAGGTAAAGATCACACAGAATTAGAGCCTGTTCACATAAACCGAAATGTTCGGATTGCGAAGCGGATTTTTCGCA
>JAFLUF010000006.1 GCA_022508925.1 Oscillospiraceae bacterium | reverse complement strand
AATGTGGGGAAAACTCTTGTTTTCCCCACACCCATGGATAAAAAGCCGCAGGCTTTTTATCCGGTGCGCTAAGCTGGCGCAGTTTCGCGCCTTCGGCGCGACCAAAGGGGACTTTTTGTAAAAAGTCCCCTTTGGAATCCTTCAAAAACTTTTTGTAGACCTTTGTGGTTGTAAGCGATATGTTGTCGGCTCACAACTTACTTCTGACATCTGACACGAAAGGGGATCATATCATGTGCGGAATCGCAGGAGAAATCGATTTTAAAAACAGAATTAACAAAGAACTGCTGCATAAAATGAGCGCGGCACTCACACCGCGAGGCCCCGACGCCGAGGGTTTTTACATCGATGAAAATGTAGGATTTGCACATCGGCGGCTTATCGTAATCGACCCCGAAAACGGAAAACAGCCGATGTCATTCGGAGATCTCACCCTTATCTACAACGGCGAGCTGTATAACACCGACGAGCTTCGCCGCGGCCTTATCGAAAAAGGCTATGAGTTCTTCGGGCATTCGGATACCGAGGTCGTGCTCAAATCCTTCGCGGAGTACGGCGAAAAGTGCGTTGAGCAGTTTAACGGCATCTTCGCCTTTGCCGTATGGAACAAGCGCACTCAGAAGCTGTTCCTCGCCCGCGACAGAATAGGCGTAAAGCCGCTGTTCTACGCAAAAACAAGCGGCGGCGTCGTATTCGCCAGCGAGATAAAATCCCTTTTGCTCCACCCCGAAATAAAACCCGTGATAACCGAAGAGGGCGCGGCGCAGATAATGCTGGTAGGTCCCGCTAAGGTCGTAGGAAGCGGCGTTTTCCGCGATATAGACGACCTGCCCGCGGCGCATTTTGCTGAGTTTTCAAAAGACGGACTCAGGGTAAAGCGCTATTGGAGCTTAAAAGCCGCGCCGCATAAGGAAAACTTCGAGGAGACCGCGCGGCATACCCGCGAGCTTATCTTCGACGCGGTAAAGCGTCAGCTTGTAAGCGATGTTCCGCTTTGCACGTTTTTGTCCGGCGGACTTGACAGCTCGATAATCTCGGCAATCGCCGCAAAGGAATTTGAAGCCCGCGGCGAAAAGCTTACGACCTATTCGATAGACTATAAGAACAACCGCGAGAACTTCCGCAAAAGCGCGTTTCAGCCCGACGAGGACGCGCCGTATGTTCTTGAAATGGCGAAGTTTATCAATTCAGACCACATCGGCGTGGAGCTTGACACTCCCGCGCTTACCGAGGCGCTTGAATATTCTACCTACGCGCGCGATCTTCCGGGAATGGCTGACGTTGACAGCTCGCTTTACCTGTTCTGCCGCGAGATAAAGAAAACGCATTCCGTGGCGCTTTCGGGCGAATGCGCCGATGAAATAGAACACGTCTGTTGACACCTATTGATATAATGCGGCTTCGCGAGGTTTGTTTTAGTCCTCCGGCAGTCTGGGATAGGCGGTCAGGGTAAAATCGTCCGCAGAGTGTCCTTTAAAAGCACCGCTTTTTTCCTTGTTATATACGGCGCGGTCGAGCACCTTTTTCAGAAGCTCGTTTTTAGCGGCCGCAGAGGGCAGGGAAGAGTATATCTCAAGTATATACTCTACTTTCGGAACGAACTCTTCAGCGGTTTTCCTGCGCAGTTCTGAGGTCGCCTTGTCAGCTTCGAGCTTTTTCAAACCATTTTTGGTGTCTTCGATTCGCTTTTTTACTTCCGAAATACGCTCCTTAAATTCTTCATCGGTATACATTCCGCGTTCAACAAGATCGTATATGGTGCGTTGCTGCTTTTCAAGGGCAGTAAGTTCTTGGGTGAGATTGTTGCTGACAGCTTCGTAGTCTGCAATATTGGAATTCGTCTTTATCCCGATGTCCCTTAAAACTACGGTGTAGTCGTTTGCCCAGTCACTTAATATTTTTAGGACACGATCCTCGACCAAGTAATACGGCGAGGATACCATTGTACATTCCCGCGCGTGACATTTGATGTAGTCGGGCTTTTTGTCTGTACCGCGTCGAAAAACCATCTTTCGTCCACATTTTTCACAGATTATCAGTCCGCATAGCGGATTTTTTATTTCGCTTTTATATCCTACCGGCGCCGGCGGCTGTTCGGCGAGAAGCTTCTGCGCTTTATCGAAGATATCCCTTGAAATGATAGCTTCATGAAGCCCTTCCGCAAGAATGCAGTTCTCATCAAGTGAGATCGGGCGGGAGGTCTTCTTTCCCTGCGGCGTGACCGTTTTCTTGACCTTGCGATAGCCCCAGCGGATCAGCCCGGCATAGGTCGGATTAGTGATAATGTCCTTAATGGATTCCTTTTGCCAATAATCGTGTCGAATGGGCGGAATCTTAAGCTCGTTAAGTCGGTGAGCCACCGCTTGCATACCGAGCCGTCTGCGGGTACCGTTCTGCTCGTCTCCGTTGACATACAAGTCAAATATCAATTTAATAACTTCCGCCTGTTCGGGAACGATCTCAAGAGTGTAGCCCTTGTCGTTCTCGATTTTTTTGCGCTTGTAACCGTATGGTGCTATGCTGCCTACGAACTTCCCTTCACGAGCGGAAGCGGCACGCCCTCGCTGTAGTCGGCGGTTTGTAGTGACATATTCACGGCGACTCATGAACAGACCGAACTCGAAATATTCCTCGTCGAACTCGTTCGAGGGATCGTATATCTTGAGTGGTGTGATGATCTTTGTCCCGGAGTACTTAAATGTCTGCGAAACAAGCCCCTGATCCATCGTGTCGCCGCGGGCTAGTCTTTCGACTTCCATAACAACAACGCCCGTCCATTTGCCTTCACTGACCTCTTGAAGAAGCCGTTGCATCATCGGTCGAGCGGCTATCGTTTCACCAGATACGACCTCTTGATAGATCTCCGAAACCGTTAAATTTAACCGCTTTGCCAGTGCCAGCAAGGCGGTTTTGTGCCGGGAAAGCGTTTCCCCCTCACCGTGAGCTTCTGCCTCGAGATCGGCACGGGATTTGCGGAGGTACATTGCGTATTTGTCCATTATTTCATATCACCTTCTACTTATTCGATGTTTTTATATCGTTCGTCATATGTTGAGAGCGTATCAATAATGACCGATTTTTCATATGGAACAATAATGTTTTTGTAAACAGAATTATGATAATAAACTTTCTCAGATATAATTATTGGTAATATAATAATTGTTGCAAGAACACCTACTAAAAGGCAAAAAATAGATAAATAAATTAATGAGATTATAATCGCAACAGGTGGTTCAAGTGTGGACAAAAAAGCTGCGCCACTGTAAATGTAGTTACCTAATATATCAAAATATGATATTCCATTTTCGTCTGGTGTTTGAAGCATAATAAAAAGAAGAGAGATAATAAATGATGTTAAGACAGACGATATAATTGAAAAAGAGTATTTTGATGCCTTTTCTAACTCTTCGTATCTGCACAACAGTTCTCCTGTATAATTTGTTTTATCTTTATTGGATAAACTGCCTGTGTTTTTTTCTTTTCGTAGTAGTCATCTATGTAATGAAATGTAATACTAATAGATGCAATTTTGTCTTTTGTTTTCCTCAAGTAATACTTTACACACTTTTTTGAAGGGCATTGATTCCAACAATTATCAGGATATTTAAGGCTAAAAGGATTTATGTTGCTAATATCCAAAGTTGCTTCTCCTTTAAGTTTTGCAATCGATTGCAAAATTTCCGTACTAACCCATTACCTTTCCATTATTTTATTGAATGCTTCCTTAATGTATGTATCATACCATACCATATCCGAATCTTGATAAAATTTACCATCTGAACCTCTGGTAAGTGTCCAATAAGCTATTGGTTTTCCGCCCCACAATGCCCAATCCAAATAGATATGTTGATATGCATTGTTCCTCTCAGCTAAATCGATTATCTCTGATATTGAATAAAGTATTTGATAAGCAGCTTCCGAGCTACCTATATCATATTTGTACTGATATAAATATGCAAGTGTCATATTTTGGGGATCGTAAGAGGAAGTTAAAAAAATATCGTCTTTAAACTCATTATTTTTGAAAACTATACAATCATCGCCTTGATAAAAGGTGTATAATTCGTTTGGCGTATAGAAATCCTCTCTTGTCATTCCAGGGAACAGGTTAACTGTATCTGTTATTGATTCGGAGCTTTCGTTATTTTCTACAGTAGAATTTACATCAGAACTGTCGTTAGAATTATCCAAAAGTTTGCTGTTTTCAATCTCACCTGAACAGCCTGTCAGCAATACTGAAACAAAGAGGAAAACAAATATAATTTTTTTCATAAAACAATCTCCTATGCATTATTACCTGCCGTCCTTCAGGGCGACTATTTTATTTATATCCGCTCAATTATCCATAACCAAGCGGTTTTGTTCAATAAAATCTTTAAACTGATTGTAGACCTGCTGCTCAAGAGGGCTGGTCAAAAACATATTGCGCTTGTATAATTCCGCCATACGTTTAGCACGAATTCCCGCGGCTTCTGCTGAGATTTCACAAAATCGGGCAATCTCGTCAGCGGTGTGGGCGTTCAGACCCCAAAGCACACAAGCGGGAGCGAGAAAGCGACTTGCAAACACATTAGCTGCAGTTTCGGTTTGCGGGAGATTCTCGTCTGTTGTCCGTGCATGAAATCCCGCAACAAGAGGATGTCCCAGAAAAATGTGTCCGAGCTCATGGGCGATAGTAAAACGCTTGCGCCCGAGCGGTAAAGAATCATCATACACAATAAACCATCTCTTACCGTCAAACAGGCTAATTCCGACTTCTTTGCTCCTTAATTCGTGCACCTGACTGTTTTTCAGCAGATTGATGCCATTGTTGTCAACGATCTGCGCCAGATCAACGGGCAAGCTGTCAACCTTGTTGTCAATTAAGGCTTGCCACGAAGCATCGCGAGCCTTTTTATAAATTCCATATATATTAGCCAAAATCACCACCCCGCAAAATATTGTTCCCACGGAGCGGCTTTGTATAGATTTAAATATCTTCCTTTTTGGTTACGGGCGGTATTCTGCTTAGTTTATCGATTAAATCCTTTCCGTCCGAAATGATCTCATGTTGCTCGGTATTATCTTGACTTCGAGCGGCTCGATAGACCGGGGTTGGCTTCTCAACCGCCTTATACTCATGGCCTTTTTTATAACGGTCAAGTTGTATCATATCTGAAATTGTATCTAATACCTTTTCTTTTCCCTCATCGTTAAATCCACGGTAAGCATTAAGTAATCTTTCTTCATCAGATGACAATAGAATTACCATATCTTTTGATTTAATCTCACCATCAGCTAAAGCGTCAACATCTATATTTAACGCTCTACACATTGGAATTGCAGTTGAAATTCCAACACCTCCAATACCACGGGTAAATATATTGTTTATAGTGGATTGAGGAACTCCGATAGCCATTGCAAAGGCACGGACACTTTTAAACCGTTTAAGGATAATCTCCTTTAACTCTTCTTCAACTTGCATTTTTTACACCTCTTTCGTTACTCATTATACAATATAATTTGCAAAATGTCAATACAAATTTATTCAATTGAAAATATTTTTTTCAAAAAGTACTTGACAATATGCTCTATTGAGCGTATAATAGCAGTTAGATAAACTCAATTGAGTTAAAGGAGAGAGGTGATTATATGACAACAAAGATGATTTACCCTAATTTGGGCGCAGAATTAGCTCGCAGGCAAATGACGCAAGAAAAGCTTGCCGAACTGCTTCATATAGACAGTTCAACAATTTCGCTTAAGCTGACAGGAAAACGGGGGATTACTCTCAATGAAGCACGCGAAATCAAAATTGCCCTTGGCGTAAACATGTCACTCGATGAGCTTTTTGATACAAATGCCATTGCGAATTGAGCAGTCTAAACAACTGTACAATCCCAATTATCATACAATAGAACGGAGGTGATTCTATGGCAAAGAGAGGCATTAAACCGCCGGTAGTACCGCATATCGTCAAAACTTGCTATGACGAGAACGGCAGGGTCATCGGATATATCGCCGATAACTTCGTGGAGCGAGATCCTGCAAAGATTCAGGAGATTCTTGATGATATTGCCGATATCTGGGCGAGAGCCGAGGCGCAAAAGGCGATTGAAAATGCCAAGTAAGAAAACATCGGACGTTCAAATTTGGACGGACAAGCTATTTTAAAGAAAGGACAAGCAATGAAAATAGCATATATTAGTTTGCGATATGATGTGGTTTACGATCACGCGCGGGAGTTTCCACAGTTTAACGGAAGTCTCTGGATTCTGATTGACAAGCTATACGGGGATAAGGAGGTTGACTTGTTTCTTGTCACAGAAAGGAACTTTATCGACGAGCGTTATCCCGATATTACTCGTGAGGAAATCATAGCCACAGTAAATAGTGGCGATGGTGAAACAATGAGCTTTGCTCACCGCTTTTTCCGTAAGATTCACGAGCTTGGAAGAATATACAAAATCAACACACTTCGCCGCGCTTGGGCAATTAGTTTTTATATGCGGGATCCGTTTAATGAGAGACGTTACACCGAAGTAGGGCACACCATAGTGAGAGAAGCGTGCGACGCATATGAAGTGTATTGTACTACGGTTTGTTACTCTAATTTTAATAAGCTCATCAACGCATTGAATGACACTATATACGATTGGTATGTTGATATTGTACCGCACAGGAGGTTTAAGGCGTGAAAAAAAGAGAAATAATCGCGGGAGTACTGCTGTTTCTGGGAATGCTCCTCGCGGTCGGGTCAGTAGGTACACTCGATTTCCTCGGCGACAGCGCGACCGAGGACGAAGTTAACCGCGAGATTGCAAAGAGCATAATCGCTTCCGCGATGATAGTAAGCTCGCCGATTGTGACGGGAATAAGCGAGGAAAGTGAGAAGGACGGTGATGATAATGGATAAGAAAGAATTTGTCGAGCGGCATCGGATACATACGGTCAATGCATTGTTTCCACAGGTTGAAAAGCTTTTTTATCGTAGCCAGGATAATCCTGAATGCGAGAGAGTTTATGCAGAAATTGCGCCGTCACGCAAAATCGATACAGGTTATATTATAACAATCAACGTCACTGGTGACAGCCTTATTGCGCTGACGAGAGACGTTTTGCGCCGACTGGAAGAAAAGTATGTTTAAAGGAGGATAACGATGCGCGAGATACTTTTCAGAGGTAAGAGAGTAGACAACGGCGAATGGATTGTAAGTAAAGATGTTATGCATGAAACCATTCGCGGAAAATTATGCTTATCAAGGCCCCACGAGGATTGGTACGCAGTTGATCCCGATACCCTCGGAGAATGTACGGGTTTGCGTGATAAGAACGGCACGCCCATTTTTGAGGGAGATATATGCTCGATAGATGATAAAAGCGGAATAGTGAAATACGATGAATCGGAAGCGAGGTTTTTCGTTGAGTTCGACTTATATATAAGAGTTTTTTCCGACGACATCGACATATCGGAAGTTGAAGTAATCGGCAATATCTACGATAATCCCAGATTGCTTTCAACAACATAGGAAAGGAAGTGATGACAATGCCCGAGATTAAACTCAAGCCCTGCCCGTTCTGCGGTGGGGAAGCTGAGTATGTACGTATGAGCAGCGGATTCCAAAAAATACGGTGCAAAAAATGCTATGCTCAAATTGAGGAGCAATCCACGAAATGGGACGCAGCCGTTGAGTGGAACACCCGCTTTACAGAAAAAGAAATGCCGCCCTCGGCGAACGAATAGGTGGCACACATAATATGAACAGAAAGGACGGTGAAACGAAATGATCCTTAAAAATGTCTGGGTAATTACCGACGGACAAATCTATTTTCGGCAGGGAGTAATAAGCAGCACGAGCGGAAACTATGTAGCTATATTCGCCCCGCTGACAAGCAGAACGAAGACCTACAAGGACAAGCGCAAAATTGCGGGTGCTCTGCGCTGGGTAAAAGAGCATTATGAAAGCCCGTTTGTCAGAAGCGAATACATAGAATATGCGGAAGTTCCCGACGAACCGGAAGAGCCAAAGAAAGCAAAGCCGAGCAACGAGCCTTGTCTTGAAAAGTTAGAAATAGTTCCCAAAGACGATTATAACGACTGGGTCGCTATGGACAAGCTTTGCGAGAAGCTGCCTAAGATACTAAAAAAAGGCACACGGTACGCTATTATACTTACCGACAATGTGATGTATTACCTTCCGAACGACGAGCGGCTTGCATGGCAGAGATATTTCCGCGAGTGTGAGAAATTCGTCTTCGAGCGGATAGAGAAACGCATAAAAAATAACCTCAGCAATTAGCTGAGGCAACAAGGAAATGAAAAATATTGTCCAAATATATTATACATCATTTCCTTGAAAAAGTCAATAGAAAAAATTAAAAAATTTGGCGGAATACCGCCGATTTCAGGGCTTGTAATGAGTATTGACATCTCGGACATTTTCGAGATCGTCAAGCAAGGAGATGATAAAAATTGAATAAGCATACATTCATTCGGGAGAAGTCTCTCGAACGATATGATTGCAGCTATAAAGAAGTCGAGTGGTTTGAGTATTCCGAAGAGGAACAGCAGGCGGTAAGACAGACCCGGAGAACAAGAACACGAGCCTCACCGCCTAAAATCAAGCGGTTAAACGATGAGCGTTCTCGAAAATACTTTCGATGGCTTTTGCACAATAATTTCGGCAAGGGCGATTATCATGTCACATTGACTTTTAAGCATGAACCGACGAAAGAACAAGGGCAAAAAGAGTTTTCAAACTTCATTCGTCGGGTAAGGCGGTTATACGATAAAGCGAACATTGAGTTTAAGTATCTTTATGTTTGTGAGGGCAGGCGCAGCGGATCGCGTTTGCATTATCATCTGATATGCAATAGCGGCGTTCTCCGCGATGACATAGAGTCCAAATGGAAGCTCGGGCTTGCAAACACGGACAGGCTTCAGCCGGACGCAAATGACGGTTTATATGCCTTGTCGCGGTACCTTGTCAAATCAAAGGCGTCTGCCGAGAAATACGAGCGGTCATGGAACTGCTCCGCAAACCTCAAGCGTCCCGACGAAGTAACGGACGACAACAGCGTATCCCGAAAGCGTATGCGTAAGGCACAGGACGCAAAGCGAAACGACGAGGTAAAACGCACGATCGAGCGGATATACATAGGCTGGAGTGTTATCGATTATGATATCGGCGTAAATCCCGTAACGGGCAGACCATACGCCAGATTCAAACTAATGCGAAAACGAAAATACAAAAGGTATCTATCGCTCTACAAAGCGATAAAACGGAAAGGAAAATCACCATGACAGAAAAGGTTAGAAAACAGCTCGGAGAGCCTAAGAACGATATGGAAAAGGAGATCCTCGAGTACATATCTCCACTGATCGATGAAGCGGCGGAGAAGAGGATAGCGGATAGCAAGCTTACCCTCAAGGGCTGCGTGGAGAGCTGCTTTAAAAAGGGCAAGAAGTATGAGGTCAAAGGAAGCGGCGGAGGCTTCGCGAGGATATCCCCCGAGCGGCACTTTAAATGGGTGTGCAATTATTTCGGGGTGTCGGTGCCCAAAGGAAAGTCCCTGCCCGCCGCTCCCGTGGAAAAAGTTGAGGAGACTCCCGCGCCGAAACCGTCCGGCCTGTCGCTTGATCTGGACAGTCTGTTTGATTTCTGACGGGGGAATGAACATGAAATACGCCGAGCTTATCAAAAAGTCATTCCCTCAAATAATGGAGGAGCAGGAGAAGACGGTGCTCGACGAGCTGTTTGCATCAGCAAAACATCTCTATCTGCCGAATTATACGTTTTATTCCGCGTGCGTGCTTGACGGAGTGCTGGAGGTAGACTTATACGAAGCAGCAAACAGACAGCGCCTTAAACTGAAATGCCGGCATTTTTACAGCGCTAATGAGGATAAATACGCTACATGGCGAGCCGAGGGCGGCAGCAAGGGCAGCGGAGCGATACAGCATTACATCGGTTGGAATCCCCGCCCCCTATCTGAGGAGTTCGAGCAGGTCATATTTGAATACTTCAAAGCCTGTCCTATTGTGAACAAAAATGCGATTTCACTGCTCCAAACGGCGGAGCAGCGCATTCTCGATGAGCGGCTGGAGAAAAAACACCGCCGCAAAGCAGAGATCATCGATGCGCGAATGTCACAGATCACAGAAGATCCGCCGCCGGAGTTTTTTGACTGGATACATAACTGGGTATTCGGCAAGGCGCGGTATTACTTCTTCACCTACGACAAAAAGCACGACACACGAAACGGCTACTGCTCACACTGCCGCGGTGAGTTTTCGGAAAAAAGCGCGCGTCATAACAAGGTCATAGTCTGTCCGTCCTGCGGCACCGAGCTCACCTGCAAGGCTCTGGGTAAGATCACGCAGTACAATATCAGAGATCACGCGAATGTCAGCTATGTTCAGCGGATAACCGACGGCGGAGCTCCCGCGCTTGTTGAGCGCATATACTCGGTAAGCCAGGATATATCCAATCACCATAGAGGCGCGGCGCTCATGAAAAAGAATACTGCCGTATATGAGAGGATACGGGTATTTTTGGATTCCCGCACGCTTACCCGACAGAAGAAGCTCGGCATAGCCGAATATTATTACGGTTCGTTCCTTAGCAGTAACAATACAAGGTGGTGCTCCGAGGACATCGGGACAATGCCGTCTTACGGGAGGGAGTGGGTATATCCGCATAACCTCGACGAGATACTCAGAGACTCGGCCGTAAAGTTCCGCAATATAGAGATATCCGTTGTTGCAGAACATCTGCCGGCGGATATCGAAACGATGTACACAATGGTGGAGAAAATGCCGGCTCTCGAAAATCTCGCGAAGCAAGGGCTTTTTAATTTGGTGGGAGCGGCGGCGGACACTCTCGGGATTCGCTGGTCTTCATCGCCGATCGGGGAATATATAGACCGCACCGAAAGCTCCGCCGCGAAGTTGCTCGGGGTTGACAGGATAACCGCGAAGAGGATGGCGGAAATAAATATCACTGCCGATGAATTTGTCCTGTATAAAATTCTGGGTAAGCACCGTCCGAATATCTCCTGGGAGACGTTTATGCGCTATCGTGCGCTGGACGCGGCGGAATGCCCTGAAAATCTAAAGGAGCTACTCATGCGGTTGCGTATGTCTGTGAATAGATTGGCAGGGTACATCGAAAAGCAGGCGGCGCTCCTCAAACGCGGCGGTGCGGGGATAATAAACACCTATCGGGATTATATATCCATGACAAAGGATCTGCGCATGGAGCTTACAGAGAGTGTGATATTCCCCCAAAACATCCAAAAGGAACATGACGCCTTGATGAAAATAAAAACGGATAGAGAGTATCGGACGCAGAACAAGGAGCTCGCGAAGCGTGTGAAGATATTAGAGAAGCTGTCATGGGAGGACGGAAACTTCATTATCAGGCCGCTGAGGACAGCGGAGGAATTTCTTACTGAAAGCAGCGTCCTGTCACACTGCGTGAAAACCTATATAGACCGCTGCGCAAAGGGCAAAACGAACATATTCGTTATACGAAAGAAGGATTCTCCGGATATCCCGTACTATACCGTGACTCTCACCAACCGCGGCAAGCTGACTCAAAACCTCGGTAAGCACAACTGCGAGGCTACCAAGGAAGTGAGGGCTTTCGCGGATAAGTGGATAAAGAACATCGTAAACAAGCGGTTAGAGGAATTTATCTGTGAGGCTGAGCCTCACAGAAAGACTGTAAAGATAGGAGCGTAAATCATGGACAACAACGAAATCATCAAGCAAGCGGAGGCAATTCCGCAGGAGCGAGCGGCAGCTCTCACAAGCCGCATCAACGCAAACGCGAAGATAGCAGCGGAAACGCTTGTCGCGATAGGACGCGACCTTAAGGCTATGCGCGACGAGAAGTTATATACGGCTCTCGGTTGCGCCGATTTCGGCGAGTACTGCGATAAGCATACCGACATCCGTCAGCGTCAGGCGTACAATTTCATCAAATGTTATGAAACCTACGGGAAGCAGCTCTCCGAGCTGTCGGGAATCGGCGTTACAAAGCTTACGCTTATGACTGTTCTTGACGAAGAGGATCGCGAGGAGCTTATTTCGAGCGGTGATGCCGAAAATCTCTCCACGCGGGAGCTTCAGGAGAAAATTGACGAGCTGAAAAGCAAATATAAGCAGCTTACCCTTGATTACGGACAAGTTAAGGACGCAAAGCAGGACGCGGAGCAGGAGGTTGACAAGCTCATCGCGAAGATGAAAGCTTTGGCGGTAGCGCTCAAGGAAGAACAGGACAAAAACAAAGAGCTTGAAAGCCGTCCCGTAGAAGTGGCAGTACAAAAACCGTCTGACGAGGAAATAAAGAAAATTCAGGACGACGCACAAAAGGCAGCGGAAAAGAAGTTAAAAGCTGCCGAAAAGCAGCATGAAAAAGAAATTAAGGAACTCCGTGAGGATTTGGAAAAGGCACATAACGCCAAGCTTGTCGCTGTTGGGGAAAAAATTGAAGAAATCGAGCGGCTTAAGTCCGAAAACGCCGTTTTGCAATCGAATGCAAAAAATATGAAAGCTCCGGACGAGACAAAAGCACGGGTAAAATTCTACATCTCGCAGATTCAGAACACATTTACCGAAGTCATTAAAACAATCTCTGAGGTGGAGAACGATGACGAGAAGGCAAAGTACAAGACCGCACTTGAGGCGGTTGTTAAGCAGTTGGGAGGCGCGGTCGATGAGTTGTGATAACTGCAACGAAAAAGAAAACGCGCATCAGCCGCTCGGGCTTGTAAAAGTCAAGCTGATGTGCGGAACTTGCCCGAAGTGTTCCGCAAAGATAGAGTGTGAACTCGGACAAGCTAAACACCGAATTACATACTGTGAGATTTGCGGTCAAAAAATTCTCTGGAAGGAGTTGCCTGACGAATGATCCGAAAAAAGAAGGTCGCGGCGCTGTGCAAAAAGTTCGGAAGATTGTACGTCGTTACTTCCGCAAACGGCGTACAATGGATAGGATACGGGACAACGTTTTATAAAATGGAAGGTATGCCGCAGATGAAACCTGTTGAATACGCGGCGGCATTTGACTTCTCCGAAAAGGATATCAATGATTCCATAATTGAAGACTATGGGAGCTTGGGAGATCTCACGAACGACGATTGTGCTGAAGAGATAATCGTTGACGGTGAGCCTTCTGCATTCGTTTACAAGGGAGAAACGTATTATTGTTATGCGGTACAAGGACGAGCGGTAATTATACCGGCCGCTCAGCTCGCCCCGATAGTGGAAAATGAATACACAAACTTCTGTATTCGTGAGACCAGTAATAAGAAGACTGTTCTTTGCGTGAAACAAGGTCTTTGCGCGGAAGCAATAATCGGAACAATGACTTGGAATAAGGAGCATACCGACAAAATAAAGAACGAGCTTTGCGATATTATTAACGCTGTACAGTGCAATTATGACGCGATGCAATCAGATGATTTAACAGGCTCGGAGTACATTATGTCTTTGCTGGACGACAAGGAGGAATCCGAAGAATGATCCACGCGGTCAAATGCCTTCCGCAGTTTTTCGCGCCGCTTTCAGACGGTAGCAAGACCTTTGAGGTACGCAAAAACGACCGCCCTTATAGCGTCGGGGACTATCTTGCCGTCAACGAGTTTGTCCCCGACAGCGAGGATCCGTATGATGAGTTTGAAAAAACTCCGTTATCAGATGACGAGCGGCAAGCGGACGGCGGAAGATATTCGGGAAGATGTATATTATTGAAAATAACCTACATTCTCGACAATAAATATTTCTGCAAGGACGGATATGTTATTCTTGGCTTAAAGCAGGTAGGGAGGCTAATATATGACACGGGAACAGGCTAAAGACGCTATGACGAGTGGTCAGCTCGTTCAGCATACGCATATGGGTATTCCCATAAAATACAGGATTTCGGGCGTGATTACGCGATACAACAAGAGAAAAGGCTGGACTTACTCGCTGGAGCTTCAAGATTTGAAGTCAAGCTGTATCGTTATTGCGAGTATGGAGGATTGTGAGGTGGTATTATGACACGAGAAGAACTGCTGAAAGTCGCCAAGCCCATTCTGTTCAATACGGATATGGTTAAGGCGATACATGACGAGAGAAAGACCGTTACAAGGCGGATTATTCAGCCTCAGCCCGAAAATGTCCTTGAAGTTTTAGAGATGGGGTATAAAGGACCTGTTAAGACAGCAAGGTTTTTATGCTCAAGCTCCGATGGTAGCCGGGATTGGATTGAAGCCGTAAAAATGCCTTATGATACTGGTGATATCCTTTACGTTCGGGAAACGTGGACAACAGGTTGTATTATTGGAAGCAAAAACTCTCTTTATGTTTCGCAGGGAGAACGAAGCGATATTATTTACAAAGAAGAATGTCTGCGAGAAGGTATTGCGATTAATGATGTTGTCTGGCATCCGTCAATACATATGCCGAAAGAGGCGGCGCGAATATTCCTGCGTGTGACAGATGTTAGGGTGGAGAGGTTGCAGGATATAAAAAGAGAGGACATTATCAAAGAAGGCATTGTTCCAAAGGAGTTGTGTACAAGAGGGTGCAAATGCAAATGGGCTGTTGATGGGTGCCTCGAAAAGCCGTGCGCTAACAGAGATGCATATGAGGAACTGTGCCATATAAAACCGTTTGCGGAGCTTTGGGATGGCACTATCAAAAAATCCGACCTCGACAAATACGGCTGGTACGCCAATCCGTATATATGGGCGTATGAATTTGAGAGGCTGGAGGAAGGTGGGTAATATGAATTGTGCTGACGAACTGATCCGCAAAATTATAATGTCCTGCGGTGCGGTGAACGAGAACGCGTTGCGGATCATTATGAACGAGTATGAGATCTCTCACAAGTCTACAGAGCTTGCAATCCCCGAGGACGGTCGGCAAAAAGCCGTGCAGATGTTCATTGTCACAAAGAAGGTGGAGGGCTGTTCTGACAAGACTATCGCGTATTATATCGGTGTGCTAAAGAGGTTTTTCACAGAAATCAACAGCAATATTGACAAGATTACCGCTGACCAAGTACGCTATTATATAGCAATCCGTTCGGAACGGGACAAACTCAGTAAGGTTTCGCAGGATAACGAGCTGCGTGTGCTTAAGAGCTTTTTCAGCTGGTGCAGTGCCGAAGATTATATTACAAAGAATCCAACTACAAATATTAAGGCAATCAAACAGGAAAAGCGCATAAAAAAGCCATTTTCGGAAGTGGAACTTGAACGTCTGCGCAAAGCTGCCGAATCCAAACGTGATATAGCGATTTTGGAAACACTGTATTCCACCGGCTGCCGGGCGAGTGAGCTGTGTGGGATGAACAGAAGCGAAGTGGACGGCGATGAGATTATTGTGTTTGGAAAAGGCGGCAAGGAGCGTATTTGCTATTTGAACGCTAAAGCAAGGCTTGCGCTCAGCGATTATCTGAGTGAGCGGTCAGACGATAATCCTGCATTATTTGTAAACGCTCAAAAGCCGTTTAATCGCTTGTCACGTTCAAGCATTGAGAAAATAGTCCGTGAAATCGGACAGCAGGCAGGCGTTGAAAACTGCCATCCTCACCGTTTCCGTAGAACCGCGGCGACTATTGCGCTAAATCGGGGCATGCCGATAGATCAGGTGCAGCAGATGCTCGGTCACGCCCGAATCGCAACCACTACGATTTACGCACAGTCGGAAGCTGAGAGCGTCAAGGCGAGCCATCGGAAATTCGTAGTTTAGGGAGGTGTTGAAGTGGCTAAGACGGTTCGGTACAGAAATGAAGCCTCGGCGGACTTTATAAAGGTATTTCAGTCATTACAGACCTCGCGAGCTGCTTGGGAGATCTGGGCGGATTTTGTCACGCTGACCGCCGCGGCGCTCTCTAATTCCGTTGACCGCTCGCATTATGAAGCGCGGGAGGCAGAATATATGACAGTGATAGGCAAGTATACCAAAAGTGAAGCGGAAGTGTTCCCGCGGCTTTTCGATATTACTGTAAACGCTCTTGAAAGTGACCCAGAACAGGATTTTCTCGGATCACTCTATATGGCGCTTGATTTAGGCAACCATTGGAAAGGGCAATTCTTCACACCGTATTCCGTTACAAAAATGATGTCAAGTATATCGATGGGGGATATCAAGGCGCAGATTGAAGAAAATGGCTATATCACCGTTAACGACTGTGCCTGCGGCGGCGGGGCTACACTTATCGCGGCGGCAAATGATGCACGCGCTCAACTTTTGGACAGCGGATATAATTGGCAGAATCACATCTTGTTTACAGCTCAGGACATTGACTATGTAACGGCGAAAATGTGCTATATACAACTTTCGCTGCTTGGTTGCGCCGGTTATGTTAAAATCGGCAATACTCTTACGAACCCCATGCACGCCGGTGACGATGACCCCAACTATTGGTACACGCCGATGTATTTTTCAGAGGTTTGGCATTGGCGGAGAGCGTGGAGAAATATTGACAAAACGCTTGCTTCTTTACCGAAAAAACCAGGCGCGATGGAGATGCCAGATATTGACAGTTTGGCGGAAGATGGTAAGGCGGTGTCGAAAACGGCGGAAGAGCCCTTGCTTGTTGAAGTGGGCGGGCAGATGACATTATTTTGAGGGAATTTTATGGATGAATCAGGTGAGATCAAAAGGCTGAAGGCTATCATTGCCAAGCAGCAGGAGCTTATCAATCTGCTGATGGGCGGCAATTCTCTTGCTAATGCTGATACAGTTACTTTAGCAAGCCAATCCGCCCAGAGGTGGAGCGAGATTGAATTTAAGAATTATCTCAAAAGCAAGTCGCTCTCTGAAAACACGATCGCAAGCTATGTGTCCGGTGTTAAAGTCTTTTTTGATAAATACGGCGCTATGAACGAAAACACGGTGCGCCAATATAACGACTGGCTGATAGAAACTTTCAAGCCCCAGACCATTAATTTGCGTCTGGCGGGACTGAACCATTATTTCCAATTCGCTGATGTTGAATATTCTGTAAGATGGGTCAAGGAAGAAAAGCGTTATTGTATGGATAACATAATCAACGATGAGCAATATGAGCGGCTTGTTGCTTATACACGCGAGAGGCTGCCGAGGACTTATGTGATTTGTACCGTTCTGGCGCATACGGGAATGAGGGTATCGGAATTCTGTTCAATAAGAAAATCGGATTTTCTAAAGGGTGAGGCTCATATTGTTTCTAAGGCGAACAGAGCCCGACCTGTATATTTTACCAAAGAGCTGATACAGGATGTTTCGGGCTTTCTTTCACCGGATTTTGAATATTTAGTTCCAAACAGCCGTACCGGAGAGCCTGTAACAACAAGAACTGTTTCGGCTATGCTCAAGCACGCCGCGAGAATGGCGGGAGTAGATCCTGCGGTAGTATATCCGCACGCGTTCAGGCATTATTTCGCTAAAAAGTTTTTGGAGAAAACAAATGATATTTCGCTTCTCGCGGATATTCTCGGACACGGCAATATTAAAACAACCGCTATTTATACACGTAAATCCAAGTCGGAGCAAATCAAATTGCTTAATGACGCGGTGAATTGGTAGGAGGAACATATGAAACCTTGGTCAGAAGAAGAGCTTGAATATCTGGACGATAGTTGGGGACGTGTAAGCATTCCCACAATTGCGGCACATTTAGGGCGCTCAGTCAATGCGGTGAAGTGCAAAGCTTATAAAACAAACCACCGTTGTCATATTCACAGCGGCAGTTTTATAACTGTTTCAGAGCTCGCGAAAGCGCTGAATTACCATTACGGTATTGTCTGCAATTGGGAAAAGTACGGATTACCGATTAAGCGACGTAAATCAATCAAGCAGTATTATAAGATAATCTACATAGAGGATTTCTGGGAATGGGCAAAAACACACAAACAACTGCTTGATTTCAAGCGCATAGAGCCTCTTATCTTAGGCAACGAGCCTAAATGGGTGTCGGAGGCTCGGCGGGCTTCCGTTGAGGGCGCAGTAAATAGAAAGCCGTGGACGAAAATCGAGGACGACAGGCTTATTAACATGCTTAATAAGTTTAAGTACTCTTTGGACGAGATCGCTTTCGAGCTTAACCGATCCGAGGGCGCGGTTAAAAGACGTATATACGACTTGAAATTGAAACAGCGCCCTGTAAGGCGCATTAACAGGAAGTGGACGGAGAATCAGATCAACAAGCTTACGGATATGGTTGAGCGAGGATATAGCTTTGAGCAAATCGGAAGAGCGCTTGGCAGGACCGCCTGTGCCGTCCGCGGAAAATATGAGAGCTTAGCCAACCCCGGATATACAAATAGCTTTCGCAATGGAAAATCAGACAGAGTTTTCAAAGGCGTAAGCTGGAGAAATAAAGAAAAGTAAGAAAAAAAACAATGGATTTTAAAGATCTTATAGTAGACAATTTCGCCGGAGGCGGCGGAGCTTTCGACTATAAAATCATACCAGAATAAATCTGTGTACGTCCTCACGAATTATAACAGTACAATCGATGAGGATCTGTACCGCATTTATACGCTTCGGAATTTAGGTACAGTCCGTATGTGATGATTTACCAAAAGCAGACAGCTCCACACGAGATACGCCGCTTACAGTGTTGGTGCAATAATCGGTGGATATTCTACAGCAGTCCGGATTTTAAGGACTACAAGGGAGGATAGTATTGAAAGACAACATACCACTAAAAATAGTTCCTATGCATTTGAAAGAGGCAAACGAGTATGTAGAGCTTTATCATAGGCATCACAAGCCTGTTGTTGGCTGTAAGTTCTGTATCGGCTGCGAGTACGAGGACATTATTGTAGGCGTAGCGATCTGCGGCAGACCCGTCTCGCACCACTTTGACGATGGAAGAACGCTTGAGATAAATCGTCTGTGTACAAATGGAACACGGAACGCGTGTTCAAAATTGTATGGGGCGTGCATTCGGATAGCTCGCGAAATGGGATATCACAAGGTAATTACTTACATTCTCGAAAGCGAGAACGGAGCAAGCCTCAAAGCAAGCAATTTCATTTGTGAAGGAAAGGCGGGAAGAGAGATCTGGACAGGCTCCCGAAAAAGGGATAACGGTGTGCCACGTGAGATAAAAACACGCTGGGTTTATTACATTAAATTTTAACAGGAGGGGATCTGATGGCACAATACGCAAAAAACACAAGCGTTTCTTCCGAGAACTCACGCTTGGAGATCGAGAGAATACTGATACGCTACGGCGCGGACAATTTCGCATACGCGACCGCAGCAGGACAAGCCTTAATCGGTTTTACAATGAACGAGCGGCAAGTAAAATTCGTTCTTCCGCTTCCGAGGAAAGAAGAATACTCTTTAACACCTACGGGCAAGAAACGCACGGAAAACAGCCAATACGAAGCGTGGGAACAGGCTTGCCGGCAACGCTGGCGCGCTTTGAAACTGGTTATCCAAGCAAAGCTTGAAGCAGTAGAATGCGGAATATCGGTGTTTGAAGATGAATTTATGTCAAATATTGTTCTTCCGGGCGGAATGACAGTAGGCGATTTTATGAAGCCGCAGATATCGGAAGCTTACAAACTCGGGAAACCACCGAGTATTTTGCCTATGCTTTCGAGCGGAAAGGAAAGCGGGTGAGAAACGTGAGTAAAGGCGGTATGCAAACTTGTGCGGCGAATTACTCAATTTATTGTACCAAATGTGGCAAGCCCGCGGCGCGGTATGAGCCTGGTCATGGGTATATGCACTTTACTAAAAAGGGCTGCGTGTGGCACAATCCTACACGCAAAAAAGAGGAGGAAAATAAATAAATGAAATCCCACATATCACTTGAACGCTGCCCGTTCTGTGGCAAAAATATAGAAATGGAAAAAGGCCCGGGAAATATAACTTTTTTCAGATGCAACAATATGGAATGTCTTGCAAATATAAGCTTCGGTGGTAATAGGATTGTATCGCCCGGAATTACAGAAGCGGAAAATCCCATAAAAAAACTTTAACAGGAGAGTCAACAATGGAGGTAAAACCTGATGTCTAACATAACGATAGCGACAAGACGAGTCGAGGGAATTTGTCTCCGATGCGGGAAGGTTCCCGCGAGAAGCGGAAAATTATACTGCGCGGAATGCGCAAAACTTTTCTCGGCGGAGAATAAACAAAGGTACATAAACAAGAAGAGGAAAAGGCAGAACAAGCCCACTGTTGCCGATATAAACCGTCTGGCTATGGAAAACGGCATGAGCTACGGGAAGTATGTCGCGATGATGAACGGTAAAAAGAAATAGGCTGACGCAAAGGGGGGACGGAGCGAATGACCATTGAAGAAGCAAGTGCACTCGTTATGTTGACACCGGAAGAGATAGCACAGAATATTCTGTTTATGTTCAGCTTACCCAGTATAGAGGTTTCAGATAACAATAAAATTCTATACGATTATGAGCAGAACCAGAAGTAAAAAATTTGTAAAGGGGAAAACGATGGAGTTTGCCAAGGAACTAAACGAATACTACCTTCTCGGTCAAGCTATCGAGAAGTTGGAAAACCGGATTAAATATCTTGATGCACAGCTTTACTCGTCACCGAGGTTTGAAAAAGTTGTAATTACTGAATCCTCTGGCAAAAACATCATGGAGGAAAAATACATAAACCTGTTGACAAAAAAGGAAGATCTTCAGCGGAATATGGATGAGCTTGCAGAGCGAAAAGAGCGTGTTGAGAATTACATTGACAACATTTCGGATATGTTGATAAAGTCAATTGCAGAAAAGCGCGTTTTTGAAAAGAAGCACTTCAGGCAAATTGCGAGGGAACTTGGCGGAAACAATACGGAAGATTCAGTTAAGAAGATGTATTACCGCCATGTTCTCAACGTAAATGAAGAAAAATAAAACTTGTCCCGTTTGTCCCGACCGTTTTGCGGTATAATGAGGTTAACCTGATCATAGCGCAAAGGACACACCTTTCAAAAAAAGGTACTGTGACGACCCCGCCCCGGTAGGTGCGGCTCGCCGACGCCCAAATTTCACGCAGTGACAGGCAAAAAAATAGGGGGACTTTACTTGATATGAGCTGAGAGGGGGGATAGGGTATGACTACGAAAAAAACGAAGGCGAAGCAAACGTCCAAGGCTAAAGCGGCTATTTCAGGCGAAAAATCGAACACCGAAATAATTTATTCGTTGGCGGCGGGCTCGCCTATTTACGTTAAAACCGCTGACCTATGCAGAGCGTTTGGCAAAACGTCACAGTGGATCAATGAGCTTACCAAAAACGGCGTAATATGCAAGACCAATACGCCGCACGGTTCTTTATACGAGCTTTTTTCCAGCGTAAACGCTTATGTTGGTATGTTGGAAGATCGCGCCAAGCGCGGCGATGAAAACGTTGCTGAGATTGAACTGCAAAGGAAGAGAGCCGAAGTCAGGCTCAAGGAATCCAAAGCCGCGATTGAGGAGCTTAAGGTTAACGAACTGCGTGGAAAAATACACCGTTCCGAAGATGTTCAGAAGATGACGGCAGATTTGCTGTTTTACGTTCGCGGCGGTTTGAGAGCTCTTGCGGGTAGGTGTGCGTCTGCCTGTGCAGCGGCTTCCGAGCCGGCTGAGGTTCAGAAAATAATTGAGAAAGAAGTGTTTGCAATTATGGACGAGCTGTCGAGCTACAAATACGATGCGGCAAAATATGATGAGCTCGTGCGGCAGCGAATGAACCGTGAGATAGACGAAACCACCTTTGAAACAGATGATTCCGAAGAGTGATATTCACCTTACCACTGCGCGTAAATATTAAATGAGTATCCCCGCCCAAACAAGAGCGGGGATATTTGTTAATTTTTTGTGTTGTGAGCGGTAATATACTCCTCAACCGCCTGTACGAAGAGCTGGGACATCGACAATCCCATTTTATCGGCTATTCCCTTATAACGATCTTTTTCGCCTTTTTTTACAAGAACGCGAACCATATCGTAGTTTTTGGCGGCGTATCTGTTTTTTACCGTGCTTGATGTTTTGCCCATATAACTCCCTTTGAAAATAAATGTCAAATACCTTGACAATCCTGCCTTTTTGTGCTATACTGTGAATACACCCATTGCGGGCGGCGGCAAGTACCGTCCGCTTTGGTGTTCTTGCAGCCCTGCTTATTTATTGAGTAGGGCTTTTACCTTTTCTACCGCTTCCTCAAGGCTTTTGCATTCTTTGAGGATTTCGAGGATTTTCCGAGTTTGGTTTTCCTCGGCGGTTTCCTTGAGCAGTTCTCCCAGATTCATTTCGTCTTCCATTTAATTCTCCTTTCTGACACCTGCCGTCGAACTCGGGGCTTTGCTTTCCCCTGTGATTATATTATAGCATACTTTGCTATGTATGTCAATAGTTTTTTTAAAAATTTTTTAAAAAATGTAAATATTTTTTATTTGTCTTAAAAGTATTGAAACCGTAGCATTTTATACAGAATTACAAAAAATACTACAAAAAATTGTGCAAAAAGATGTCCCGAATGTCCCGCTTGTCCCGAGGCAAGTGTGATATAATATAATTGAAAAATTACACCGAGCGGCTTGGAGTAGGTATTGAACCTACTCCGTGCCGCTATTTTATTGCGGTCGAGGAGGTGCGCGGGGGTGGAAACATGGTGCGAGAGACTGCAAAACAGCGGGAAAATAAGCTCAATAATTGTCTTGCGAAGGTACTCCGCAGTATCAAACCTCCCGAAAATCTTACAGTTGCACAATGGGCAGACAAAAACCGGCGCTTAACGTCGGAATCATCTGCGGAAGTCGGCAAGTGGCGTACATCACGCACGCCGTATATGCTGGATATACTCAACAGCTTTACCGATCCGCGGATCGAGCATATAGTTGTAGTTGCCGCATCGCAAGTCGGCAAATCAGAGCTGCTGAACAATATGATTGGATACTGCATAGATCAAGACCCCGGTCCGATCTTGCTTGTCCAGCCTACAGTTGATGACGTTAAGCGATATTCCGAAATGAGAATTGCGCCTATGATACGCGAAACTCCGTGTCTGAAAGGAAAAGTTGCTGACCCGAAAACCCGCGACGGCGCAAACACGAGGCGACAAAAGGCTTTTCCGGGTGGAGTGTTGGTAATGACAGGCTCGAACGTGCCTCATGATTTGAGTTCAATGCCTATACGCTACCTTTTTGGTGATGAGCGCGATCGTTGGGCGAAGTCGGCAGGCTCGGAGGGTGATCCTTGGGAGCTGGCAAAGGCTCGCTTGCGCACGTTTTACAATCGCAAAATGGTGGAGGTTTCAACTCCTACCATTAAAGGCGCAAGTGCAATCGAAAAATCTTATCAAATAGGCACAATGGAGCGGTGGCTGACGAAGTGTCCTCACTGCGGGGAATATAAAGAAATCCGCTTTGAAAATATTAGATATGATCATGAAGAAAGCGAGAACGGAAACGAGAAAATTTTCTCGATCCAAAACATTCGGTATATCTGCTCTGTTTGTGGTGCAATTTCTGACGAACACACGATGAAATCCCAACCGGCGAAATGGGAGGCGAGTGCACCCAATGCTCTGACTGAACATAAAACTCGTTCTTTTTGGCTTACAGCTTGGGTATCGCCGTGGGCGACTTGGAAAGATATAATCTTACAGTTTTTGCAAGCAGGACACGACTCGTCGAAATTACAGGTGGTTTATAACACTCAATTCGGCGAACTGTGGGAGAACCGCGGGGATATGGACACCGAAGAAGACGTTATGGCGCGTCGAGAGGAATATGATGCGGAAGTTCCTGACGGCGTTCTGGTGTTGACCTGCGGCGTGGATACGCAGGACAACCGCCTCGAGTATGAGGTTGTAGGACACGGGCATTTCGGCGAGACGTGGGGCATACGCCACGGAGTGATTATGGGCAGACCGGACACTGATGAGGTGTGGGAGCGGCTTGATGACGTAATCAATCATAAATATCAATTTAAAAACGGTGTATCACTCCCTATTACTCTCACGTTTATTGACGAAGGAGGACATTTCACCCAAGAAGTGCGGAAACACTGTCGCGAGCGGCAGGGCAAACAGGTCTTTGCCATTAAAGGCTCGTCACATGACGTGGCATTCACGTCCCCGCCTCGGCAGCAGAAAATCGTTATAGATGGTAAGTTTGTCGGCGCGGTATGGGTGTACGAGATCGGAGTTAACGCAGGTAAGCAAAAAATAGTTGACAATCTGAGAGTGAAAGCTCCGGGCGCGAATTACTGTCACTTCCCGAGGCGCGATGACTACGGTAAGCAATACTTTAATCAGCTTATGTCCGAACACCTTACTTACAACAAAGCCAGACGTAAGTTCGTGTGGGAGAAGATCCCCGGACACGAGCGAAACGAGGCTTTTGATATACGCAATTACAATTTGGCGGCGATAGCCGCGCTTGATCCCGATTTTGACGCTATTGAGCAGCGAATAAGAAACACAAAACCCGATGCGTTAAACGAGGAAATCAACAATAAACCGCAGAAAAAAGTGATGAAACAGACAAAAAGGCGACGTTTAGGCGATGTATTTGACGAATGGTGATGAGTATGATAAAACCTGAAACAGCAAAAAAAATGTATGACTATTACACTAAGCGCATAGATCAGCTTATACAGGCGCAGGAAGCGCTGACAGGCGGTGTTAAGAGCTACACTATAGGCGATAGGCAGATGACATACAGAGATCTGGACACGCTGTCTGACGAGCTTGAAGCAGCCGTTGAAAAGCAAGCATACTATGACGCTATATTGCACGGCAGAGCAACGCGGAAAATAACCGCAATATTGCCGACAGACAAGTAGTCGGACAATACTCTTCGGAGTTTGTCGCGGATGCATGGCAGGTGTTTCTCCGACCTGCCTTGTATCCGCTTAGAATAATATAAACGCCTTGTGTTAAGGAACGGGTGATAAAAAAAGTATCATCGTTCGTGTCGAGCGCTTGCCTTTGATAATGTTCCACGTGCGGAACGAATTGCCAAAGGCGGCACGCCTTTGCAGGGCGTTTTTGATTAGCCGATGTTTTGCTTTCCCGTAGCGGTTCGCAGAGCTTGGACAGGTCTTATTCCTTTCTGCCTGTTCGAAGCTATGGATACCGCTACGAACCGTTACGGAAAGGCAAAACAATATTGGAGGATATTATGTCACAACACATAGAAGATTCAGAGCAGATGGCTTTATTTGAATGGGCACAGTATCAATCCGGTAAATACCCCGAACTCGCGCTCTTGTTCCATGTCCCGAACGGCGGTAAGCGAAACGCGAGAGAAGCTGCGCGATTTAAACGGATGGGAGTCAAGCCCGGTGTTCCAGATCTGTTTTTGCCTGTCTCACGCGGAGGTTTTTACGGCTTGTTTATAGAGCTTAAAGCCCACAACGGACGTGTGTCCGAAAATCAGGGAAAATGGCTCAGAGAGCTTTATGAACAGGGGTATGCCGTGTGTGTTTGCTTCGGATTTGAAGAAGCGAAACGGGATATAATCAGATACCTTGATTGGAAAATGTGAATGCTTAGAGGAAAGCGTAAGCTCAGAAAATAAATTTTGCAATCGAATGCAAAAAAATGCGTATTGCCGAAAGCACTCATTACGGTACAAGGAGTGTTTTCGGCAGTATTTGCTGCTCACAAAACGGGCGCGCGCGGACACAGAGCCAAACAATGTGATATAGTCTGATTCATCGGCGCGCCCGTATAAGTGGGCATGAAAAGGAGAAGGAAATGCCAAAATCTAAAGAAGTCATAGCGAGCGGCTATGGTGATGCGGGAGCATCATACAGTAAACGTGCGCTAAAAAAATTCTTAGCACATTCGTCCTCGCCTATTGAGGATATTGATTTTTACAACGCTACACTCCGACAGCGCGGACGAATGCTGTTTATGGCGGCGCCGCTTGCAACATCAGCCGTAAACACCAACGATACTACGATCGTTGGCACGGGACTTAAAATGAAGTGCCATATCAACACGCAAATTCTCGGATTATCCGAGCAAGAAGCAAAAAAATGGCAATTCAAAACTGAATCTGAATTTGCATTCTGGGCTGAAAACAAAAATAATTGCGATGCCCTTGGAATGAATAATTTTTACGAATTACAGTCGGTGGCATTAAAATCTTGGCTGATGAGCGGGGATGTATTTGCTGCACTTAAGCGCATCAAAACGACCTCGCGGCTGAATCCTTATTCTTTGCGAATACAGTTGATTGAAGCCGACAGAGTATGTACGCCCAACAAGGTTAATAACGGAATTTACACTTACACAGAGGGACAAAACTCAAACAATGGCAATTATATCCACGATGGGGTTGAGGTCAATTCGGACGGCAGAGTCGTGGCGTATCACGTTTGTGACGTTCATCCGAATGCAGGATTCTATTCCGGTAAAATGCCAAAATGGGCACGCGTAGAAGCCGTTGGTAAGAAAACAGGAATTCCCAATATTCTTCACGTTATGAACGCGGAACGTCCCGACCAGTATCGTGGTGTAACTTACCTCGCGCCTGTTATAGAAGTCCTCCTTCAGCATCGCAGATATACCGAGAGCGAGCTTGTAGCGGCGGTAGTTCAATCCTTTTTTACTGCATTTATTACTTCAGAAGCGGACAGTACGGGAATACCGTTTCTTGACCGTGAGGAGGATGAAGAGAAGAATGATGAAAATGGCGACAGAGAAACGATCCAGCTCGGTCCGGGAGAGATTGTCGAGCTCAAGCCTGGCGAAAGTATAACGTTCGGAAATCCGAACATTCCAACGGTTGGCTTTGAAGCCTTTACTCAGTCGATCGCAAAGCAAGTAGGTGCGGCGTTGGAAATACCGTACGACGTGTTGATGAAGGAGTTTAACAGCTCTTACTCTGCATCAAAGGGCGCGTTAGAGGAAGCGTGGAAAATGTTTAAGAAACGCCGTTCATGGTTCGTGAGCGACTTCTGCAAGCCGATATATGAAGCATGGCTTGCGGAAGCTGTTGCGCGGGGAAGAATATCCGCGCCGGGATTCTTCACGGATCCCCTTATTAGAGCGGCGTGGAGCGGAACGCGGTGGGACGGTCCTGCTCAGACACACCTTGATCCGCTTAAGGAGGCAAAAGCCAACGCAATCGTTGTGAGTCACGGCTGGAAAACAAATGAGCAGATCACCCGTGAATTCTATAATGGAAATTACGAAGAAAATATACAAGCACTTTCCGCTGAAAACGCCCTGTCACAAGGCGTTTTGAACAATAACAACATCACTTTTAACGACTTAGAGGAGGAAGAAGAAAATGCCGAAGAATAACAGCAATGAAAAATATTACAACATCGCAGCCAATGACGATGCCGTTGAGATAGATCTTTACGGTGAGATTGTCTCCGAACGTCCTATCAACTGGTGGACGGGAGAAAAAGACGATGGTAATTACATTGCGCAGGATGAATTTATTAAGGAGCTTGACAAAATCGGAATTCCGAAAATGCTCAATATTCGAATCAGTTCGTTTGGAGGCGAAGTAGCGGCGGCTCTGGTAATCTATAACAGACTGAGAGATCTCTCCGGCAAGGGTACACATATCACTTGTGTTGTAGATGGCGTTGCTATGTCAGCAGGATCGCTTATTATATGCGCTGCCCATAAAATCAGCGCAACGGAATCAAGCCTTATTATGATCCACAAGTCTCTCACTCTCTGCTTTGGTTGGTACAACGCAGACGAGTTACGCAAGCTCGCGGAAACATCTGATGCGTATGACAAAGCAATAGTCGCAACGTATAAGCGCAAAACAGGGAAATCGGAAGACGAGCTTCTCACGATGATGAGTGAGGAGCTTTATATGACGGGAAAAGAAGCGCTTGACTTGGGGTTTGTTGACGAGCTGCTTGAATCCGATGATACACCGGAGATAGCGGCATCTGCAGATAGAACCGCGCTTTATGTCGGCGGCAGAAGAGTCGCACTTTTCGGCGCGAAATGCCCTGAGAACATTCCGACGGTAACATTGCCCGAACCGACTACCAGCGGCAACGGCGTTACAAATATAAAACCGGAAACAAACATTGAAGGAGGTAACAGCGTGGATAACAACAATTCAGCACAGACTCCGTCGACGCAGGTTGACGGAGAGGCAATCAAGAAGGCAGTCGCAGCCGAACGCGAGAGACTTCAAAAAATTGACGAAATCGCGGATCAGTTCAGCGCGGACACTGTGAAAAATGCCAAGTATGGCTCTCCCTGCACAGCTGAGGAGATGGCTTACAGGGCGGCGGTAGAGAGCGCGAAACTTGGACAGAGCTTCTTGAGAGATGTGTCTTCGGATAATCGTGCATCCGGAGTGCAGGAGGTCAACGGAGCAGTTGCGCCCGATGATTTTCAGAATACCAGTAACAGCGAGGTCAAAACCGAGGAGCAAAAAATGGCAGAGGCAAGAGCTGTGGTTCGCAGAGCGATGGGAGGTGACACATAATGAAAGAATTGTTTAAGACAGTCGGAAAAATGGAACCCGATGACCTTGTGATAAGTACACAGCCGCCTTGTCGTGTCGGGAATGGTGTGCTTAAAGCAAACGCGGGTGCATTGAAGCGCGGAACAATACTCGCAAAAGGCACGGACGGAAAGCTGGATATTCTCGGAAATGATGAATCTGCCGAGGCTTATGGCATTCTTACAGACGATGTTGAAGCCAGCGAGAGCGATCTCCCTGTAGATATCTACATAAGCGGAATGTTTAATGCCAACAAACTCATTGTTAAGGATGGGTACGAAATCAAAGAGTCCGACAAGGACACGCTGCGGAAGTATGGCATTGAGTATAGGGCAGCGTTAAATACCAATTAAGGAGGTAAAAAAAGATGTCTATAGATTATTTCAGTACATATATGCTTCGTGCGGCAGTTGAGGAAATTCAGCCCGAAAAATTTTTCTTTAGGGACAGATATTTCCCTACTACCGCCGCGGACATTTTTAATACCGACAAGGTGCTTGTTGAGTACAAGAAGGGAAACAGGAAAATTGCGGCGTTTGTTTCGGACCGCAGCAATCCTATTCCGCTGGAAAGAACCGGATACAAGGTACACGAGTTTGAGCCGCCTAAAATCTCAATGTCGCGCAGCCTTACTATTGATGATCTCAAGAAGCGTGGATTCGGAGAGGCAATTTACTCAAACACTACACCGGCTGAACGCGCGGTGAGATTGATGGTTAATGACTTTACGGATCTTGATCTGACGATTTCGAGACGCGAGGAGTGGATGTGCGCTCAGACTATGATCAACAATGGCTGTACGGTACAGGAATATGTTGACGCAAAAACAAAAGGCGCTGCCTATGACATTCTGTTTTATGAGGGAGACAGCTCACCTCATATTTATACAGTTGGAATTCCGTGGAATTCCAAGGGTGCAAATGTCATTGGAGATATTCACGCAATGTGCAGACTACTTGCAATGCTCGGTTTGAATGCTGCCGACCTTGTTATAGGTACTGATGTTGAGGATGTGTTTTATCAGGACGAATCCATTGCGCGGATGCTTGATAAAAACAGTGGCATTGTATTTGGCGAGATAAATGAAAGGATCGATTATCCCGGTATCGCGACCCTTGGAAATGGACCGTTTAATATTAAAGGCTTTAAACTGCGCATTTTTGTGGCAAGCACAACCTACGAAAACGAAAACGGAGTGAATACACCTTATTTCCCAAAGGACGGCGCGATGGTTTCATTCCCGAAATGCGGGCATCTGATGTATGGTCGCGACACACACATCCCGTATGGGCAAAAAGACCCTGTTGACTTCACAGGAAAGCGAATTCCTAAACTGATAATCGATCAAAAGAACGATGTTCGCGAGTTGGATCTTATCAGCCATCCTCTTGCTGTGCCGGCAGTGTACTGCCCGTACATTTTTGCGGGAAAAGTGGTTTCGTGATTGCGAAAGGAGAAAACGGAGAAATGTATATCAAGATCATAAAAGGCAACTACGGCTATAATGACGGACGAATCGTGAGAGCGAAAAGTCCGTCAGACCCGCCGTTTGAAGTTCCCTCTGCCGAAGCCGACCGCCTTTGTGCGTTAGGTGTGGCTCAGAAAGTTACCGTGAACGGAGCGCCGTTTGCGGAGAACAGCAGTTACATTGAAACAGATGCCGCTTCGGCGGGCAAATCGGACGACGATACTATCAATGAAGACGGCGAGAAAGACGCCGACAGTGTTCCTGAATACAATGAGGACTCATCAAATGCAGAATTGCAAGCGATTGCAAAAGAATACGGAATAGCTGTTCCGAATCGCGCTAATAAGGCCGAACTTATTTCGGCTTTGGATGAGCACTTTGGAAGCGCACCTACACTTCGTTCCTAATCAACGGTGGTGAAGTAATGGGATTTAAAGAAATGGTGAAGGCGGATATCGAAGTATTCCTCAACCCCGAGGAATTTGCCGAAAAGCATACGATAAAGTTTGACGGAATGACCTTTGAGGATATAGATGTCACGCTTATCAAGGTAAAGCAGTCTGACCGCATTATCCCGAAAGACGATCATATGCAAGGTGTACATCTCGTTACGGCAAAGGCGTATTTCAGCGTTGAGGACACTGACGGAAAATATCCCGAACATGGAGCGCACTTCGAAATCGACGACGGAGAAGCATTAGGAAAGCCATTTTTTGAGCGTTATCGCGTAGTTACCGTTGAAAACGCTATGGGAATGGCTTGTTTGGAGTTGGAGCTTTACGATGAGTAATGTTTACAGTATGCCGCGCAGCGAGATGAAAAACGCTATCGGCGTGTACATAACGGACGATGTTGGCGGTTCCGGCGCGATCGCACGGGCGGAGCTGTTGCTTGCGGGATTTCCTCACGGCGCGGAAAAAGCAATAGGCTCGGCGATAAAGCGTGCCGCAACAAGCGGTGAAGCCTATGCAGCGCGAGCAGTAAGCAAGTATTACACCATTAAGGTTACGGATTTCAAGCAGTATACGCAGTCAAAACGGCATATCAGAACGTCCGCGGGGCAAACCGAAGTAGATATCAGTTTTCGCGGACGTCATATCCCGCTGTTGAAATTCAACACCAAAATCGGCGGCGACGGACTTGTGAGAACGCAAGTCAAGCGTTCATCGAGCGCAGAGGTGTTGGCACACGTCTTTCGGCAAAAGGTCGGGAATCAGCATATCGGAGTTTTTGAAAGAGTTTCGACGAGCAGGTACCCGATTGAAGAAAAATACGGACCGTCAACGCCGCAGATGATGGACGCGAATGAAGATGTTTCGCAGGCAATCGGCGACAAAATACGCGAGACCTTTGACGAGCGAATAGAGCACGAAATCCTCGCGATAATGAACGGCTGGAGGAGATAATGACAATAGTCAATCTAATCGACGATTTGAAGATATTTTGCGAAAACGCGGTGAAACATCTGAAGCTGCCGACGGCTGTATCAAAAGGTGATACCGAGCAGATATTCAGACCGCCAACGGGCTACAAAATGCGTCTGCCAGACGGCAAGAGCGCTGATAAATTTGTTCCGTACTTCATTGTTCAGTTTTTGAACAGCAATCATATTCAAAAGCCGGGTGAAAAACCTAAAAATACTGCTGTAGTGCGGTTTATTTTCTGTGTATGGAACAATGACGCGCAAGAAGGCGGAATGGCATTGCTGAATTTTATGGAAACGGTACGTCTTGAATTGCTGAGAAAAGTTAATGTCAGCGAGTATTTCAAGCTTGATGTAAACGAGCCGCTGGAGGGGCTTGCTTATCCCGACAACACTGCACCGTTTTTCGCAGGAGAAATGATCGGCACATTTGAATTGCCGCCAATACAGAGGGAGGTAGAATTTTGAGTAATCTAAAAAAGAAAGCTGTCTATGAAGAGACAGTAGTACACGAGCCGCGCGTTTTTGTGTATGTAGGTCCGTCCATTAAGGGCGGGATTACCAACGGAAGCATATTCGCGGGAACGCGCAAAACAGTTCTTGCGCAGCTTAGACCTGTCATCGACAAATGTCCGAAAATCGAGCGGTTTATTGTCGCTGACAGAGACGTTTCGGAGACGAAGAAGAAAATCAAGGAAGGTAACAATGGGTGGAGTGCCGCTTACCGCGAGCTTCTGTCCGACCTTCAGGGAGGTATTAAGAATGCTTAATCACGGAATAAACACCTATAAGGACGATAGCGGTTATGTTACAGTCAAGTCCGCCGCTTGCGGAATACCGATTTTTTTCGGCGCTTGGCCGTGTCATACAGCTAAGGGCTTTATGGGGAAACCGCAGCTCGTAAACGGATTTGCCGAAGCGAAAGAGCTCGGCGGGTACAGCGATGAGTGGAGAACGGAAAACGGCGATCCTAAGTGGACTTTGTGTCAGGCTATGTACAGCCATTTCAGGCTGTTTGGCGTTTCTCCTGCTATATTCTACAATGTTTTCGATCCCGCCAAACATAAGACGGATGTGCCTGCCGCAGATGTAAATGTTGTGGATCACACGGTGGTGCTTCCGCCGGAAGCATTCGACAATGATAAGCTCGTAGTAAAAACAACAGGGGAAGGCGGCGCAGCGCTCGCCAAAGGCACGGATTATGACGTGTTTTATACTGCCACCGACTGCCGTATCGAGCTTATCAAAGGCGGCTCGGAATATAACGCGACGACGCTTAATATCGCTTATGAAAAGGCAAATCCCGAAGCGATCACCGCCGAAGATATTGAGGCGGCTGTTGAAAAAGTCGAGATGTGCAGAAGCACCGTCGGTATTGTTCCCGATCTGCTGTGCGCTCCCGGGTGGTCGAGCAATCCCGTTGTGGCTGCTGTAATGGACGCAAAGGCGGAGAATATCGAAGGTCTGTATAAAGCAAAAGCGGTAGTTGACCTTGATACCTCTGCTGAAGGCGCGAATACCGTTGAAAAAGTAAAGGCGTATAAGGACGAGAACGGCTATACGAGCGAAAATATGATAGTTTGCTGGCCTATGGTAAAGAAGGGCGGCTATCTTTTCGACCTGTCTACGATAGTTTGCGGTCTTATCGCAAGCTTGGACTCCGACAACGGGAATTGCCCATTTGAGTCGCCGTCAAATAAGAGCATTGACATCTCCGGCGCTGTACTGAAAGACGGTACCGAGATTTCGCTCTCATACCCGCAGGCTGATACAATCAGTTACGCAGACGGTGTTGTTACGGTGATACATCACGACGAGTGGACGCTTTGGGGCAATTATACAGGCTGCTGGCCCGAGCTTCAGGATGTTGCGAAGCACTTCATTTGTACAAACCGTACGCAGGATTGGATCTGCAATACCTTTGTAAATCTCTATCGCAAGTACACAGATCGTCCGCTGACACGTATTCTTATTGATGCAATCGTCAACCACTTTAATATCTGGCTTAACGGTCTGACGGCAGAGGGCAAGCTCTGCGGCGGCGAAATACAGTATATCGGGGACAATAATCCAGACAGGGATTTGCTTAAGGGCAAATTCAGACTTGATACCAAGGCGGCATCTCCCGTTCCGGCAGAGCAAATCAATATGCATATCGAATACAGCGTAGATATGCTTACGGAAGCCCTCTCGGCTTAACATACAAGGAGGTACAATATGGACGGAAATGAAGGAATTATAAATTATACCATACATGAGGACGGCTCACGATTTCTCGGAATAGCAAACGTTACAATGCCCAATAAAACCAACAAGACATTCACCTTGAATGGTGCGGCTGTTGCGGGAGATATTGATTTGCCTGTTATCGGACAGCATGACGCAATGAAGATGACAATCAATTTTAGGGATGTATCAGAATCAGCATACATTCTCGCGGAGGAACGTGTTCATGTAATTGACATACGCGTAGCTCACGAGAATGTAGACCCGACAACAAGTGTATTGGGATTTTCAAAGCACAAATATGTTGCAAAAATTATCCCTCTGTCGCTTAACGGCGGAACGCTTGCCCCTGCTTCACCGCAGGCAGTGTCTGGTGAATACAGCGTCTTATCATTAGAAGAGTATATCGGTGAAGAATTGGTAAGTGCTGTTGATCCTATGAACTTCCGTGACGTGGATCATACTGGCACGAACAGACTCGCCGAGGTAGGTAATTTCCTCGGACTGTAATTTAACAATATGATTTGAATTGCCCGGAGCGTATTTGCCCCGGGCAATAGATTTGAAAGGAGCTTTTTATGAGTAACGAAAAGAACGCACGCGAGAGCGAAATTAAGGAAGAAATCAAGGCTAAGAACAGCGACGCTGATATTGATTCGACCGGAGACTTAGACGAGGAGGTTGACAACATTGTTAAGTCTATTACCAACCCCGAGCCGCAGTTTACTTGCAAGCTTAATAGACCTGTTACATACAACAGTAGCGAGTATACGGAACTGACGTTTGACTTTGAAAAGCTCACGGCTGATGACGCGCTTAATATTGAAGACGAGCTTCTCGCAATAGGACGGTTTCCTACTGTGGATCCTGCTTTTTACGCCCCTTATCTTATTCGTATGGCAGCGAGAGCTTGTACAGAGCCTATCGGTGTTGATTTGCTTAGGAAACTTTCGTTTGGCGATTTTCATAAAATCCGCAACAGGACAAAGTATTTTTTACTAAATTCGGTGCGTTCAAGAACTTAAGGCGCACCTTGCTTATTCTATCGCAAAGCGGATATGCGCCGCTGCCGTTCTGGCTGAAACTTCCCATTAGGGAAATACAGCGCTGGGTAGACGCTCATAATGCTTTGGCAGATGAAATCAAGAAGCAAAAATAAGGAGGGCTTATGGCAAGAGAATACGAAATGCTCTTTAAGCTGGGCGCGCAGCTTGGGCAGAACTTCTCGGGGACATTCAGCTCCGCGCAGAAGGTCCTTGCGGCTACTCAGAAAGAGATACAAGCCCTCAACAAGATCCAGTCCGATGTAAACTCTTATGAGAAACAGCAAGCGAGCATTGAAAAGTCGAATGAAAAGCTCGAGCTTTACAAGAAACAGCTCGAAAACATTCAGAACGAAATGACTCGCTCCGGCACAGCCAGCGCTGAGTTAGCGAATAAGGAGCTTGAACTACAGCAAAGGATCCGCAATACCGAGGAACAGATCGCCGCGAAAACGCAGCGTCTGAGCCAAATGGGAAACGCTCTCAATGAAGCGGGAGTTGATATAAGCGCTCTTTCCAATGAGAGCCGGAAATTACAAGACCAAATGGCAGAGCTGCGCGCGCAGGAAGAAGCGGCGGCACATGAAGCCGCAAAATTCGGCGACAAGTCAGTAAGCGCGTTTGAAGCCGCGGGCGCAGCTCTTGTTTCTGCGGGAATTGCCAAAGCTCTTAACGAGATATATGACGCATACAAGGAGTGCGTAAATATCTCAATGGAATTCGGCAGCACAATGTCCACTGTCGAGGCTCTTTCGGGAGCGAACGTCGAGGAAATGAAGAAGCTCACGGCACAGGCGAAGGAACTCGGAGCGTCTACGGTCTACACAGCTCAGCAGAGCGCTTCAGCTATGACCTACATGGGAATGGCCGGTTGGGACGCTGGCGAAATGCTTTCGGGAATGAACGGGGTTCTCGCGCTTGCTTCGGCATCCGGCGAAGACTTGGCTATGGTTTCCGATATTGTTACGGACAACCTTACTGCTTTCAAGCTTACCGCTAAAGATACGGCGCGTTTTGCGGACGTACTCGCGTCAGCTGCTTCCAAGTCCAATACAAGTGTCAGCGTTATGGGAGAAACCTTTAAAAAGTCGGCTTCTGTTGCTGGTACATTAGGGTATAGTATTGAAGATGTTGCAGTCGCTGTCGGTCTTATGGCAAACAGTGGTGTCAAGGGCAGCATGGCAGGTACAGCGTTGAAAAACACCTTTGATGGATTACTTAAAGGCGCAACGCTTACATCTGCGGCTTTCGGCGAGGTTGAATTTACCTCAAAGAATGTTGACGGCACAATGAAAGACTTTTCTGAAACCATTGACGAACTGCGCGGATACTTTGAACAAATGACCGACGCAGAGCGTATGAGCAATGCTCAGGCAATATCGGGGCAGTATGGATATAATGGTCTTCTGGCAATACTTAACTCCACTGATGAGCAGTATCAATCGCTCACCAAGGACATAAATGAATGCACGGGCGCGGCTCAGAGAATGGCAGAGATCAAGCTTGATAACCTTAAAGGCGATGTTACTCTGCTCGAATCCGCCACGGACGGTCTGAAAATGACTATCGGTGAGCTTTATAACGACGAGCTTCGCGGTCTTGCTCAGTTTGAAACAGAGATCCTTACCGGAATTAACGAGTTTGTACAGGAAAACCCTGCTGTTGTAAAGGCTATAATGGCAATTGCGGCAGAAATCGGAGCGGTGCTGCTTGTATATAATGCCGTTAACACCGCCAAAAAGGTGAAGAACGCCCTTGATACCATGAGCGCGGTCCTTGAGGCAAAGAAAGCCGCGGCGGCCGGTGCGGCAGCAACGGCAACAACAGCAGAAGCAACCGCGACAACAGGTGCGACGGCAGCTCAAACAGGATTAAATACCGCAATGCTTGCAAGCCCCATTTTCATATTTACTGTTGCTGTCGCGGCTCTGACCGCGGGAATAATAGGGCTTAGAGAAGCCAATAAGATGGAATCCTTAGAAATGCAGACGCTTTCTGCGGCTACACAGGAGCAGTATAACAGGGTTTCGGAGCTTAACGACGAATACAACCGTGCGGTTGAAGCATATGGCGCGACAAGCGACAAAGCACGCGCTCTGAAATATGACCTTGACGAAGCGAACGCAAGCATTGAAGCTAATGCGTTCAGCGTTAAGGAGCTTTATTTTGAGCTTGACGCGCTTCATACATCTACATCTGATTTGTTGGGCGCGTTTTACGACAGTTCGAACGAAATTGATAACCAGCGCGAGCGGGCGGCTATTTTAATTGCAAAGCTTAAGGAATTAGGCAGTACATCTGAAAAGACTGCGGGAACACAGTCGCAGATGGAAGCCATCATCGAACAGCTCAACAAGGATTTCCCCAGCCTCGGGCTAAATATTGAGAATGTAACCGAAAACCTCGACGAAATGATGAAAAAGATCGACGAGGCTTCGGGGGCGAACAGTATACAGGCAAAGTACGAAACTGCTAAGGAACAGTTATCTGACCTTTACGCACAGGAGGTTAAGTTAAGAGAAGCCTATGACAAAGCGATAAAAGCCTCGATTATAGCAGGATCGACTTACTCTAATGCCGTTGGCGATAATATATTCTCGGCAGCCTACGCAATGATCGCCGGAACCGAAAGTCAAACCAAAGCAGATCTGGATAAAGCAAATCAAATGGAAGCGCAGGCTTTAGAAGATTGGCAGGCTATACAAGCCGCAATTGCTGAAGCTGAAGCAAGTCTCGCGGTATACGGTGAGGTTGTATCAGGTACCTCCGAAAAGGCTGTATCGGTCTATGACGGTATGTCTATCGCAATTTCTAAGGTTACGGACAGAACCGAAGAATTGCTCGCCGCCTATAATGAAGCTTATGAAGCGGCTTATGATAGTATAAACGGACAATATGCGCTCTGGGACACTGCGGCAAGGGTAATCCCGACAAGCATTGATACGATCAACACCGCGCTTGATACGCAGTATGAGTATTGGAACGATTACAATACAAGCCTTGAGAATCTGCTTTCACGAGCAGAGAATATCGAAGGGCTTAAAGATGTTCTTGCTACATTCGCTGACGGCAGCGAGGAAAGCGTAAACGCAATAGCGGGTATGGCAAATGCTTCCGATAAAGAACTTAAGCAGATGGTGGAATTTTACCAGAAGCTCAAGGAACAGCAAGACTTGACCTCTCAATCGCTGGCAGATGTCCGTGTTGATTTTGACAGCGAAATGGACGAGATCACCGCCAAAATGGAAGAAACCATAAAAGACATGAATATGGAAGCCGAAGCCGCAGAAGCCGCGAAAGCGACCATAACAGCCTATGCGGACGCTATTTTGGAGTATAAGGGTACCGTTACTGACGCTGCAAACGCTGTGGCGGCAAGTGTAGCAGCGTCGCTGTCGTTTGCGTCAACAATTTCTGTAGGTAAGGCTCCCGGCAGCATATCTTCCACTTTATTATCGCCGTCGGAGCTTGAGTCCGCAATGAATTTCGTGGGACCTAAACTATACGGGTATGCGAACGGTACATCAAACGCGGCTCGAGGCTGGGATTTAGTAGGCGAGAACGGTCCGGAGCTTAGATTTTTCAATGGCGGCGAAACGGTGATCCCCACCGACAGAACACAGGCGATATTACAGGACTACAACAGGCTGATAGACTACGCGGAAACGGCAAACGGCGCCAATGCGCAGTCTTCGACAGCCATTGCCGCTATTCCTATCACACCAAGCTCTCAGCCGTCTATCAACATATCACCGTCGTTTGTAATCAACGGTGGAAACAATGACGATATTGAGGAGAAACTGAACAAATGCGTAGAGCAAATAAAGGAAGCAGTTATGGAAGCAATGGCCGACAACGAAGTTAATACGAGAAGGAGTGCATATGCGTGACATATACCACTGTACAGGGCGATATGTGGGACAGTATTGCAAAGGCACAGTACGGCGACACCAAGTTTACAGACGTGCTGATAAACGCAAATCCGCAGTATCGGGAAATATTCATTTTTTCCTCGGGGATTGTCCTTGATATCCCCGAAATAAACGATAAGGTTACAGCTGATGATTTGCCTCCGTGGAAGCAGGTGAGCGGATGAGCGACAGCAATTTAGCTCGCCGCACTGATCTTCAGGTGTTCTTCGCGGGTACGGATATCTCGGAAGCTGTGAATAAGGACTTGTCCTCGTTTACATATACCGACAACGAGGAAGATGAGACTGACGATTTACAGATTAAGCTGAACGACCGTTCGGGAAAGTGGCTGACAAAATGGCTGGATACGGCGATAAACGCCGCTGCCGAGGGAGGAAAGACCCTTGACACAAAGCCGACTTCTTCGGACGGTCAAAAAAAAGATAAAACCGCGAAGTACAAGGTCATAGCGACGGGCGGAGCAAATATCCGCAGCAGTCCCGGTGAGATGTACAGCATTCGGGGTACGCTTTCTTATGGAACAATCATTGAGGTCATTGACGTTACAAATGGCTGGGCATATTTCACTTATTCGGGAAAACACGCTTATGTCGCTGTTAAATGCTTACAGTTCGTCAGCGGCGGATCTGCTTCGACTTCAGGTTCGTCACAGTCCGTAACAACATCGTCGAGTGTTACTTGGAATATCGGCGATGAAGTTATTGTAAACGGAAGACCGCAGTATTCAAGCTACGGTACGGGTACCCCGGGCGCGAATGTCACCAACTATAAGGGCAAAATAACGCACCTCAACCTTAAATCGAATATTCCTTATCCGATACACGTTGATTATTTAGGCTGGTTTGCCGAAAGTCAGGTTGAAAAGGTAAACGGTGGCGCAGCATCAACCGAGCAGGCCGGAAGCAAAGGCTTGAAGATATCCGCCGTCATTGTGCGCAGAAATTGGAACAGTGACGGCAAGGACGATGTTCTTGATTGCGGACAGTTTGAGCTTGACAGTGTTGACGTTTCGGGACCTCCTGCGACACTCACAATCAAAGGAACTTCGCTGCCATACAGCAGCACAATTCGGCAGACCTTAAAGAGCAAATCTTGGGAAAATATATCTCTTTCGGGAATTTGTCAACAGATAGCGGGCAGGAACGGAATGACGTGTATGTTTGAGAGCAGAAACAATCCCAAATATACGAGGGTGGAGCAATACCAGACGAGCGATATCGCCTTTCTGAAAACGCTCTGTCACAATGCCGGCTGTTCACTTAAGGTGACAAATAACATTTTGGTGATATTCGACCAAGAGGAATATGAATCAAAGGCTACCGTGCGGACTATCAAATTCGGTGAAAAAGGCGGCTATACCAAATACAAGCTATCCACAGGCGCAAACGACCAATATGCGAGCTGTCGGGTAAGCTACACTAATGCAAGCGGAAATGTGATCTCCGCGACCGCCTATGTGGAGGATTACAAGGACGGCGAGGATAACCAATGCCTTGAGGTTCATCAGAAAGTAGAAAGCATTGCTGAAGCGCAGGCTTTAGCGCATAAGCTTTTAAGGCTTCACAACAAGTATGAGTTTGAGGCTTCTTTTACTTTTCCAGGAGACACAACGCTTGTCGCGGGAAATGCTGTTATGCTTGAGGGCTTTGGCGCATGGAACGGCAAATATATGATTAAACAATCCAAGCACAGTATATCAAGCTCGGGCTATACAACACAAATCTCTCTCCGAAAAGCACTGCCTGCCAACGAAGCCGTAAACAGCAGTTCTACTGCGACATCGGCGGACATTGACGAGCTTGCGCGTCAATGTATTCGCGGCGATTGGGGCAACGGCGAGGAACGAAAGCGCAGACTAACGGAGGCGGGATATGATTATAAAACCGTGCAAAAACGTGTAAACGAAATGCTCGGAATGTAGGAGGACTTATGAGCGGTATATTCCGAATCGGAACGGTATCAGATACAGACCAGAAAAAACAGCTCGTAAGAGTGCATTTCCCCGATGTGAACATTGTTTCGGGCTGGCTAAAGGTGATAAAATCCTCGCCGTCTGTTTCAATAACTTTTGATTCTTCCGAAATTCCCAAAGCTTACGAACCGAAAATTGAAATAACGCCTTGGTTTCCCAAGGTTGGAGAAACCGTGCTTTGTGCTTACAATCCGGGATTTAACGAGGATGGATATGTATTGGGGGCGATGGAATGACAGTAGGCTGTCTTGGTGACATTGTTTTTACTGTTTCGGAAAATGAAGTCAAAACATTTAACAATGCGAAATGGAGCGGCTCGGCTTCATTTGGAACTCATCAACGCCATAACGGTTCATCGTTGGTGGAATTTGTCGGCTCAGACGCGGACACGTTTTCCCTTAACATACAGCTGACGGCTTTTCTCGGCGTGAATGTAATGGAGGAAATTGATAAGATTATCGAAGCGGAGCAACAGGGAAAAATACTTAATCTTGTTATTGGAAAGCGAAGTTACGGAAGATACCGTTGGGTGATAAAAAAGCATACGGTTACAATGAAGTACTTTGGGAAAAATAACGAGCCTACTGTGGCCGATGTTTCACTTTCGCTGACCGAGTACATAAAGGAGTGATTTCATGAGCTATACGGTGAGATCCACGGATAGCTTTTCTTCACAGTTTCAACAAACCGATACCGTAAAATCGGTGTTGCAGAATATCGCGCTATTGTTGAATACCAAAAAGGGTACTGTTCCTATGTATCGGGAATTCGGCTTGGCGATGAACTTTGTGGACAAGCCAATTGATGTTGCTGAGACGATAGCATTTTCCGAGATTACTGCCGCCGTAGAGGAATTTGAGCCGCGTGCCAAGGTTAAAAATGTAACTTTTGAAAAGGACGCGAACGGAAGAATGGCGACCGTTGTGGAGGTGGAAATATTATGAGCAGAGGCACGGATTATAAATTTGTGTCAACGGACAGCTCGGAAACACTCGCGAGCTTAATAACGACATACGAAAAGCTCACGGAACGCGCGATTCAACCTGCCGACCCTGACCGAGTGTTAATACATTACTTATCGACCATCATCACCCAATTGCGCGTAATGCTGAATTACGCCGCAAATCAAAACTTAGCGAGCAGAGCTGAAGGAGAAAACCTTGACGCTCTTGGCGAGACGATTTACAATGTTGCTCGAACACCTGCGAAGCCTGCGATTTGCACAATGCAGTTTACGATTTCCGCGCCGCAGGAGTCGGCAATACTTGTGCCGCGGGGCACGAGAATCACAGATTCGAGCCAAACACTGATTTGGCAAACCACTGAGGATGCGCTTGTACCGATTGGTGAAACGACAATCGAGGTGCCGGCTCAATGTGAAACCGAAGGCGAAGTCGGAAACGGGTATGTTCCGGGACAAATAAACATGCTGATAGATATTGACAGAGTGATGTATTTCTCTTCGTGTGAAAACATTGATACCAGCAACAGCGGCGCGGAACAGGCGGATGATAACCGATATTACGATCTCATGCGGTCGGGTTTGGATTCATACAGTACAGCCGGTCCGAAAGGAGCATACGAGTATTGGGCGAAAACAGTATCGTCAAGCATTGCTGATGTTTGCGCTATATGTCCGAAGTATAAAAAAGATGGAGGATATGTACATATCTTTGCGATAATGGACGACGGCTCGATTGCAGACGATGGAACCAAGAACGCCATTTATGAGGTTTGCAAAGATGATAAAGTTCGGCCTCTGACAGATATGGTAGAAGTCCTCGACCCAATTGTCGTAGAATATGACATCTCGCTGACGTATTATATCAAACGCGGCTCTGAGTTGTCGGTAAGCGATATTGAAGCAGCGGTTGATAATGCTGTCAAAGAATATATCAAATGGCAGCACGCCAAAATCGGACGAGATATAAACCCCTCCCAGCTTGTCTGGCTTTTGCGGGAAACGGGCATTAAGCGCGTGGAAGTAACAAGTCCTGTGTTCACCTCGCTTGTAGACGGTTCTGATAGAAATGTCCCTCAAATAGCCCGTGTTCGTGAGATAAACGTTGTAAACGGAGGCTATGAAGATGAGTAAGCTTATCACCGACAAGCAGAGCCTTTTGGATGCGTTTCCCTACGCACTTTTAAGAGACGAACAGAAAGCGCTGCTTGCAGATGTAATTGCCGAGGAATTGATTAAGCTCATAAGAGAAATCAACAAGGCAACTATTTATACACGAATAGACGAGCTTCCCGAAGAGCTTCTGGACATTCTCGCGTATGATTTTAAGGTCGATTGGTACGATACAGAAGCTCCTATCGAGAACAAGCGCAAAGCAATAAAAGAGTGCTTTATGGTGCATAAGTACAAAGGCACTAAATATGCCGTGGAAACTGCGCTGCACAGTATGTTTGAGGACGCAAAAGTAGAAGAATGGTTCGAGTACGGCGGCGAACCGTATCATTTCAAGCTCACGGTCTACGGCGGTTCAAGCGGCGGCGGATTGAAAAATCTGTATCTCAAGGTGCAATACGCAAAGAATCTGCGCTCGGTAATGGACGATACCGTGTTCATTATAATTCCCGATAAAGCGGCAGATATCTTTGTTGGCACAACACGAGCGGCACAGTCAAAGAGAATCTGCGCGAAAATCTCCTACAATGACGATACCGTTTTTACGCGGACAGTATCGATTTGCGCAGCGGTAAAGCATTGTGCTATGTCAAAACGGCTTTATGCGAAAGTAATATACAACAATGATTAGGAGGGAAACACATGGCGTGGAAAGATGTTACAATAACTGACGCAGGCGAAAAAATATTGGAGGAAATGGTAAACGGCAGCAAGCTGATATTAACGCGCGCCGCGATCGGTGCGGGAACAGTACCTGTTGAGGAGCTGCCTTCGCTGACTGATGTGATCGAGCCTATAACTGCTCCGGCGCTTTTGGCGGGAGAAGAGCCTACAGAGGGCGGCAAGATTATCAAAATTCAGGTGCGTAACGACGGCGTAGCCGAAACAACACGAATGCGGCAGATCGCTATTTACGCGAAAACAGACCACGAGGACGAAGTACTTTTCGTTATTTTGCAAGACGAGATCGGCGAGGAAATCCCTGCGTATGATGAGTTCCCGCAGTTTGATATCGAGCAGTGGGTGACGCTCGCGTTATCACGTACAAACAACATTACGGTAACAGTAAATCCGTTGGCGTTTGTACCTGCTGTTGAGTTTGAGAAGGAAGTAAAAAGGCTCGATACCGCCAAAGCCAACAAGTCTGATATCATCAACCCCAACCTGCTGATAAACCCCGATTTCAGGATAAATCAGAGAGGACAGAGTTCTTACGGTTCCGGCGGGCAATACACAGCTGACCGGTGGTATAAAAACAGTGCCGGAACTATATCGGTTGATGATGGTAAAATTATATTTTCGGGCGATGGCTCGTTGATAAGACAGGTTGTTGAAAACGAAGAACTGTTGATTGGTCGTGAAATGACTGTATCGGTATCTGTAAACGGAAAAATAAGAGAGGGAACTTTTATATACCCCGACAAATCGGAAAGTTCTATCAGTTTGTATTATGATGCGGATATAGGATTTTCACGTTATTTAGATTCAGGCGGATTTTCTTGGATAGTTTTCACGCCGCTAACAGAAGGCGTAGAAATGGAATGGGCAAAGCTCGAATTTGGCGATAAGGCGACACGGTTTATTCCGCCCGAACCTGTATCGGAACTTATGAAATGTCAAAAATACTACCAGTTAAGGAGCACAGGCAATGTTCCCGATGCGGATCTGCGTCCGCCTATGCGGATAACCCCGACCGTAAAAGCAAAAGGAGACGTTTACAGTTACGATGCTGAAATTATACCGTAATAAGTGAAAGGAAGTATGCTTATGAAAAAAGACGATTTTTACAGTGAGCCTATAAAGGTCTATGTCAAGACCGATGCTCGCGGGGGTATTACAGAAATCGCAAGTAGTGTATTTCTTGATGATACCGACGGTTGGACAGAAATTGACAGTGGGCACGGCGATAAATTCGCTCATGCCCAAAATCATTATCTCGAAAAGCCGTTATTCGATGAAAATGACGGCATTCCGCTGTATAAGTGGGACGGCGAGAGAGTGATACAGCGCACCGAGGAAGAAATCGCCTCGGAAAGAGCCGCGATCCTCAACTCTCCCGAACGCAGGGCGTCGGAGATAAAACAACAACTCACCGAGCTTGACAATCAGGCAATACGTCCGTTGAGAGCTATCTTGGCGGGGACTCCGACCGATGACGACAAGGACAAGCTCGCGGCAATTGAAACGCAGGCAGTCAAGCTCCGCGATGAGCTGACAAAGCTTGAATTGCACTAAATTGCAGTTTCAACAGCAATATTGTAAAGCGAGGAGGTGAACAAAATGCCGGAGGATTACATATCGCGCAAAGAGCATGACGAATTTTGCCGACGTCTTGACAGTGAAAACGCGCGGCAGAACCGCCGCATAGAGCTGTTGGAGGAGCATATCCGCGAAATCGGCTCTATTTCGTCGTCGGTTGAAAAGCTTGCGGTAAATATGGAGAGTATGCTCCGCGAGCAGGAAAGGCAGGGTGAACGCCTTAAAACGCTCGAAGGGCGCGACGGCGAAAAGTGGCGGCAGGTCGCGGGTTACACTATAACGGCGGTTATATCCTTGGTATTTGGATATCTGGTGCAGGTCATATTTTGAAAGTGAGGTACAAAGATGAAGATTGACTGGAAAAGAAAGCTGACGAGCCGTAAGCTGTGGGTTGCGGTAGCGGGCTTTGTCGCGGGTATGATCGTAATAAACAACGGCTCGCAGGAAACCGCCGACAAGATATCGGGAGCGATACTCAGCGGCGCGGCAGTTGTCGGGTACATAGTAGGCGAGGGACTTTCGGACGCGGCGAATTCGGGAAAGGAAGATGAACATGAAGACGATTAAGTACAAACCGAGACTTACGGCGGCAGACATACCCGATAATGACAACAAATATTACATACGCAAAGCGGACGGCGGGTATTCACCTTGTATCAAGGGCAGCCCTACTCACGCACACCTGACCGCTCTGTCAAATTGCGTCGGCTGGGCGATCGGACGAGCTATGGAGATACTGCAAACGCAGACTAATTTGCTCCCGCACCTCAATGCCGAGGATTTTTACAATAACACCACGCTCGAGAAAGGACAGACCCCTAAGCCCGGCGCGGTCATCTGCTGGAAACAGGGAAAATTATGGAACGGCAATGACGGCGCGGGTCATGTCGCCGTTGTCGAAAAGGTTATTTCCGAGAGCGAGATCATCACAAGTGAGAGCGCCTACGGCGGTATGGCATTTTACACCAAGACGCGCAAGAAAGGTAACGGAAATTGGGGCGCGGGCTCGAGCTTTGAGTTTATGGGCTTTATCTATCTTCCCGCCGAGTGCGTTCCGGAAGAGGATACGGTGATTATTCCCGATGAAGATGTTCCGACCGCGGACAAGCCTGCCGAGTACAAGGTCGGAGATATCGTCGATTTCAAGGGCGGTGTGCATTACGCCTCGTCGAGCGCGGACAAGCCCGTCGGCGGCGTAAGAACCGCAGGCAGGGCGAGAATAACCGCTGTCGCTCCCACCGCAAAGCACAAGTATCACCTTATCGGTGAAAAAGGCGGCAGTGATGTGTACGGCTGGGTTAACTCCGATACGATCGGTACGGCTACACCTTCCGCGTCGATTGCGGTCGGCGACAAGGTGAAAATGGCTGACGGCGCGCCGATTTACGGCACATCGGACAAATTCGCGGGCTGGGTATACTCTTCTGTACTTTATGTCCGTGAGCTCAGCGGAGATCGTGTCGTCGTTTCTACAAAGCCTTCTGGAGATGTTACGGGGGCTGTGGATAAGAAGTATTTGACGAAGATCTGAATGAATAATATAAGAATATAAGTAAAGGCGGCTGTTCAGAAACGGACAGCCGCCTTTTTGCTTATTAGAGTATTGACAGCACATAAAATTAGCGATATAATAAAAAGGGTGAATTTTATGATGACTTTAAACGGAAAATACGGCACAGCCAATGTTTATGCAAGTGTTGTTGATAACTCGGCGATCTCTCAGATAATTGAACTATTGAATCAGCCTTTCATAGCAGATTCACATATCGCCATTATGCCGGACGTTCACGCGGGGGCAGGGTGCGTTATCGGAACAACAATGACCCTCAGGGATAAGGTCGTGCCAAATCTTGTTGGTGTTGACATAGGCTGTGGCATGGAAACGGTAAAGCTCGAAGAAAAAGAGCTTGATTTTGCGGAATTGGATAAAGCAATTCACGAAAATATCCCGTCTGGCTTTAACATAAGAACTTCTCCCCACAAATATGTTAAGGATATCGACCTTGAAGAGCTGCATTGCTGTAAATCCGTAAATATTGCAAGAGCATTGAACAGTATAGGCACATTAGGCGGAGGAAATCATTTTATCGAGGTTGACAGAGACGATGACGGAAATCTTTACCTGATAATCCATTCGGGCTCGCGTCATCTTGGACTTGAGACTGCGAAATATTATCAGAACGAAGCTTATACACGCCTTGCCAAGCCCGATAGGAAGGTTATTGCGAAAATAACCGCGGAGCTTAAAGCTCAGAACCGTCAGTGGGAAATTCAGTCCGCCCTCAGAGAGTATATGGAGAAGATACCGAAAATTCCTAATGAACTTGCTTATTGTGAAGGAGAGTTGTTTGAACATTATATACACGATATGAGGATAGTTCAGCGCTTTGCCGTTCTTAACCGCAAAGCAATGGTTGACGAGATAATGGGCGCGCTCGACCTTCACGCCGAAGAGCAGTTCACTACGATACACAACTATATCGACACGGAAAATATGATATTGAGAAAAGGCTCTGTCAGTGCGCAAAAAGGAGAAAAGCTGCTTATTCCCATAAATATGCGTGACGGCAGTCTTATCTGTGTTGGTAAGGGAAATCCAGACTATAATTATTCGGCTCCACACGGTGCGGGAAGACTGTTCTCGCGTTCCGAGGCGAAGGAGAATTTTACGGTTGACGATTATGCGAGGGAAATGCAGGGTATTTACACGACCTCTGTAAACAGGGCGACGCTTGATGAGTGTCCTATGGCATATAAATCAATTGACGATATTGTGAGCAACCTTGATGATACAGTCGAAATTGTAAGCCGCATAAAGCCTGTTTACAACTTCAAGGCAGGTGAGGAATAACAGGAGTTAACAGGCGTGTTCTTATGAGATCTTCGGAGGCTATCCGTGGTATCACAAGCCCGAGGTGATAAACTACGACGGCTTTCCGTGGGCAACCAGCGTTCCCGAGCGCGCCGAACTGATGAAAGATCCGCTCAGCGGGGAAGAAGCCGAGGCGTTTGTAAGAAAGACGTATGACCGCTGTTTAGAGGACACGGATTATCTTGACGGCGAAAGCGCGGAGGACAGAAGAATGCGCGAGATGTTTACGCTTAATCTCGAGTATTTTATGGCGACGCTGCTTGACCGCAAGGACAGAATGTCAATGGCGCACGGGCTTGAGGTGCGCGTGCCGTTCTGCGATTACAGGCTGGTGGAATACGCGTACAATATCCCCTCGGCGTTCAAGAATTACCGCGACCGCGAAAAGGGGTTGGTGCGTTACGCCATGACAGGAGTTTTGCCGGAGGACGTTCTGTGGCGCAAGAAATCGCCGTATCCTAAAACGCACAATCCGAATTATATGCGGCTGTTGTCCGAAAAGCTGACAAAGCTGCTCGACGGCGGGGATTGCCGTCTCACCGAGCTTGTAAACGAAAAGAAGCTGCGGGAAATGCTTGAGACCGACGGCGCGTCGTTTAAGAAGAATTGGTACGGACAGCTTATGACCGTTCCGCAGATATACGCGTATTTCCTGCAGGTTGAGTATTGGATGAAAAAATACGATGTGGAAATAAACGGTTGACAACAGTTAAAAATATAACGCGTCCGGAATATTCCGAGCGCGTTTTTCTTTGTTTTATTGTCCTCAATTGTTTCCGTTCCACATTACGTCGGCGACGTCTCCCACAAGTATGAGAGGCATCATTTGGTCAATAAAGCGTATCGCCGATTTTACCGAGCGGTTGTCCTCGACAAACATAAACGTACCGCTTCCGATTACGAGAGATGTGAGGTATTCCTCAAAGGACGAAAAGTTGTCCTTCGCAAAGTTCGTCATAGTATTTACAATTGAACGGTAATCTTTTTCGTTTATTATACCGCAGGCGAACGCGCTTCTCGCAAAACCGATCTTTTCACATATATCCCACGCCGCCACACCGCCGCGTTCGGGGAGATATCTGGCAATATAACTGAAAAAAACGGTGAGGTCTTCAAAAAGCTCACGTCCGTTCCTATCAAGAGCAGAAAGGTCAAAGTCGGGCGTTCCCGCCGCATTCGCGCAGACGTTGTGTAAAAGAAACGCGAGATTATAGCTGAAGCTGTTGTTGATAAAACTATCAAGAGATTTTTTGTCGGTTATTTTAAAGCGTTGTTTTAAAAACTCTCGCACAACAGGCTTTTCCTTGTCCGGATAGGTTTTCAAAAAATCGCTGAAGCCAAGCCCGAGTTTTGTTCCGGGAATCTGCCTTATAGCCGACAAAAAACTGAGTCTCATTGAAAATTCCTCATCTGACAGGCGGTATTTTACCCTGCCCATACCCGAGGCGCAGTGCTTCTGAATAGTCGTTTTTGCGCGGTATGAAATATCGGCAAGCTTGTGCAGGTCGTCTAAAATAAACGAGTTGCATTCTTCAATTTCCGATTTTAAATCAAGCGGATCATCGGGAGCCGCCTCAAGTCCGCGCTCGTAGAGGTGCTTTGCGGCAAACTCGTGGTCGGTCTTATAGCAGATATATCCGCGCTGATACCAATACCGCGCGATATCCTCGTTGGTTTCACACCGTTCGAAGATCTGTTCAAGCTCACGCAGAGCCTCGCCGTATTTTTCCGAACTGCTGTATGCTCCTATAAGCATGAATAACAGTTTATTGCTGCGGTTTTCCTGCGGAACTTTCGTTATCTCTTTTATCACATCATCGAATTTATCCTCGTCATATAGCTTGTCAAGCTTTTCAAAAAGCTTGTCGTTATCGGAAATCAAGTTGTCCATAATATTCCTCCGTTTTTTGTTTGTTGTATAATTATATCATAACCGCAAGGTTATGATATAAATGCCCGATACGCACGGAGCAGGCCGAAGGCTTGCCTATGCGCGAGGGTGTTTAAATCCGTATAATAAAAGCATTTACGCTTTTATTATAGCACAAAAATAAGTAAAAGTCAATAACAGGAATTTTTCACGCTAAATTCCAATTTTAAGAAATCATAAATTGCCGAAAACCTACCACAATACTTACAGTAAAGGAGCGGTAAAATGCTTATAATCATTGGAGAAACAAACGCGGCGGGACTTTTTGGGAAAATCTTTCCCGAAACCGAGTTTATTCATACTTGGAACAGCATCGAGATAAACGCCCCAAACGCGGTCGTTATTGCGAAAAACGGAGCGCCCGAGATAACAAACGCGCTCGGGGTAATTGTCGGAGAAAACGCCGAGCATTCGGTAAAGCGCGGCGTTCAGCTTATCGTATGCGGAAACAGTCCCAAAAACACAGTCTGTATAACCTCGCGGACTGCCGATAAAATAACGCTCGCTCTCAACCGCGCGTTAAAAACCAAAAGCGGCGTCTGCGAGCCGCTCGAGCTTCCGCTTTTACTCTTGGAAGGTTTTTCCGAGTTCGATTATATGGCGGCTTTCGCGGCATCAGTCTTGTTTCAGTCAGAGATCAAAGATTAGTTTTTATTGTTCCTATTTCTCGGAAAAGTAATAAAACACGAATGTGGGGAAAACACTTTTCCCCACATAACTTATATTCACTGTCAACCGCACGCGGATTCAGCCCATTTTTTCCATTCCTCGGCGGACTGAGTTCCGTGTATGACGATACCTTCTTCAATCATAGTCTTACTGCTTATGCTTTTTTTCAGGTCTGACAGAGAGTTTTCAAAGCCGGTGTTGCCCGAGGTAGCGAAGAGAATAATTCTTTTTCCCGAAAAATCAGCGCTTTCAAGATATGTGTTTATAATTGTCGGCGCGGTGTACCACCATACGGGAAACCCGAGAAAAACCGTGTCATACTCCGAAACATCGGGATATTTGTCCTTGAGCGCGGGGCGCAGGTTTTTATTGTTCATTTCAACCGAGCTGCGCGAGCTTTTATCGTTCCAGTCAAGGTCCTCTTTTGTGTACAAAACATCGGGAACTATCTCGTAAAGATCAGCTCCCACAGCCTCGGCTATTTTTTCCGCCGCGTCTTTTGTAACTCCGCTTGCGCTGAAATACGCAACCAGCTTTTTGTTCATTTTAATTTCCTCCGTTTTCGTTTATTATATTATCTGATCCGCCGTTTATTTCGCCGGTGATCTCTCCCATAGAAGCGGCATAAGCCTCCCGTACCGCTCTCGAAAGCTGGTCGGCGCATGAGGTGGGTCTTCGTCCGCACAAAACACCGCTTAGTTTTCCCGCTATCTGCTCTACCGTCCAGCCCTCTATCAAAAGCGGTATCGCCTTCAGATTTCCGTTGCAGCCGCCCATAAATTTTACGTTGTGGACCACGTCGCCGTCAAGGTCAAGGCTGATTATCTGTGAGCAGGTGTTTTCGGTCGTATAATCATAGTGAAACATTAAAGCAACTCCTCTACTTTAGACTGTACCTTGCTTATAGCCGCCGTCGGCTCAAAACGCGCGGCGATCTCGCCGTTTCTGTCAATGAGGAACTTAGTGAAATTCCACTTTACGTTACCGTTGTTCTTATAATCCTTATCCATTTTGCTGACAACCGCTTTGAGTATAAGCCCCGAGGCTCCGCTGAAGCCCTCAAATCCGGTGTTTTCCGAAAGGTATTTGTAAAGCGGGAGAGCATTATCCCCGAATACATCTATTTTTGCGAACTGCGGGAAGGTTATCCCATAACGCCCCGTACAGAAGCTGTGTATTTCCTCGTCCGAGCCGGGCGCCTGGTTTCCGAACTGATTGCAGGGGAAATCAAGTATCTCAAAGCCGTCCTTACGGTGAAGCTCGTAAAGATCCTGAAGCTCGTCGTACTGCGGCGTAAATCCGCAGCCTGTAGCCGTGTTTACTATCAGCACTACCTTTCCTTTATAGTCTGACATCGAGACCTCCGAGCCGTCCTGTGCCTTAAAACTGTAGTCGTAAATGCTCATTGATAAAATTTCTCCTTTTGGCATTTTGAAATTGTGCAATTTAATTGTGCACTATCTATTTTCAATTATAACAACATTTACACAATTTGTCAAGAGGATTTTTAATATTTTTAACGCAAGTTGTCAAGCCGAAACGCGCCCGAAATTCCGAGCGCGTTTCGGCTATATTCCGCGTACTGTCAACTGTCCGCTATTTCCTCGATTATTCCGCGCAGTTGCTCCACTCCCTCGCCGGTCTGTGAGGAAAACTCTATCACCGTGATATCCTCATAGCAGGGAAGCTCGGTTTTAAGCGCCTCACGGCGTTGTTCGCGCTGAGTTTTCGACAGCTTATCCGCTTTGGTCATAACGACCACAAACGGAAATTCACCGTCAATAAGCGCGTTTATCATTGAGATATCATCTGCGGTAGGGGAGTGGCGGAAATCTACAAGCTGAATAACCAGCGCAAGCTCTCGGTCTGCCGAAAGATAGCCGCTGATAAGCTCGGAAAAGCGTTTTTTCTCGCTTTTTGATGTCTTTGCATAGCCGTATCCGGGCAGGTCGCAGAGAAAAATGTTTTCAAGCTCGTAAAAGTTTATTGTCGCGGTTTTTCCGGGTTCGGCGGAAGCTCTCGCGAGGTTCTTGCGATTTAACAGCTTGTTTATCATCGAGCTTTTCCCGACGTTGCTGCGCCCGATAAACGCTATTTCCGTGCGTTCGGGACTCGGGAGCTGAGAGATCTTTCCGTATGAGGCGAAGAATTTCACGTTGTTGTAGTTCATAAGTCAACTCCTTAGAGGTTGTTTGGTGCCGCCGACAACGTATCGCCTACGACCACAAAGGTGTACAAAAAGTTTTTGAGGGTTTCCAAAGGGAACTTTTTTCAAAAAGTAGCGTTTTGCGCCGAAGGCGCGAAACAGCGCCGGCAAAGCGCACCGGATAAAAAGCCTGCGGCTTTTTATCCATGGGTGTTGGGAAAACAAGAGTTTTCCCAACATTGCCGATTCGAAGCACAGCTGAGAATCGGCAATTTCTCATCGCAGAGCATTTGCCGCCAGCCGACAGCATTAAACACCAAAATTAAATTTCTTGCTTAAAATTTTAATTATGCCGCTCCGTTATCGCGCTGTCTTACATTCTTTCATACTGAGGGAAAACTTTCTGTAGAAAGTTTTCCCTCAGACTCCCTTTCAAAGACTT
>JAFLUF010000059.1 GCA_022508925.1 Oscillospiraceae bacterium | reverse complement strand
AAAACGTTACCGAAAAGTCAAGTCAGGCGAGCGAGCTTGTAAAGGAAATTGCCAATGACGCGGAGACTCAGGCAAAGGATCTTGAAGAGGCGACACGCGGCATAAACGAGATAAACATGGTGGTTCAGCAAAACTCGGCTACCGCCCAGCAGTCGGCGGCGTCCTGCGAGGAGCTTTCCGCGCAGTCGAAGATACTGAAGACGCAGGTAAACCGAATGCGTGTATAACTCAGACTGTCGATAAAGCCCCATCTGCGTTGTCAACAGCCTGAGAACAGGGGAATATCTATAAGCCGTGGCTTTTGATTTGCCGCGGCTTTTTCTTGTTCGGAAAAAGTTGACAGGTCGGGGAAAATATAGTATAATAAATGAAAGATTTTAATTTTCGTTGGGGAGATATAAAATGTTTGAACTTAAGACAACCGAAAAGCTTGCCCGCAGGGGAGTTTTACACACGGTACACGGGGATATACAAACGCCGTTTTTCATGAACGTCGGCACTGCCGCGGCTATCAAGGGCGCGGTCTCCTCGGTAGACTTAAAGTCGCTTAAAACACGCGTCGAGCTTTGCAATACCTATCATCTTCACCTCCGCCCCGGCGAGGACACGGTGTACAAAATGGGCGGACTGCATAAGTTTATGAACTGGGATAAGCCCATTCTTACCGACAGCGGCGGCTTTCAGGTGTTTTCACTCGCGAAGCTCCGTAAGATAAAGGAGGAGGGTGTTTACTTCTCCTCGCATATCGACGGGCAAAGGCTGTTTATCAGCCCCGAGGTAAGTATGCAGATACAGTCGAAGTTAGCTTCTACGATAGCCATGGCGTTTGACGAGTGCGTGGAAAACCCCGCGCCGATAGAATACGTAAGACAGTCGGTAGAGAGGACGACCCGTTGGCTCGAGCGCTGTAAAACGGAAATGCAAAGGCTCAATTCTCTTGAGGAAACACTGAACAAAAACCAGCTTTTGTTCGCGATAAATCAGGGCGGAACTTACGACGATATCCGCGTCGAACACATGAAAACGATACGCGAAATGGAGCTTGACGGCTACGCTGTCGGGGGACTTGCGGTGGGAGAACCGACGGAGGTAATGTATCATATTCTTGATACGGTCATTCCCTACGCGCCCGAGAACAAGCCGCGCTATCTCATGGGAGTGGGAACTCCCTCAAACATCATCGAAGCCGTATGGCGCGGAGTGGATATGTTCGACTGCGTTATGCCGAGCAGAAACGCCCGCCACGCGACCCTGTTCACCTGGAACGGCATTCTTCACGCGACCAACGAGAAGTATAAGACCGACCCGCGGCCAATCGACGAGGAGTGCGACTGTCCTACCTGCAAAAACTTTTCGCGCGGTTATATCCGTCATTTGTTCAAGGCGGGAGAGCAGCTTGCGGGGAGGCTCTGCGTAGAGCACAACCTCTATTTTTACAACACTCTTATGGATAAGATATGCGAAGCTCTCGACGAGGGAACCTTCGAGGATTTCCGCAATAAATACTCAAAGAGACTTTCGGAGAAGGCAGATGATTAAGGCGGCGATTTTTGACCTCGACGGAACTCTTTTGGATTCAAACGGAATGTGGAACGACCTCGCGGAGCGGTATCTTATCTCGCTCGGGAAAACTCCCGCGGACGACCTTTCGGAAAAGATATGGGAGCTTTCGATGAAAAGCGCCGTAAGCCTTGTTAAACGCGAATATGATATCCCGCTTTCCGAGGACGAGATAATAGAACAGCTAACGCAGATGAGCGAGGATTTCTACAAAAACGAGGTAAAAGCGAAAAAGGGCGCGAGGGAGCTTCTGGAGAAACTGTCCGAGCGGAACATCGAGATGAAGATACTTACCTCATCTGACGCGGAGCTTGCAAAAGCGGCGCTCGAACGGCTCGGGCTTATGGAATTTCTCGTCGGTATCATCGGCGGCGCCGACAAATCCACACCGAGCGCGTTTTTGTCGGCAAGTCCGAATCCGCGTGAAACGCTTGTTTTCGAGGACGCGCTGTATGCCGTAAAGTCGGCGAAAGCGGCGGGATTTACCGTTTGCGCGGTGTATGACGAAACCGAAAAAAACGCGGAGGAACTGCGAAAGACCGCCGATCATTACCGCCTGAATGTAGGAGAGTATGTCGGGGATATTGATGAAATTCTTGGATTGGCGGAGAAGAGATGAATAAGAAAATCATTGCCGCGGCGGTTGTTTTGGCTCTCGCCGCGATAGCGGGGATAGTTGTGTTTGTGCTTATGCAAAGCGCCGAGATGAACGACCCGCGCGCCGAGATATATCAGAACGGTGAGCTGATAAAAACCGTTTCGCTTTCCGAAAGCACGGAGTTTACGGTTTACTGCGAGGACGGCTTTAACGTCGTCGAGGTCTCTGACGGGAAGATATGCGTGTCCTCGGCGGACTGCCCCGACAAGGTGTGCGTAAGACAGGGGAAGATAAGCGGCGCCGTGCCGATAGTATGTCTTCCGCACAGGCTGGAGATAAGGGTGGTCAATGGCAACGGAAAAGTGGACGCTTAAATTTCAATTCGGAATGCGTAATTGGGTTTCCAAAGGGGTTTTGCCCCTTTGGTGGGGGGTGGGGGCGAAGCCCCCGCAAAACTCCTCACCCTCGTAGAGGGTTTTAAACATGGTGATACATTGAAAATATGGGTGAATTTTTATGAAATACGTTGTCACAAACCTGCAGATGAAAAAAGCGGAAGAAGAATGCGACAGGAGCTTTCTGTCGTATTCTCGGCTTATGAAAAACGCGGGAACTGCCGCGGCAGATCATATCCTCGGTTTTTGCGATAACCGGACGAAAGCCGTAATCCTCTGCGGTTCGGGAAACAACGGCGGCGACGGCTTTGTTATCGCGAAGATCCTCCGCGAAAACAATATCCCGACCGAGATTATCCTCGCGAACGGCGAACCTAAAACCGATACCGCGCGCGGATATTTCGACAATTCCGCGCTTGATTGGACAAATGACAAAGACCGCTGTAAGGAAGCACTGAGCGAAGCGAACCTCGCGGCAGACTGCGTTTTCGGTACGGGCTTTCACGGAAAGCTCCCCGAAAAAATCGCGGAGATTATGAAATCGGCAAATCAAATTCCGCTTAAGTTCGCGGTCGATGTTCCGAGCGGCGTTGATTCCGATACAGGCGAATTTGACGAAAATTGCTTTAAGCCCACTCACACGCTCGTGCTCGCGGCAATGAAAAAAGGGCTGATAAGTCCGAATTGCGTTGATGTTTTGGGAAAGGTCGAACTGCTCGATATCGGCATACCCGACGAATGCTATAAGGAATACGAGGCGTTTTTCAAGACAGTCGGCGAGGACGTTTTGCCCGAGCGTCTCCCCTCGGCGAACAAGGGCAGCTTCGGCAGACTTCTCAACATAGCGGGCAGTCTGTATTATTGCGGAGCGGCGGCGATGTCCACCAAAGCCGCCCTGAGAATGGGCACGGGGCTTTGCACTCTTGCCGCGCCGATATCCGTTGTAAAGATACTCGCCTCGTCGATTTACGAAACGACATATCTCCCGCTTTGCGAGGACGAAAACGGATTTATCGCGGAAAACTGCGCGGAGAAGATCGCCGAAATTCTTCCGAGAATGAACGCCGTTTCGATAGGCTGCGGTCTGGGCAATAACGAACAGACGCGCGCGCTTACGGAATTTGTCATAAAAAACGCGTATTGTCCGATAATTATTGACGCTGACGGAATAAATTCAATTTCGGCGAATATAGATATTCTGAAGGCAAGGACAGGCGATACGGTGATAACGCCCCACCCGCTTGAATTTTCCCGGATAAGCGGACTTTCGGTCAACGAAATTCAGCGCGACAGGATATCCGCCGCGCGAGAGTTCTCGGAAAAATACGGCGTTGCGGTTTTGCTTAAGGGCGCGTATACCGTTGTCGCAAACGGCAAAGAGGTGTGGGTAAATTCCTCGGGAAACGCCGCGCTCGCAAAGGGCGGAAGCGGCGATGTGCTTACGGGGATCATCGCGTCGATGATGGCGCAGGGAGTTCCCGCGAAAAGCGCGGCCGTTGAGGGCGCGTATATCCACGGAAAGACCGCCGACGAGCTTGTAAAGACAATGCCTAAGCGCAGAGTTCTCGCGAGCGACATAATTGAAAATCTCTGATTGCCTTCAATAAGCCGCCGTTGAAAGTGCGGCAAACCAAGGAGGCATTTATGAAAAAATTATCGAAAAGATTCGCGAAAATTATTGCTGTCGTCTGCTGCGGCTGTCTGCTCAGCGGCTGCTCGGAAAACATTTCCTTTATGCAGCCAAAGCCCGATTTCAGCGCGGGGTATACCGTCAATGCCGAGATAAACTGCGGAAAGCTCGAGGCGGCGGCGGACATATCCTACATATCCGAAAAAGACTGGGTGTTTGCCTTTACCGAGCCGAAAGCCCTCGCGGGGATGACGCTGAGGCTGAATAAAGATGGCTTAAGCGGAACGCTCGGGGCGCTGAAATTTTCCGTTGACGAAAACTCGGAGTATACTCTTATGCCCGAGATAATTTCCGAGGCTGTCGAGGCTCTGCAGAAGGCTCCCGCCGACAAGCGCGCGGTTTCCGACGGGATAATCACGGTGGAAACGGAGTTTGACGGACGCCCGGTGATTGTCACAGCCGACGCGAGCGGAAAGCTTATCTCGCTGAAATGCCCGCATTATTCGCTTTCGGTAAACTTCTCAAATCAGAATAAAATAATCGCCTCGGATATCCCGGAGGACGCGGAAGAAGAGGGCGAGAAACCGGTCGTCACCATAACGCCCGTGTAAATTCGTAATGCGTAATGCGTAATTGACTTTACGTATTACGCATTTTTTTGCCGAAAAAAATACCCGTTAAATTTGTGACTGCCACGCTTATGAGTTATATCTGCGCAATCCGTAGGGCGTAAACGTTTTATTCCAAGAAATAATTACGAATTACGAATTACGAATTTTAAAAAACCGTCTTGACATCGGGCAAGATTTGTCATATAATAGAAATAGTGGTTTTTAAAACCTAAATATCTTTCAGGAGGATCATTAAATGAGAGTTTACAACTTCAGCGCGGGTCCCGCGGTACTTCCCGAGGAAGTGCTCAAAGAGGCCGCGGACGAAATGCTTGATTACAACGGCACGGGTATGTCCGTTATGGAGATGTCCCACCGTTCAAAGGCTTACGACGATATAATCAAAACAGCCGAAAAAGACATTCGCGAGCTTATGAACATTCCCGACAATTATAAGGTGCTGTTTTTGCAGGGCGGCGCCTCTCAGCAGTTCGCGGCTGTTCCGATGAACATGATGAAGAATAAGAAGGCGGCGTACATCGTTACGGGTCAGTGGGCGAAAAAGGCGTATCAGGAGGCGAAGATATACGGCGAGGCAGTCGAGGTGGCTTCTTCGGCGGACAAGACCTTCTCTTACATTCCCGATTGCTCCGACCTCGATATCCCCGAGGACGCGGACTATGTTTACATCTGCGAGAACAACACCATCTACGGAACAAAGTTTAAGACTCTCCCCAACACCAAGGGAAAGACGCTGGTGGCTGACGTTTCGTCGTGCTTCCTTTCCGAGCCGGTAGACGTTACGAAATACGGCGTTATCTATGGCGGCGTTCAGAAAAACGTAGGCCCCGCGGGTCTGGTCATCGCAATTATCCGCGAGGACCTCATCACCGAGGACACGCTCCCGGGAACTCCCACCATGCTCAAATGGAAAACACAGGCGGACAACGATTCGCTTTACAATACTCCCAACTGCTACGCTATCTATATCTGCGGAAAGGTATTCAAGTGGATAAAGAAAATGGGCGGTCTGGAGGCTATGAAGGCTCACAACGAAAAGAAGGCGAAGATACTTTACGACTTCCTCGACCAGAGCAAGCTGTTCAAGGGAACCGTCCGTCCCGAGGATCGCTCGCTGATGAACGTTCCGTTCGTAACAGGCAGCGAGGAGCTTGACGCCAAGTTTGTAAAGGAAGCAAAGGCGGCGGGCTTTGAAAACCTCAAGGGTCACAGAACGGTCGGCGGCATGAGAGCTTCTATCTACAACGCTATGCCTGTTGAGGGCGTGGAAAAGCTCGTAGAGTTTATGAAGAAGTTTGAGGCTGAAAACAGCTGATTTTCGGAGGAAAAATGGCTTACGAAAGATTTATAAAGACTTATACGCAGGGTGTTACAAATGTAACCGAGATATGGGTCGACAAACAGACCGGCGTGAATTATGTTTTCCATATGAGCGGATATGCTGGCGGACTTACACCGCTGCTGGACAAGGACGGAAAGCCTGTTATCACTCCCGTCAATAACTAAACAGAAAGTAGGATTTCATTAGATGTATAATATTCAAACACTGAACAAAATTGCCGCTTGCGGCACGGACTTGCTTGACAAGAGCAAGTACGCGATAAGCGACGACGCGGCTAACCCCGACGCTATCCTCGTGCGCTCGGCGGCTATGCATGATATGGAGCTTGGCTCTAATCTGCTCGCTATCGCGAGAGCGGGCGCGGGCACAAACAATATCCCGATAGACAAGTGCAGCGAGCGCGGAATAGTTGTATTCAACACCCCCGGCGCGAACGCGAACGCCGTAAAGGAGCTTGTTATCTGCGGACTTCTGCTTTCCTCGAGAAAGATAGTTCCCTCGACGGGCTGGATAGAGACCCTCAAGGGCAAAGGCGACGAGGTATCAAAGCTGGTTGAAAAAGGCAAGAGCCAGTTTGTAGGTCCCGAGATAATGGGCAAAAAGCTCGGCGTTATAGGTCTCGGCGCTATCGGTATCCTTGTGGCAAACGCCGCGGCGGCTCTCGGAATGGAGGTTTACGGCGCAGACCCGTACCTTTCCGTAAACAACGCGCTTATGCTTTCAAGAAGCGTTCACTATGTAAAGTCCAACGACGAGATCTTTGACAAGTGCGACTATATCACGCTGCACGTTCCCGCTACTCCCGATACAAAGGGAATGATAAACGCGGAAACTATTTCCAAGATGAAGAAAAACGTCCGTCTGCTCAACTTCGCGCGCGGCGACCTTGTTGACGACAAGGCTGTGCTCGACGCTCTCGCGGGCGGCGGAATGGCATGCTATGTCACCGACTTCGCGACGGACGCTCTTATCGGCGCGGAAAACGTTATAGCTTTCCCGCATCTCGGCGCGTCTACTCCCGAAAGCGAGGACAACTGCGCGGTCATGGCGTGTCAGGAAATAGCGGATTATATCGAAAACGGAAACATCAAAAACTCCGTAAACCTTCCGAATATGGAAATGGCTATTACGGGAAGCGCAAAGATATGCGTTATCCACAAAAACGTAGAGGGAGTTATAAACAACATCACATCTCCCGTTTCGGCGCTGGGTCTTAATATCGAGAATATGCAGAGCAAGTCCAAAAAGGACTACGCTTATACCTGCCTTGACGTTTCGGGCACACCTACGGGCATCGAGGAAAAGATAAAGGTAGTGCCTCATGTAGTAGGCGTAAGAGTAGTAAAATAAATCCAGACTGCCGATAAACCGTCATCTGCTTTGTCAGTCGCGTCACGGAAACCCTTAGGTTAGCCGTGGCGCGGCTTTCGCGCATCTGGGGGCTTCTCGGCAGTCTGATAACACGGTTTCGCAGGCTGTAACAGTACGAAATCATCTAAGCTTTTGCTGTTTTATACAAATTCGCCGCTTGTTTTATAAGAATTTTGTAAAAATTGCGAGAAAGCTATTTACAAAAGCATAAAGATATGTTAAAATAAATAGGGATATTATTTTAAAAATGGGCTGTGCCTTGGGGGGCTGAAATATGAAACTGTCAAGAATATCCAAAAAGATTATTTTTATAGTAACTGTCGCGATGCTCATAATGGTTTCCGCGGTGCTTGGCGTGTCTGTCATTCTGTCCAAAAGCGAGACGGATAAACTGATAGTTTCACAGACGCAGACCGGCGCGAAGGTACTTAAGGACGAGATAGATTCTCAGGCGTCGCGTCTCGAGTCGATAGCTCTTACATGGTCGAGAAACGAGTTTGACAGAAACGTTATTGTTTATACGGATTTTGAGTACGCTCAGAAACAGTGGGAATATTCCCTCGGAAGCGAGCACGATTTCGTGGCTATTTTCGATACGCTCGGAAGGCTTATCTGGGGCTCGGATAATTATAAGCTTGCCGAGCCGAAGTGCAAGCTTGTAAAGGACGGAGTCACGACGCTGAAGGGCCTGTTTGCCGACCCTAATCTTCCTCTGTCCGTACAGTATGTGGCGCCCATTCTCGACAACAGGACCGGCGAGATGCTCGGCTCGATAATCGTCGGAATGGATATGGCGGAGTGTAATTATCTCGATAGGGTAAAAGAGCAGACCACCGCCGAGTCGATGATCTTTTCGGACAATACGTGCGTTGCTACTACTCTCGCGGATGAAAACGAAGTGCGCTTTGTCGGATTTCAGATGGTTGATTCCATTTATCAGGCAGTAGTTGTAAACGGAACGGAGAATTATCAGCTCAACAGAAACTTCCAAGGGGAAAACTTCTATGTTCAGTATTCCCCATTGTATGACTACACCGGAGAAACGATAGTCGGCGCTTATCTCGCGGGAATTTCCCTCGCGGAATCGGACGCGTCGTTTATTACCATGGTAGTCACCGCTGTCGGCGTGGCAATAGTTGTTCTTGTCGTAAGCGCTGTCATTCTCATTGCCGCGACAAAGAAGATGGTCGGCACGCCTATCGTTCAGGCGAACAAGATAGCCGAGGAAATGCGCACGGGTCATCTCGAAAGCGAGAGCGGTCACTTTGTCTTCGGAAACGACGAGATAGGCGATTTCTCCCGAAAGCTCGAAGAGGCGAAGCAGACGCTCAACGACTATATCAAGGATATTTCGCGGATGCTTTCGGCAATGGCGGACGGTGATTTCTCGCAGTCGCCGGAGTTTGAGTACATAGGCGATTTCAAGGAGATACAGACCTCGTTTGATAAGATACGCGAGAACCTCTCCGGACTTATCCGCAACATCAGCTCGTCCGCGGACAGCCTTATGCAGGGCACCGCGCAGATGTCTGAGGGAACACAGCGCGTTACCGCGGCGACCACAACACAGGCGGACGCGGTAAAAACGCTGGTTTCGGCTATCAACGAGATATCCGAGGCGATAAATACAAACACCGCAAACGCCGAAAGGGCGGATAAGCTGTCTAAGGAGACGGCGAAGAAGATATCTCTTCAGGACGAGGAGATATCAAATATGCTTGTGGCTATGGATAAGATAAAGGAAAGCTCGGGCAAGATAGGCGAAATTATCAAGACGATAGAGGACATTGCGTTCCAGACGAATATCCTCGCGCTCAACGCCGCGATAGAGGCGGCACGCGCGGGTCAGGCGGGAAAGGGCTTTGCGGTCGTAGCGGACGAGGTAAGAAACCTTGCGCAGAAATCCGCCGAAGCCGCGAACAACACCACCTCGCTTATCACGGCGTCGATAGACGCGGTACAGCACGGCGCGGAGATCGCGGAAAGCACCGCCGCTGCTATGGGAGAGGTAAAGAGCTTTTCCGAGCAGACAAGCGCTATTATCAGCGAGATTTCGTCGGCGTCCGAGCGTCAGACGCTTTCTGTTCAGCAGATAAAGGACGAGGCGGAGAATATCGACCTTGTTACTCAGCAAAACGCGTCTACTGCCGAGCAGTCGGCGGCGTCGTGTCAGGAGCTGAGCCAGATGTCGGTGGTATTGAAGGATCAGGTGTCAAAACTCAAGACATAAAGCTCAGACTGTCGATAAGCCCCATCTACTTTGCCGGCCGCGCCACAATAGCCACAAAGGCTGATTGTGGCACGGCTTTCGCGTATCCGGGGGCTTCTCAACAGCCTGATGTCTGTCGCCGCTTTCCATTTTGTATCAGCGTGTTTAATTATTCCTCAGGGGCGTGTGAGCGCTCTTTTTTTGTCCTCAAAAAACGTTTCGTGTAACAAGTGTTAGAACTTTTTTACATTTATTTGTATATTTTGCCCATTGAAAACGATTATTAAATATTGTATTATATGTATAAGGAACAAAAATCCGTGGAAATTTCATTACAAGGTGATGCAAATGAATATAACTATAAAAGACGTCGCAAAAGCAGCGAATGTGTCGGTGGCTACTGTATCGAGAGTTCTCAATAACAAGAACAACGTTTCGCAGGAAGCTGTAAACGCCGTAAACCGCGCGGTCGAAGAGCTTGGCTACAGCCCGAATTTCCTTGGGAGAGATTTGCGCAAAAGCGAGACCAAGCGCATTCTGGCGATAATCAGCTCGACCGACCAGAGCTTTTACAACGATGTTCTGAGGGGAATGCAGGACGCCTGCACGAAAAACGGCTACGACGTGCTTATCGCGACGTCGCGAAACGACCCCGAGCACGAGCTTCATCTGCTGGGAATGCTGTTCGCGAGGGCGGTCGACGGAGCTGTTCTGCTTGCGCCAAAGCTCGACAGCAAGACGATAATGGACCTTTCGAGAAAACATAAGATAGCCATTTGTCTCGAAAGACTGAACACGGATGGAGTCCTCTGCGTAACTATCGACAACGAGCGCGCGGGCTATGACGCGACAAAATATCTCATCGGAAAAGGCAGAAAAAGAATAGCGCTTGTTACAACGGAGATAAGAAGCCAGTCCTCTGTCGACCGTGAAAACGGATATTATCGGGCGCTTAAAGAAGCGGGGATAGCGGTCGATGAAAACCTTATCTATTTCGGGGATTATTCTTCGGATACGGGAATAAGGGCTTGCGAGCTGTTCCTGGCGCTTCCCGAAAAACCCGACGCTATCTTTTCCATTTCGGACACTATTTCGATAGGCGCTATGAACTGCGCGATACAGCACGGCATAGCCGTCGGAAAGGATATCCTGTTTATCGGGTTTGATAATATCGCGTACTCGAATATGTTTATCCCAAAGCTTTCGACGGTAGACCAGCCGTGTTATCTTCAGGGAAAGACCGTCGCGGAAAAGCTTATGGCGAATATCTCTTCGGAAGAACAGGATACGCTTACATATATGCTTCCGCACAGCCTGATACTGCGGGAGTCTACGGGAGACTGATTTCAGACTGTCGATAAGCCCCCATCTGCTTTGTCAGCCCTGCCACGGCAGGCACAAAGCCTTGCCGTGGCAAGGCTTTCGCGCATCTGGGGACTTCTCAACAGTCTGAAAGAGTACTCTTTCTGCAAACTGCAAATTATAAAAATTACAAAGGAGGTAACTATGAAGGTAATTCTGGTAAACGGGTCGCCGAATGAAAAAGGATGTACATACACCGCGCTGTGCGAAGCGGAAAAGGCGCTTAATAAAAACAAGATAGAAACCGAGATTTTCTGGATAGGGACGGCGTCGGTGCCGGGGTGTACGGGCTGCGGGTGTTGTTCAAAGATAAAAAAGTGCGTTGTCGCGGACTGCGTCAATGAGTTCGCCGAAAAGGCAAAGGACGCGGACGGATTTATTTTCGGCTCGCCCGTGCATTACGCCGCGGCGTCGGGAGCGATGACGTCGTTTATGGACAGGGCGTTTTTTTCGGGGAAATCAAATCTCGTCGGAAAGCCCGCGGCGGCGGTGGTAAGCTGCCGCAGAGGAGGGGCTTCGGCGGCGTTTGACCAGATGAACAAGTATTTTACCATAAGCAGTATGCCGATCGTTTCCTCGCAGTATTGGAATCAGGTTCACGGAAGCACTCCCGAGCAGGTCTTAAAGGACGAAGAAGGTCTTCAGACGATGCGGACGCTCGGAAACAACATGGCGTGGCTGCTTAAATGTATCGAAGCGGGCAAGCTTGTGGGAGTCAACTTCCCCGAAAGCGAACCTGTGATAAGAACCAACTTTATCAATTTGTAATTCGTAATGCTTAATTCGTAATTAAGTTTGTGTTTATTACGTTTATACATAGCCCTTACAGGTTATATTCTCACATTCCGCAAGGAAAAACATAATATACCCGAAAAAATAATTACGCATTACGCATTACGCATTACGAATTACGCATTAGTATAAATTCTCTCTCTTTGGGAAAGTTATCTTATGTCTTACTTATTTCTTAAAGGAGGAATTTATATGAAAGTAAATGTTGAGCGTGAAGGCTGTATCGGCTGCGGAGTCTGCGCTGAGATATGCCCGCAGGTCTTCCGCATTGCCGGCGACGGACTGTCGGAGGTGATAGCCGAGCCGGACGGTTTTGAGGACGCTGTGGAAGAAGCGGAGGAGAGCTGTCCCGTTGAGGTCATTCACGTTGAATGAAAATGTCTTAATAAGCTGAAAGGAGCTTTTTAAAAATGACGTTTAAGGAAATTATGACGAAAGTACAGGAAAAAGCAAAGGAGATCGACGCGAGCAAAACGAATTTTTTAGCGGTCCAGATCAATCTCACGGGAGAAAACGGAGGAGTTTTCTACGTTGAGATAAAGGACGGAAAGGTGTCGGCGGAGCCGTACGAGTACAACGACAGAAGCTGCGCTATCACGATGAGCCCCGAAAACTTCATGAAGTTTCTGGGCGGAAAGCTCGACCCCGTTCTGGCGTTTACCACGGGCAAGCTGAAAGTTGACGGCGATGTCGGAAAGGCGCTTGAGTTTTCAAATCTTGTTAAATGACGTCTTGTTTCGTCCATGACAACAAGGGTCTGCAAAAAGTTTTTGAAGGATTACAAAGGGGACTTTTTTCAAAAAGTCCCCTTTGGTTGTGTTAAACTATCTGAAATTGTCGAAGTCATCATTGTCATCGCCGAACATTTCATACTTTGTGTAAATTCTGTCGCGTTCGTCGGGCTTTACCTGGTTGTGCAGATCGTAAAGGTCGAGTAGCTTTCGTATAAGCGGCTTGAGCAGGAAAAGGAAAACAAGTATCACAAGCGCCACAACAATATCCTGTACTGCCCACTTACCCACAAGCGCGCCGTACACAATAGTAAGCGTTATGGTTATCAGCCCGACAATATAAGTCGCGGTTGTAAAGGCCGGATTTTCCAGACCCATAACTCCCGCCCTGTAAAGCAGTATCACCAGCATTATCACGAATATGATACCGAGCATAAGTTCATCACCTCTGTAAACGGTCGTATCAGAAAAAGTAATCGGGATTTTTCGGGGCGGGCGAGAGCTGACGGCTCTTGACGATAACACCAAGCTCGGTGACCGAACGGTATTTCTTGCCGCGGGCGCGTTTCGCGTTTTCCTGCTCTACAAGCTTTCTCTTTATACATACCTTTTCCAAAAGCTGAAAGTAAGCGTCAAGACGGGCTTTTCTGCGGGCACGGGCTTTCGCGACCTCTTTAAGCTCTTCGGCAGTGGGACTGCTGAAGTTGTCGCTTTCGTTTTTGGCCGAGTATTTGGTTACCTCTCCGTTTCGGTCAACGATTATGATGTTGTCGCGGCTCTGACCGAGCTGAGCTATTTTCTGCCGAATCTCCTCGCACAGGTCGGGATCTTCGCTTAGCGTTTCCTCAAGCTTCGGGGAGACAATAACAAGGCTTTCGGAACGTCTTTGCGCAAGGTCGGCTTTCAAAAGCTCCGAGAATTCTCCGTTATCATAAGCTCGGCTGCGCTCTTGTAATTTGCCGGTACTCAGTGAGTTGATGATATCGAGATCCATATGAAAGCCTCCCCTCTGTCCTTATTTTATATAGTATATCACCTTTATGGAAAAATTTCAATAATTTATATAAAAATTTTGTTAAAATTATTGAAAAATACAAAATGTTGTGGTATAATACAAATGTATAACTAAACATAAGGAGAATACTGCTATGAGATGTCCCGAATGCGGATTTGAAGAGAGCAAGGTTATCGACTCTCGCCCCACGGATAATAAGGTTCGCCGCCGCCGCGAGTGTATCCGGTGCGCTTCAAGGTTTACCACCTACGAGATCATCGAGGAAATTCCGCTTATGGTCATAAAAAAGGACCACACCATCGAGCCGTTTGACCGCGAAAAGCTGGTTGAAAGGCTGTGCCGCGCGACCATCAAACGCCCTGTGTCGCTTGAAACTATCGAAAATATGGTCGAGGAGATCGCGAGCGAGCTGAAGAATACGCTTCAGCGCGAGGTCACCTCCGATAAGATAGGCGAGCTGGTCCTGCACAAGCTCAAGGAGATAGACGATGTCGCGTATATCCGCTTCGCCAGCGTTTACCGCGAGTTTAACGACGTTGACAGCTTTATGAGAATCATCTCGGAAATTCAGGACACAAAAAAGCTTTGACCTTCGGAAAACCGATAAAAGCGTTTGTCATGGCAGACAGCCGTGCTTTACGGGAATGATCGCGGCCCGATTTTCCCGTGCGGTATGTCTGCTTTTTCTTTTAACGAAAAAAATGTAAATTTTTTTGAAAAAGAATGAAAAAAGTGCTTGACAAAAGAAAAGTGGTGTGGTATAATAA
>JAFLUF010000058.1 GCA_022508925.1 Oscillospiraceae bacterium | reverse complement strand
ACCCTTTCTGAAGAAAGGGCTTTTCCCCAAACCCCTTTCCCAAAGACTTTTTGTATTTCGCTTTTACTGGTTTGTCTTGATATTCTTTATTATATCCTCGACTATCGACTTAAAGCCGCTGTCGTGTTCCATTTCTTCCTTTACGGACTTTATCGCGTATACAACGGTAGAATGATCTCTTCCGTTAAATTCCTGTCCGATACTTTCATAAGGAATACCGGTCACTTCCTGAATAACGTAGATCGCTACCTTACGAGCCAGCGAAATATTCGCTGTCCTGCGCTGAGAACGCATCTCCTCAGGTTCAATGTTGTAAATCTTGCTGACCTCGTTTATTATCTTATCGACCGTGATAGGTATAGGCTGATGATCTGTGACAATATCGTTTATTACATTCTGCGCGACAGTTATCGAAGGCTTTACCTGTGATACGACATAAAGCGCGTTAAGTTTGGTAACAACTCCCTCGATTTGACGGATATTGCTTTTGAGCTTTGTAGCTATATAGTCAATAACGTCGTCCGATATTGAGAAATTAAGCAATTCCGCTTTACGCTGAATGATAGCGAGACGAGTCTCATATTCCGGCGGCTTTACGTCAGCGATAAGTCCGGAACTGAACCTTGTCTTCAGTCTGTCGGAGATAGATTTTATTTCCTTTGCGGGACGGTCGGACGTAAGTACGATTATCTTATTCTGATTGTAAAGCTCGTTGAATATATGGAAGAACTTTTCCTCGGTCTGTTCCTTACCGGCGATAAACTGTATATCGTCTATAAGGAGAGCGTCGGCTCCGCGGTATTTATCGTCAAACTTTTCTACCGTGTTATTTGAGATCGAATGCAAAAACTCGTTTGTAAATGTTTCCGCGGGTATATAAATAATGTTTATTCCGGGATAGTTTTTCTGCATTTCGGACTTTATCGCGGAAAGCAGATGAGTTTTTCCAAGACCGGAATCTCCGTAGATAAACAAGGGATTATATCGCTCGTGCTGTTTTTTGGAAACAGACTTAGCCGCCGCGAACGCAAGATTGTTTGAAGGTCCGACGATAAAGTTATCAAAAGTATAGGTTATCTTCTTATCGATAACCTGCGCGGCTTCGTTTACAGATTCTGCCTTGATCACTTCGGAAATAACTGGCTTTCTCGAGGAAAGATTGTTGTCTACAACTATTTCGACTTTTATCGGAACTCCGAGAACGTTTCTGAGCTGTTCTTCAATTCTTACAAGCCACAGATCGTTAAGCGTATCTCTCTGAAATTCCGTTTCAGCGGCAAGAACAAACGTAGACCCGTCCATTTTTATCGGGACAAGCGGGTCGAGCCACAAAGCTCTCGCGGAGTTTGACAGGTCGTTATATTCTTCCATGCAATTATCCACAACACGCTTATAGATATCCGAAAGAGAGGATAAAGAACTCATTTTTTTCACCATTTCTGTATGATACATATTTTTACTTATAATAATTATATCATAAACTGTAATTTTTTGCAAGGAAAAAAAGTAAGGTAAAACCGTCATCAATATGTGAAAATTCAACAAAAATCGAATTTAATTAAGTTATTAAATATATTATTTAACTTTATTTTTGTTTAATTAACTGTATTAAACGTCTTTAAACAATTATTTGTTGAAAAATCATTTTTTGAATATACTATTTGATAAATTCGGATTTTAGTTGAAAACTCGGTTGAAAATGTGAAAAACTCTTTTAAATCTGGGACTTTTTGATAAAAAAACATAGAATAATATTCAATCATGATTTTAATAAATGAAAATATTACAAATTGTATTTTTCAAATTTGGCATGAAATCAGGCTTTATTTTTTAGTTAAATTTGTTTATGTTGAAAACTTTGTATTTATAAAATCCAGGTGAGATAATTTGAAAATTTTTAAACAAAAACAAAAATTTATTCTACTTTTTGTTTAAAACTATGTTGAAAATGTTTAAATGTTCTTTATTTTAAAGCCTATTCGGAGTTAAATATTTTATCATGAAAGTTGAATATCAGTATAAATTTCTGTGAAAAAAATTTTTTTACACTTTTCCGAGTTTAATGTTGAAATCAAAAAAGGTTAGAAACTCAAAGAATAGAAATATCATTCTTATTACTTATATAAAAATAAGGAACGGTTTTTGCCGTTCCTTATTATAATAGATCGTCGAGAATTATCTTCGCGATTTGCTCAAGCGGAGCCTGAACCTCAACCGCGCCGATATTATACGCTTCCATAGGCATTCCGTAGACCACGCAGGTCGCTTTGTCCTGTCCGATAGTAAAAGCTCCCGCTTTACGCATCTTAAGAAGTCCGTCCGCTCCGTCGCGTCCCATTCCCGTAAAAATAGCTCCGATGGCGTCGGGGCCCGCTGCGTCAGCCACGGAATTAAACAAAACATCTACCGAGGGACAATGTCCCGATACTCTTTCTCCGGGCTTGGAGCTTACATAATAGCCCTTGTTATCCTTTTGCAGTCGAAGCTGAAATTCTCCCGCTCCGAGAATGATAAGACCCTTTCTCAGTCTGTCGCCGTCCTCTGCCTCTTTTACATCCATTTTACATATTCTGTCAAGCCTTTCGGCATACATCTTTGTAAATCCGGCAGGCATATGCTGTACAATAAGGACAGGAGGAGTATCGGCGGGAAATTGCGTTACAACTTTAACAAGCGCCTCGGTGCCTCCCGTAGAAGCTCCGAGCGCGATAATCGCGTTTGCCCTTTTTATCTTTGAACGGGTCTTCGGCCTTTTATCAATATCATTATTCTGCGGTTTGGCTTTGTTTTCCGCCGGCTTTTGCTCGGGTTCTTTCACATCAGCTTTTTTCGATGAAGAATCGGATCTATTGTAGGCTCTGTGCACCGAGTTGCACAGATCAGTAGCAAAAGCCTCGATATTTTTACCCGATTGGTTTGCGGGCTTTGTCAGAAAATCGACAGCTCCCGCACTCAGGCAATCATTTTTTTGCTTTTCGGAAGATGAAACGACAATAGTGGGAATATAGTACTGCGGAAGCAGCTTTTTCAAAAAAGCTATTCCGTCCATTTTCGGCATTTCGATATCGAGCGTCATAACATCCGGCTCGTATTTCAGTATCATATCACGGGCAGAATACGCGTCGCCCGCTTTTCCCACGATCTCGATAGAGCTGTCATTTTTTATATAGCGGGAGAGAACCTCTCTGAATAGTATAGAATCGTCTACTACCAAAAGCTTTATTCTATTCATAGTTATCTCGTTTTCTCCTAACTGAATAAAAAGACTGTCGATAAACCTTCATCTGCGTCGTCACCGCTGCCACGGCAGCCACAAAGGCTAGCCGTGACAACGGTTCCTAGCATCTGAAGGCCTCTCGACAGTCTTAAAGTATATATTTTCTACAGTCTGTTATTATTTCTGTTTTTCGGGTCTGCGGTAGATTGCAGGCTTTATGTAGTCGAAACTTGTCTCCTGTCTGTTTATGCTTTCCGCGTGACCGATGTAAAAATATCCGCCGGGCTTTAACACGTCATAAAAACGGTTTACAAGCGCCTGTTTGGTCGGCGCGTCAAAGTAGATCATAACATTACGGCAGAAGATAAGATCAAACGGCCTTGACTTATACTTATCCGGCATAGGGTCCATAAGATTGAACGTCTTGAAAATAACCTCGTCTTTTATAGCCTGGCATATCTCAAAGTTGCCGTCGCTCAGCTTATTGAAATATCTGGCCTTCCATTCGTTTGAAAGACCCTTCATTCCTTCTTCCTGATAAATTCCCGTTTTCGCTTTTCCTATTACGTTCTGGGAAATATCCGAAGCGAGTATTCTTGTATCCCAATTTGCTTTATCCGCGCCGAAAAATTCGTCCATAAGCATAGCTATGGTATAAACTTCCTCGCCGCTCGAACAAGCCGCGCTCCATATTCTTAATACGTGGTCGGTGCATACCGATTTCATATAGGGAAGGATAACTTCCTTCATAAATGTATAATGCTCGGGCTCACGCATAAAGAACGTGTGGTTTGTGGTGAGCTTATTCAGTATAATGGTGATCTCGGCGCCGCTTTTGTCGTTCATAACGGCGTCGATATACTCATTATAATTCTTAAATCCGCGGTCGCGAAGCATATTTCCGAGTCTGCCCTGTACAAGCACGCGCTTTGCGGACAGATTTATCCCGAAATTGTCGTATATAAACTTTACGAGCCGCTGAAATTCGGCATCAGTTATTTCCATATACTTTTAGTTCTCCTGTTCGTCAAGAAGCTTTGCTACGTCAAGGATAAGCTTTGTGGTGTTTTCTTCCGAGCGAATCATATACTGGATAAACTCGTTTGAGTTTACTCCCTTGTTTTCGGGAGTTGCGGAAATATCGCTCGTGCGGATATCCTCAACGTCAGCCACGCTGTCTACGATAATACCGATAGAAGTCTCGTTAAAGCTGAGTGTAATAATGCAGGTTCTGCTGTTATACGGAATTTCCGGCTTTCCGAAACGCGATCTTATATCGACAACAGGAACTACTTTAGAACGCACGTTTATTATACCTTTAATATAATCAGGAACGTGCGGGACCTTTGTTATCGGCTGAACGCCGATAATTTCGGTCACATACTGAATTTCTATTCCGTAAACCTGGTCTCCGATATTGAAGGTCATAACCTTTCCCAAAACGGTATTATCGGCCAGGAGCTTTCTGTCTCCCGACTGCTGTTTCGCGACAGCTTCTTTTATAACGTCATTTGTCATAAACCTTTATCCTCCTCAGCCGACAAGATTGTTTGTGTCGATGATAAGCGAAATGCTTCCGTCGCCCATTATCGTACAGCCCGAAAGTCCCTCGCCTTTGATATTGTAGCGCGAAAGATATTTCGGGAACGGCTTTACTACTACCTGCTGTTCACCGATAAGCTTATCGGCAAAAATACATATATCCTTATTATCCGAAGCCACAAGAAGCAATATTCCGTCTTCGAGCGCCTTTACCTCGTTTTCAATAAGGAATTTTTCATGGAGACGCAGTATAGGATAGCAGACGCCTCTTATCATTATCATTTCGTTTCCGCCTGTGTCGTAAACGATCTGCTCGGTCTCTACCTTAAAGCTTTCGCGGATAGTTGAGATAGGAACGGTAAATACGATGTCGCCGACTGTAATTTCCATACCGTCGATGATCGCGAGAGTAAGCGGGATCTTGATGATAAACGTTGTGCCTGCGCCCTTTTTGCTTTCAACGGTTATTGTTCCGTTGCACTTTTCAACGTTTGCCTTGACAACGTCCATGCCGACGCCGCGTCCGCTGAACTCCGTGACCTGCTCGTTTGTCGAGAAGCCGGGGAGAAGAATGAGATTTTGTATCTCTTTTTCAGTATATTCACTTTCAGGCTTTGTAAGTATACCCTGACGTCTTGCTTTTGCCAATAATTTTTCGGGATCCATTCCGGCGCCGTCGTCCGAAACTGTGATGATTACTTCTCCCGAGGAGTTCTGCGCGGAAAGCTTAAGGGTTCCCTTCGCGGGCTTTCCTGCGGCAATTCTGTCCTCGACATTTTCCTCGATGCCGTGGTCCATACAGTTTCTTACAAGGTGCATAAGCGGATCCTGAAGGTTGTCTACTATGGACTTGTCGACCTCGGTCTCCTCGCCCTCTATTACGAACTCAACGTCTTTACCCAGCTTTTTGCGCATATCGCGGACGATTCTGTTCATCTTCTGGAATACTCCCGAAAGAGGAACCATTCGGATGGACATGACCGTATCCTGAAGCTCTCCTGTGAGCTTTTTGAGGTCGCGCGCCGCCTTGCTGAAGCTTTCAAGCTCAAGACCCTCAAGGTCGGGGTTTGAGATAACCATAGACTCGGTGGTGATGATCTCGCCGACGATATCATGCAGAGCGTCGAGCTTTGCGAGGTTTACGCTGATAAGGCTCTGCTTCTGAGAACCGTTTGACTGATTCGCAGCCGCGACAGCAGCCTGAGCCTTTTCGATCGCCGCGTCGTTCTGAGTTGCGGGAGCCGCGGGCTGAGGTGCGGCCTTAACGGGAGCCGCGGGCTTTTCAACCTGAAGATTTACGGGAGGCTCGGGCGGAATTTCCGCCTTGGGAGCGTCGTCGGTCTTTTCTTCTGCCGCTTCGCCGTCGGAAAGGACTTCGTACGACTGAACGTTAAGCGCGGTCTCTATCAGCTTCAGTATATAATTCTTATCGTCATTTGCCGAGAACGTGATAAGGAATCCGTGGTCTACTATTTCCTTTGAGGACTCGGTATTGGTCTCAACATCGGCAGGGAAAAACTCGAGGAAAGAGCACTCTTCGCGGATAGTATTTATAAGAAGGAACGCGCGCAGATTTTCCATCTGACAGCCGTCCTCAAAGAATACGCGCACGGATACCTTTCCGTCTCCCGCGGCGGGCGCCGAAGCACTGCCGGAAGCGGACGAGGCGGAATCTGCCGGCGCGGCCTCGCCGTTTGCCTCGTGTGAAAGCTTATCCTTTGCCTTCAACAGCTTGTCTATAAGTCCGCTGAAGTCAAACAGCTCGTATTCGCCGCCAACATTGTTCTGGATAGCCTCTATCTGAGCCTTATATGAGTCAGAAACCTGGAAAACCAGATCGTAGACAAAGCTTACGTCCGTGATAACATCAGGGTTTTCACGGATAACAAAGAACATATCCTCCGCCTTATGCGCTAAAACAGAAAGATTGTCAAAGCCCATCATCGCGGAAGAGCCCTTGATTGTGTGCATTATGCGGAATATTTCCTTAATGTCGTCATTCTCGAATGCGTTTGCCTGTTCGGTTCTGAGCAGGATCTCGTCGAGCTGCTCGAGCAGGGAGTTTGTTTCAAAGAAGTACATATCGAGCATCGATTCCATGCCGGGTTCGATTTTTGCCATAATATCAGTTCCTTTCCGAATACGCGCGTGGCGTTTATTTTTTGATTTGTATATGTTAAAGAATTCAAACCGAACGGTTTAAATTCAAAATTTTTTTGAAAAAGGGCTTTTATATTCCGTGAAAATATGTTATTATATGACTAATAACTATTATGAATCTGCGTTTGGAGGGAAACTTATGGCGCAAATCCCACAGATAAACAATCCTATCACCGCGAAAAACTATAACTACAGCCCAAGACAGCAGGACGAATCCACCGAGCCTTTTGACATCGTAAAGCTGACGGGCGTAGGGGGCGCGGGAGTCAATTCCGACTCAGCCGCGAAAAGCCGTCTCGAGATGGGGAACCGCGAGCTTATCCCGCTTCAGGTTGCGGTCGCGAAGGACCCGACGCTTGCGGTTGAAGTTCTTAAAGACCTGCTCAACGTCGAGGTTCTTAATCAGGCTCTCGTCACCGGTCATACCGAGCTTTACGGAAGCCTCGAAAATCTCGCCAAGGAGCTTTACGTTACTCCCGAGGAGCTTGTAGAGGAGATACAGAACCAAGAACAGCAGAACACCATGTTTTCGGGTCACGAGTTTTACGACGTTCTGCGCGAGGTCGCTCAGACCACCAAAGACCCGAACACAAAGGAGCTTATCGGAAATCTTCTCAAATCCATAAACTTCGTTCAGAACAAAAACGAAATTCTCGGAGCTTTGAAAGCCAACCTTAAGTTTCTTTCGGAATATTACTCTCCGAACGAAAAGCTTTCCGAAAGACTTTACAATCTCTCCCAGGAATGGGGAGCTGAGGACTCGGAAAAATATTTCGACTACTTAAAGAGCGAGACCCTCGCGATATTGAAGGACGTAAGCGGAAGTCTTCTGAACGATGATAAGACTCAGATGCTTATCCCTCTTATCACTCACAATCTTTCCCGCTACAACAACAGCCCGTATCTCTGCAAGGAATATTTCAATCTGCTTCTTACGCAGATAACCTCCGGAACTCTCCGCGAGTCTCTCAAAAACTCGTTTAACCGTCTTTATTCCGCTCTTTTCGACAAAAAGCCGATGCAGAACCCGCAGACCATGGAAGGTGTGGCGAATATGCCGGACGGGGAGATCCCCGAAGAAGAATTATCCGCTGTCGTAAAAGAGCTTTTGCCAGAGGAAAACCCCGAGAGTGTTTCCGGTGAGGCTGTTTTGAACGGAGAATCAGATCCCGAATCGGTACAAAACTCAAACGGACAGTTGTCTACTGATAATTATACTACAAATGAACAACAAAATCAAGCACTTTCAACTAATTCTGACGATAAAAATTTGAATATTCTTGAACAAGATTTACAAATTCAGCAGAATGACAAAATTTCAGAGGAGAATTCTGGGGAATTTGACGATATAGTTTACGATGAAAAGACGGGTGTTCTCTACGATAAGTCTACAGGGGACGTATATGAAAAGTCGGAAGAGAAATTTTTTGACGACAAAACGGGAAAAATTTACAACAAAGTAACCCATGAGTACGTCGGTCAGACGGAAAAAGAAATTATTGATGAAAACACCGGCGACGTATATGAAAAATCCCTGAGAATGGCTTATGACCCGCAAAGGAACGAATTTTACGTAAGAGACGACGAAAGCGGAGGCGGCGGAGCCGCGATAGAATACACGTTTGAGGGCTGGCGGAAGTATCTCAACGAGCTTATGAGCGACAGAAACTACACTCAGCAGCTTAAAGCGTCGGGCTTTAATATCGAGCATATTTTAGCGAACTACAACCGCGGAAAGCTTTCGGGTATGGACTCGCTGAGAATGCTGACAGAGGGCTTGTTCCTGAAAAGTCAGGGAGACCCCGAGGCGATACGTCAGTGCGATATGATGCTGTCGGGCTTTGACAAGGTAAACACCATGCAGGAGCTTATCGACAACTTAAACAGCATGCTTCAGGCGATGCCGGATATCCCGCTTCGTGAGAGGCTTTACGGAGTTTTCGTGGGAATTATCGAAAAGATGTCGATAAAAAATGAGCTTCCTCAGCACGGAATTCGTCCGCCGGTAAGTTCTACTCTCGACAATCTTACGGACTTTATCCAGAGGAATATAAACAATCCCGCGCTTAAATCTCTCGACAGCTTTAACGCGGCGAATCTTCTGCAAAGTCTGCTTAACGCTCCGGGAGTATTTACGCCGCTGGCGCATTATATCCTGCCGCTTCAGGCGGGAAACACCAAGGCGTTTGGCGAGCTGTGGGTGGACAACGACGAAAACAACCCGAACAACACCCCCGGTACTCAGAGAAACTACCATCTTTTCCTTACCTTTGATATTGACAGCATAGGAAGGTTTGAGGTGGATATGTACGCTCTCGGAAACGAGGTAAATCTTTCGCTTTTGTATCCGCCCAAGTTTGAAAAGGAAATTGAGCCGATGAAGGAGCGTGTAAACAAGATAATCAGAAACACGGGCTATTCGGCGAGGTCGTTTGAGACCGCTCCGCTCAAAAAGCCGCACAATCTTCTCGAGGTATTTCCTAAAATTACCGATAAGAGAACGACATTAAACAAACGTGTATAAATTGACGAGGAGGAAAAGTTATGCCTAAGAAACATCCGATGCCGCCCGCGAACAACAAGCGGCTTTACGGTCAGAACGCGGCGGTCGCGCTGAAATACAATCCGGACATGAACTACGCTCCCGTTGTTGTGGCTTCGGGACTTGGCGAGCTTGCGCAGAGGATAGTGAATATCGCCGACGAGGCGGGAGTTCCCATTTACCGCGACGACTCGGTAGCCGCTCTGCTTGTAATGCTTAACGCTGGCGAGGCTATCCCCAAGGAGCTGTATCAGATAGTCGCGGCGATCTACGCCGAGGTTGTATACACGTCCGATAAAGTGAGGAAGTAAATTTTAAAGCTGAAAGCGGGAGCAAGCGTATGCCTGCTCCCGTCAGACTGTATATAAAGCCCCATCTGCTTCGTCAGCCGCGCCACAATAGCCACAAAGGCTTATTGTGGCACGGCTTCCTCGCATATGGAGCTTTCTCTACAGTCTGAAAATTGACTTTTTTACAAGCTGACGGGAACAAGCGTATGCCTGCTCCCGTTTGTTTTTATTTCGCATAGTCGATAGCTCTGCTTTCGCGTATCATATTTACCTTTACCTGTCCGGGATAGTCCATCTCGTTTTCGATACGCTTGGCGATATCGTGAGCCAAAACCTTCATATCGTCGTCGTTTATCTGCTCGGGCTTTACCATAATGCGAACTTCGCGGCCTGCCTGAATAGCAAACGAGTTTTCAACTCCGCTGTACGAATTGCATATCTCCTCAAGCTTTTCAAGACGCTTGATATAGTTTTCGTAATTTTCGGAGCGCGCGCCGGGTCTCGCCGCGCTTATCGCGTCGGCTGCCTGAACAAGGCACGCTATTACCGTTCTGCACTCAACGTCGCCGTGGTGAGCCTCGATAGCGTGGATGACTTCCGGGCTTTCCTTATACTTTTTGCACACATCGACGCCTATCTGAACGTGCGAACCCTCAATTTCATGGTCGAGCGCCTTTCCGATATCGTGGAGCAGTCCCGCGCGTCTCGCGAGCGCCGCGTCAACTCCAAGCTCGCTCGCCATTATCCCCGCAAGCTGAGCTACTTCTATCGAGTGATTGAGAACGTTCTGTCTGAACGAAGTGCGGTATTTCAGGCGTCCGATAAGTCTCGAAAGCTCGTGGTTAAGTCCGTTTACGTTTGTTTCAAGAACAGCGCGCTGTCCCTCCTGCTTGATGCGGACCTCGACTTCTTTGCGGGCTTTTTCGACGGTCTCCTCGATTCTCGCGGGGTGAATTCTTCCGTCCTGAATAAGCCTTTCGAGAGAAATTCTCGCAATTTCTCTTCTGACCTGATCGAAGCACGAAAGCGTGATAGCCTCGGGAGTGTCGTCAATAATGAGATCGACGCCCGTAAGCGTTTCAAGCGCTCTTATGTTTCTTCCCTCGCGTCCGATGATTCTTCCCTTCATCTCGTCGTTGGGAATAGCCACGACCGAAACCGCCGTTTCGGAAACGGTATCCGCCGCGAGCCTCGATATCGCGAGAGAAATATACTCTCTTGCCTTTTCGTCGCTCTCGTCCTTGAGCTGCTGTTCGTAGTAAGAAATTTTCAGAGCCTTTTCGTGATTAAGCTCCGAGTCGAGCATCTGGAGCAGATGCTCCTTCGCCTGCTCTACGGTAAAGCCCGATATCCTTTCGAGAATATCCATCTGGCTCGCCTTGAGCTGTTCTGCCTCGGCGATCTTTTCGTCGGCTTTCTTGTGCTTCTGGTGAAGCTGTTCTTCGAGCTTCTCCATTTTGTCGTTTTTCTTATCGAGATTTTCTTCTTTCTGCGCTATTCTGCGCTCGGAACGCGAAATCTCGCCGCGGCGTTCCTTAAGTTCTTTTTCCGCTTCGGACTTTAACCTGCTGATCTCCTTTTCGGCGTCTGTTCGCAGAGCGTATATCTCGTCTTTTGCCTCAACAAGAGCGGATTTTTTCATGGTCTCCGCTTTTTCGCCCGCTTCTTCGATTATTCTCGCCGACTCCTTCTCCGCAGACTCGAACTGTGCCTCGGCGGACTTGATGCGGTGCTTTATTCCCTGCTGAAAGCAGATAAAGCCGCTCGCGACCGCTCCGACAACCAATGCCGCCAGCCCTATAAGCACAGCGACATAAATTTCGACTTGCATTATCGTTTCCCCTCCATGAATTTAGTACGCATACAAGCTGCGTCAAAATCCGGCGGAGAACATACAATTTCTCTTCTGCCGCACTATTGCCATAAAAATTTATTCGGATTAAATAAAATTTCTTGCGAAAATTTGTTTAAAATGACAAAAATGCCGCGCAAGTACCCCCACTCATTAATCTATTATTTTATTATATTTTCGGCTCCGCAAAACGGCATATATCGGAAAAACCCGCGGTATAAAACCACAGCCCCACTGTCGGCGGAATAAAACCGCCTGAAAAGCGCCGGTAAAGCGAATGCCATATCTGAACGGCAATATCCTGCCGCATAAAAAAGAATAGAAATGTAGTAAATAAGGAGATAACTCCGTAAATCATACATTCAGCCGCCGCAACGTTATATTAAACTATAGCATATAGCGTCATAAACGTCAGAGACAATCTGCCTTGACAGACGGTCTACATTCTATTGTACACTAAATTAACTGAATTGTCAAGTGTGCAAATTAAATTTTTCATATATTTTGCAAAAATTATTTGTAAAATATTCAAAAAAGTTTGCAAAAGCTATTGCAAAAAGAAACTATGAGTGTTATAATATGTATAAGATAATCCATATCTATCTGTTGTTTTGGAAAGAAGCTTGTGTGATTATGAACTACAAAGAAAGCTTTATAAAGTTTATGACGGACTGCGGGGTGCTCCGCTTCGGTGAGTTTACGCTCAAAAGCGGAAGGATCGCTCCTTATTTCATAAACTGCGGAAACTATAAGACGGGTATGCAGCTTGCGCGGCTGGGAGAGTATTATGCCGAGTGCATAAACGAGCATGGTCTTAAGCCGGATACGCTGTTCGGTCCCGCGTACAAGGGCATTCCGCTGTCGGTGGCGGCGTGCTGTGCGCTTTATAATAAGTATGACCTCGATGTAAACTACTGTTTCGACCGAAAGGAAGTCAAAGATCACGGCGAGGGCGGAATGTTTGTCGGAAAAGAGCTTTCGGATGGGGACAAGGTCGTTATCATAGAGGATGTTATGACCTCGGGCAAGGCGCTGAGAGAGGTCTTGCCGAAGCTTACTGGAGCGGCGAAGATCGACATAGAGGGTATGATCATAACCGTAGACCGCATGGAAAAGGCTTTAAACTCCGATAAGTCAGCCGTACAGGAGGCTTACGACGAGTTTGGTATAAAGGTTTTCTCGATTGTAAACATAAACGATATTATCGAGGCGCTTGAAAACGGCGTTGTGGAGGGACGGGAGTTCGTCCCGAAGATGAAAGAATATCGCGAAAAATACGGAGCGTAAGCTCTTTGACGATTTGACGAAAGGGTGGTTTTTATGACAGTAGGAAGTATGGCAAGGGCGCAGCTCAATATGGCAAGCATCATGACAAAGTACGGCGATACGTATTCGTCTTACTCGTCGAGTTATCTGAACAAACTCAGCTCTACGAAGAAGACCGGCGGTTCTCTGGACGCGCTTAACGATCTTCTCAAGAGCAGCGCGCTTAAGAATAAGAGCGCGGAGTACAAGGATATGTTCTCCGAGCTTTATAAGAACATCTACAATATTTCCGACGACAGCAGCGACAGTTCTTCGGGTATGAGCTCTCTGCAGTCGATAAAGACTGCATCGGCTGACGCGGGCAGCGCCGCTATGAGCATACAGAATTTTGCGAACGGTCTTAAATACGGCGGAGAGATCGATCTTGACAGCTATAAGACTGCCGCTCAGGGCTTTGTTGACAGCTACAACGCGATGATCGACAAGGTTGGCAATTCCGACAGCCAGAGCGTTTTACAGCAGGGCGTTTACATGGTAAATCAGGCGAAGGTCTATTCTTCGGCGCTTTCGCGCGCGGGTATCTCGCTCGGCTCTGATAACAAGCTGACGTTAAAGGACGATTTATCCAAAGTTTCGGCTGCGGATGTAAAGTCTACTTTCGGCAGCATGGGCTTTGCCTCTAAGGTTGAGTACAGAGCGCGCAACATAAATCAGTATTCCGGCGGCTCGGGACTTTTCACCGCGAATAAGGTTTCCTCCTCGTCTTCGTCGTCTTCGGCTGATAAGGTCGACAATTCGGGAACTATCAAGGATCTTACCGCGCAGATCAAGGAAAGGTCGGGGGCGATCGGCGATTACATTGAGAAGTTGAACAGCGGCAAAGTTGATTTTGACGAGAAGGAATATAACGAGCTTGCCAAAAACTTTATTGACAGCTACAACAAAATGCTTTCCGAGTCGTCAAACTCTGATAAGCTCGGTGTAAACTCACAGGGAGTTGCGTCTGCTTCTATCACAAAGTCTTATAAGTTTGCGCTTCAGAGAGCGGGCTTTAATGTTGATAACAACGGCAGGATCAGCCTCGGCGATACTTCCAATGTTACTGTAAAGGACATGGAGTACGCTTTCAAGAACAACTCGTATCTTGAGAAGATCAATCAGAAGGCTGAACAGGCAAGCTCTCTTGCTAACGGTGCGAGCGCGCTGGGCTATAACGCGAACAAGATCGTAAACTACGCGTATGAAACGGGCGCTATATATAATGTATACGCTTGATTTATTCAGAGCTTAGTTGATAGTGTAATTTAATAAATCAAATCCCGCGCCGAAAACGGTGCGGGATTTTTGTGTAAGTATCCGACCTTAAAAAAGTTCGGTTTGTAAAAAACCTAATGTCAGGCTTCTCAACAGCCTGAATTATTTATTTCCGCCGAAAAGTCCGCCTATCTTATCCGCAACGCCGCCGAGCTTGTCGCCGATACTGTCAAGGTTAACTTTCGCCTTTACGCCGTCGATAATTCCGTTGACCTGATCGTCGGGCAGATCAACGCCGAGCACTTCTTCGACAGCCTTGACCGGCTCCTTCTGAAATTTTTCGGCGAAATTCTTGTCGCTTTTTACTTTGTTTACAACCTCTTCAATTTTTGCCTTAATGTCCATTTTTAATACCTCCTATTATATAGTATATTTTCAGCGGGCGATCGCCCGCCGGTTTTGACAAAACCATTCAGCGTTTTTTAGAACCGTGCGGAAAGGGCTAAGAACCTGTCCACATAGCCCGAAAAGAGCGGATTTGTGAAAGCAATTTTTTCGATAATGAGGAAAAAATTCGCAGTCGTACTGTATGTACTTCAAGAATTTTTGACGAAATTAGCGGAAAAATTGCCGCAAAGACGCCTTTGAGCG
>JAFLUF010000057.1 GCA_022508925.1 Oscillospiraceae bacterium | reverse complement strand
ATCTGCGGCGAGCACGGCGGCGATCCCTCGTCCGTTGAGTTCTGCCACAAGATAGGACTCAGCTATGTTTCCTGCTCGCCGTTCCGTGTTCCGATCGCGAGACTCGCGGCGGCTCAGGCGGCTATCGCGGAAATGAAGTAATGAGAATATAATTCAACAACACGCAGACCTTGCAGGAGCAATCCCGCAAGGTCTGTTTTACAAGGAGTGTATAATGAAAAGAATCGCCGAATTCCACAAAGTCAGCCTTAAACAGTTTCTTGAAAGCTGTGAACGCGCGGACGCTGAACAGATTTACAACTCGATAAAACTCCCGAAACGCGCCACAAAAGGCTCGGCGGGGTATGATCTCTTCGCGCCGTATGACATTGAGCTAAAGGCAGGGGAGACCGCGAAGATACCCACGGGTATCCGCGCGGAAATTTCCGAGGGGTGGCTTTTGTCGCTGTATCCCCGAAGCGGACTTGGTTTTAAATTTCGGCTTCAGCTTGACAACACAGTCGGCATCATTGACAGCGATTACTTTAATTCCGACAACGAGGGTCATATCCTTATCAAGATGACCAACGATTCGCGCGAGGGAAAAACGCTTTTCATTCCCGCGGGGAGCGGTTTTGCTCAGGGAATATTCACCGAGTACGGCATAACCCGTTCAGACGACGCCGACGCGGAGCGAAACGGCGGGTTTGGGAGTACGGGATAATCTTTCTGAAAGTGCGGGAATAAAATGAGCAATTTTTTCAACAGGGTATTGCTTTTCATTTATGGAAAGACAGGAGTATTTGACGAGGTTATTTTTTCGCTGCCGATAGTTATTGCATTTGGGTTTGTGTATTGGTATGAGCGACGCGTTTCGCACAAGAAAACATTTGGGGATAATTTCAGGGAAGTACGCAAAAAAGCCCGTCTGAATGAAACAATAAGACTGCTGCTCTTTTGCTGGCTTGCCGAGGTTATCTGTGTCACTCTGTTTCCCACGGAATTCTGGTTTGCGTATTGGAGAAACCTATGCGCCGACCATATCCGGATCTTTAATTTCAGCTTCTGGTTTGATCGCTTTCGTTTTTATACTCCCAATCTTATTCCCTATGTGTTATATCAAGCAATTAAGGGGCAGTTGAATTGGGATTCTTTATTGAGGTATGAAATCCCGCATTTCGCTGTAAATATAGCTTTGTTTGTTCCGTTAGGTGTGGCTCTTCCGTTTGTATTCAAAGAAGCAACGTTGCCGAAAGCCGCTTTGGCGGGCTTTATCCTCAGCTTTCAGATCGAATTCTTACAGTTTTTTATCGCCCGCGACAGTGATATTGACGATGTAATCTGCAACACACTCGGAGCAGTTCTGGGATACTTGCTTTATCTGCTTATGAAAAAGCTGTTTCCCAAATTTACCGAGAAATGCAAAATACAGAGCAGTGAATTCAACGGCTCATTATAAGAATTCTGCCGGCTTTTCTTATCTGTGGTCTTGTTCTGAATATTCTGATCGTGCTTAAAGGTGTGATACTATGCGTGAATTTGAGAAAAAGGAACTGATCGGGTCGCTTTTCTGTCCCGCTTTAACGCTTCTGTGGGGGCTTATCAGAGGTTTGGTCGATTTTTCGTGGGGCGCGGAATTTACGGGCAGAGGTTCATTCCGTTTAACCGCTTTTGTTGCTATCCTCATTGGCGGGATTTTGCCTTTTATCATGACATTGGCGGGCAAAATTCACACGGAGCAATATCTGAAAAAACGGCTTATAATTATCGTTATTGTGTATGTTGTCACCGGTTTTATCAGTCAGATAGGATATCCTGTGATTTTGTTCGCATACGATATGCTGGTTTATATCGGCGCGATAATTTATCAGGTCAGGAGAGTTCAGAACAAGGACACAAGCGGCGGCGAACGAGCTGTTCTGATACTTTCCGACCCTATCGTATATTGGACGATATATTGGTTTGTTTTCTGGCTTATTGATTTGTTTCTGTAAAATTATACTGCCTGCTTTCCTTTCGGAAGGCAGGCGGTATTGTTATTTTGTTGTGCTTTAAGATGATGATTTACTTATTATCAGCCAATAAGTCTATTACGACCTCGATAAGCTTTTCAAAGTCGATAGGCTTTGCGATGTGCGCGTTCATTCCGCTGTCGACGGCGCGTTTTTTGTCCTCTTCAAACGCGTTTGCCGTCATGGCTACTATCGGGATATTAGCAAGCGCCGGGTTTTCAAGCGCGCGTATCTCCTTTGTGGCGGTATAACCGTCCATAACCGGCATCTGCACGTCCATGAGAATGATCTTGTAATAGCCTTCCTCGGATTGTTTTACCATATCCACGGCTATCTGACCGTTTTCAGCCTGTTCTATTACAAAGCCGCGCTCGGAGAGCAGCTCGTTCGCGATCTCGCGGTTAAGCTCGTTGTCCTCGACCAGAAGCAGCCTTGTGCCTTCGATACTCGAAAGATCGGGCGCCGAGTCTTTGTCCTTACGGGAGATATCGCTTCCCGCCGCTTTCGCGAGAACATCGCGAAGCTCCGAAAGGAATATCGGCTTGCTGCAAAACGCTGTAACGCCCGCCGCGAGCGCTTCTTCCTCTATATCAGCCCAGTCGTATGCCGAGATTATAATTATCGGCGCGGAATCGCCGATCTCCGCGCGTATCTGCCTTACTACCTCTAATCCGTTTAAGTCCGGAAGCAGCCAGTCGATTATATACGCCTTGTATTCGTCGCCGAGCTCATACGCCTGTTTGGCGTGGAGCACCGCTTCTTTTCCGTGAAGCACCCAATCGGGACGCATTCCTATCTGGTGCAGCATTTTTGAAACACTGTCGCAGGTAGCGAAGTTGTCGTCGGCGATAAGCGCCCTGAGCCCCTCAAGCACTTGGACAGACTCGATCTTTTTCGGTTCGGACTGAAGCCTGAATTCAACGTTTATCACAAACTCCGTACCCTTGCCTTTTTCGGAGAAGACCTCAATTGTACCGCCCATAGCGTCAACAATGTTTTTGGTTATCGCCATGCCGAGACCCGTACCCTGAATGCCGCTTATTGTGGAGTTGCGCTCACGCTCAAACGGCTCGAAAATGTGCTTTGTAAACTCCTCGCTCATGCCCATTCCGTTGTCCTTAACGCGTATCTCATACGCGCCGAAGCCCTTCGCGGCATTGGGCTTCTGACGAATGGTAAGACCCACGCTGCCTCCCGAGGGAGTAAACTTTATCGCGTTAGACAGAAGATTTAAGATGACTTGGTTTGTATGCAGCTTATCGCAGTAAATATCCTCGTCGATGACGTCGATGGTGTCCATAAAGAAATTGAGCTGTTTGGACTTCATCTGAGTCTGGATAATATTTCTCATATCGCGGAAAATGTCCGAGATAGAGCATTCCTTCTCCTCAATATTCAGTTTTCCCGACTCGATCCTGCTCATGTCAAGAACATCGTTTATGAGGCTTAGCATATGGTTGCTTGAGGAAAGAATCTTTTTGAGATATTCCTCTGTCTTTTCGGGCTTGTCAAGATTTGACTGAACAAGCGTCGTATAGCCGATAATGGCGTTCATAGGCGTTCTGAGATCGTGCGACATATTGGACAAAAACATACTTTTCGCTCTGTCAGCCGCCTCGGCTTTTTGCAGCTTTTCTGTAAGAACAGCCTGCTTGACAGCCTGTTTTGTATACTCGCGGAAATTCTGCGTTACCCAAAGGTAATACAAAACAATAACGATCATAAGTATGACCCCGACGACGAGCCAGATCTTCTGCACGGCTATAACGTTTGCGAACACCACGTTCTCGGAGACCTGAACGGCTATCGACCAGCCGTTTATCCCCGCGGGAGCATAGTAAAGATACTTCCAGCCTTCGGACTGTGAGCTGTGGAAAACACATGAGCCTTTTTCAAGCGAGAGAATATCGTTAATGCAATCTTCCCACGTTTTATCTCCGCGTACCTCGTGTTCATAATCCCCCGAAGAATAATCATGCAGATTTAATAGCTCGCCATGGAATGTATCGAGGATAAAATCGCCGTTTTTCGAGTCGATTATGTAAACGTCCGCCGCCCCGTCAAAGGCGTTGTTGTAAGTGTTAAGACCTTCGCTTAGCGTGTCGAGACGGGTTATGCCGTAGAGCATTGCGGCTGTTTTTCCGTCTCTTTTAATGGGAACAAAATGACGAAGCACAGGCTGTCCCGTGATACTGATCACACGTCCCGAAATATGTTCTCCGAGAGGAGCCGATTCTTTATAGGATATGTTGTCGTAAAGATTTGTGTTGGTTACTTCTCCGTCGGCTAAAATAAGCGTTTCGTCGGGCATAATTATCTGTATCCGCATGGATTCGAAAAGAGGCGAGTTTGCCGCTATTATCGCCTGGGCCGAGCGGATATCAAATGTATCCGCCTTTGATAGTATTTCGGCTGTGGCGTTAAGTATTTCACTGTCGCGTTTAAACTTTTCCACTACCTCATTTGAGACCGTAGTGACATTTTCCTCCATTCTTCCGGTCGACCTTTTCCTCAGAACATCAACTATCTGAAGATAAGCGACGATAAGGCATAAAACGATGATAATCATTGCAAACGCTGTTGAAACGATATTTTTATCAAATTTTTTCTTATGAGTCGATTTATTTTTTTCAGCCATAAAAATACTCCTCTATACTCAAAATTACCGCCCTGAATATTCAAACAATACCATATTTAATTATATCATCATTCACGGTTTTTGTCAAGCGGGAAACCTCGGTGTCGTACTTCTATGAGCCGTGGGAATTTTTTAGAATACTCTATTGACAAAATAAAAAACCTGTGATATAATATTATCAAGATATCATTTTGATATCATTTTATCACGAAAGAAGGTCTTGTTATGGAAAATAAAACTATGATCTACGAGGAAAAGGAGCTTAAACCCGTAAGCGGCTGGGCTGTGCTGATTTTTACGCTGCTGCTGTATATAGCGGCGCTTGGGGCGGTGATTTACGGCGCGATCTTGCTTGATGTTAATGACAGCAGCGCGCTTGGCGGCGTGCTGCTTGCCATAGGGCTTATTTGGCTTTGTTTTGGTTGGATACCGTTTATGGGACTGAAAATAATGCGCCCTAACGAGGCGCTGGTGCTTACGCTGTTCGGAAAGTACATAGGAACGCTTAAGAAAGAGGGTTTCTTTTTCGTCAATCCGTTTTCAACGGCGGTTGCTCCAAAAAACAGCGTCGTAAGCGAGATAAATCCCATAGTCGGAGCTACCCCCGCGCAGGTTCAGCAGATGGCGCGAAAACTCTCGCTTAAAACCATGACCCACGACAATGGAAACCAGAAGATAAACGACCTTTCGGGAAATCCGATAATCGTCGGAATTATGGTGACATGGCGCGTTGTAAACACGGCGAAGGCTGTTTTCAATGTTGAAAATTTCCGCACATTCCTTTCCATTCAGGCGGACTCGACGCTTCGAGACGTAGCGAGGCTCTACCCCTACGACAGCACAGATTCGGACGAGAAAACGCTGCGCGGCTCGTCTACCGAGGTTGCGGAAAAGCTGAAGGAGCTGCTTCAGGAGCGCGTTGAGGTGGCGGGACTTGAGATAATAGAGGCGCGTATCACTCATCTTGCTTACGCACAGGAGATAGCCGCGGCGATGCTTCAGCGTCAGCAGGCTACGGCGATTATCGAGGCAAGGCAGAAGATAGTTGACGGAGCGGTGGGTATGGTTGAAATGGCGCTGCAAAAGCTTTCGGAAAGCAATGTCTGCGAGCTTGACGAGGAGCGCAAGGCGCAGATGGTAAGCAATCTGCTTGTAGTCCTGTGCGGAAACAAGGACGCTCAGCCCATTGTAAACAGCGGCAGTATCTACTGATAAAACACAGTACAAAAAGTCTTTGGGAAAGGGGTTTGGGGAAAAGCCCTTTCTTCAGAAAGGGTTTTCCCCAATAAAGAAAGCGATGATTCTATGACATTTTCTGCCGAAACTATTATCGCGCTGATTATCAGCGGACTGTTGGCACTTGTAATCCCCATTGCCGCAATCATAGTTTATAAGCTAAAAAACAAGGACGTGTGGCTGCCGTCGGCGTTTATCGGAGCGGGAGCGGTTGCGGTTGTGGGGAACGTGGGAGCAATTCCGTCAGTTTTCCTGTTATTCTTTTTAAAGGACGCTGTTGTTCCGTATATCGTGCTATATGCTCTTTTAAATGGAATTTTTAATGGAATAGCCTTGTTTTTCATGTACAAAATCATTATGAAAAAGCATTATTCAACCAAAAACGCGGTTATGGCGGGCTTGGGTTACGGCGGACTTCTGATAATGTCGTCGTCGCTTAATGTGCTTAATAACCTGATTGCCGTATTTTCCATAAATGCCGTGGGAGTTGACGCATATCTTGAAAACAGCGCGGGAAACAATCCCGAGCGTATGGAAACCCTGAGAGCGCAAATCGAAACGATCAAGGATTTCGGTTTCGCAAACATTATAATGTCGATTATCGGGATTGTTTTGTCAATGACGTTTTATGTGTGTATGTCGGTGTGGGTGTACAAGGCGATTTCCGTCAAGGGAAAGCTGTGGCTCTTCTTTGCCGCGGTTTTATTCAGCTCGGCATTTTCAATGATTCACGCGATGTATAATCAGAGCGTTATCGGGGGCGTTCCAATGTACATTGCAATGTCGGTTCTCTTAGTGCCTGTTGTTATCATTACAGTTATATTGGCGAAAAAACTCCCCGACAAATCGGATCAGACTACATTGAATTGGAGATGATTTTATGACATTTTCTACTGAAACCATTATTGCTCTGGGAATCGGCGGACTGCTTGCGATTGCGATACCTGCCGCCGCGATAATAATTTACAAGGTAAAGAATAAGGAAACATGGCTGCCTGCCGTGTTTATCGGCGCGGGAACGTTCTTCGTGTTCGCGCTGATCTTAGAGCAGCTTTTGCACGCGGTGATGCTCCCCGTTATCGGCGACAGCATAGCAGGCTACGTTATATACGGCACGCTCGCGGCGGGAATTTTCGAGGAAACGGGACGTTTTGTTGCCTATAAACTGTTGATGAAAAAGCATTACACCACCAAAAACTCCATAATGATGGGTCTGGGGCACGGCGGTTTTGAAGCGATGATACTTGTCGGAACGATGATGTTCTCATATCTCGCGATGGCGGTTATGGTAAACTCAATGGGAATCGACGAGGTTCTGCGTTTAACGGGCGGCGATGACCCGTCAGTTGCTGAAATCGCGATGGCGCAGCTTAATGCTATCTCGGGCTTCGGGTTTGTTAACATAGGCTTAAGTATTTTCGAGCGCCTTATCGCAATGACCGTTCACGTTTGCTTCTCGGTTTGGGTATACAAGGCGGTTTCCGTAAAGGGCAAGCTGTGGCTCTTCCCGGCAGCAGTTCTTGCGCACGCGGTGGTCGACGTGTGCGCGGCACTGTATCAGAAGGGTGTAATGGAGCTATTGCCCATGTATATCTACATGGCGGTCGGCACGGCGATAATTGTTGTTATTACGGTAATAATGGCGAAGAAATTACCCGACAAAGCAGAATAAATATTTATTGGGGGTGAACGCCGCGTGAGCGACGAAAAGCAGGATAAAAAGGACGCGAAAAAGCAGGTCCCGCTCAGACTATCAAAAACGCTCTACGACGAGCTTGCGCGGTGGGCGGAGGACGATTTCCGCTCGATAAACGGTCAGATAGAATATCTTCTGACGGAATGCGTCAAGCACAGAAAGAAGGGCGGTAAAGATGGGTGATAACGTAATTATGATGGTAGTTTCCACCCTCTGTCCGATAACCATGATTATAACCGCGCTGGTAATATGGAAATTCCCCGCGGAATACAAGGGCATGGGATATCACTCCTCGTATGCCGAAAAGTCTCCTGCTGCATGGGCTGCCGCACAGTACTACTTCGGCAAAATCGGTGTTTTCACTAATTTAGCCGCGCTTGTGCTGTCTATTGCGGCGTATGTTCCGGTGTTTATAATTGACAGCTTTGAGAGCAAAGGCGGCGTGGTTTGTATGATAGTTACGATGGCTCAGGTCGCTGTGGTTTTTGTTGATATGTTCGCGACTGAGGGAATGCTGAAAAAGCATTTTGACAATGATGGGAAGCCCAAACAGTAATAGTGAAACAACAAAACACCCGAGATGATTTTATCTCGGGTGTTATTTATCGTTTATAACGGGGTATAGAAAAGCTGTGCCCAATAACTGCCGTATCCCGCGTTTACGCTGTAATAGCCCACGCCGAGATACTCAAGGTCGGGATTAAGAATATTATTGCGGTGACCCTCGCTGTTCATCCACGCGTCCACGACCGCGCTTGGCGATCTTTGTCCCGCCGCGACATTTTCAGCGGTATTGCGGTAGTTGAGTCCGTTTTCTTTCAATATCGTAAAACATTTTGTTCCGTTGGGACGAGTATGACCGTAAGAAACAGTGTTTTCCCACGCTCGCGCAACGGCAAGCTCCGACAGTTTGTCAAGCTTTTTAAACGCGGAAAGCCCATAATTCGCCCGTATATCGTTTATAAGTCTGAAAACCTCGTCGCAGTACGCTTGCTCGCCGGAAGTTTGCGCGCGTTGGTTATACGACCCGATTATCTCGGGTTCTGCCTGAACAGGCACGCTCGAACTGTTCGATGATGGGAGCGGCTTGCTTGAAGACGGGGAGCTTGAACTGCTCGACGAGGAGCTTGAACTGCTTGGCGAGGAGTCTGAACTGCTTGACGGGGAGCCTGAACTGCTTGACGAGGAGCTTGAACTGCTTGGCGAGGAGTCTGAACTGCTTGACGAGGAGCCTGAACTGCTTGACGAGGAGCTTGAACTACTCGACGAAGAGCTTGAACTGCTTGACGAGGAGCTTGAACTGCTTGATGAAGAGTCCGAACTGCTTGACGAAAAGTCTGAACTGCCAGATGAGTAGTCCGAACTGCTTGACGAAGAGCTTGAACTGCTTTCAATGCTGTCTCTGCCATTGTTATTCTCTGTCCTGCTGCAGCCCGTGCCTAATAACGCTATACATAATACGGCGCATAATATTTTTTTACGCATAATTCACCTCTCAATAACCGATGACAACAGTAAAATACACTTACCAGCTTTTAAACGGCAACAGACCCACTACAACATCGGCAGGCCTTACGGTTTTATCTCCGTTGTCGATATCTATCAGCGTGTAGCGGTCGCTGCCCATGCCGAGCTCCTTCATATAGGAGAGCTGACGAAGTCCGTGACGCGTTTCTATACGCTCCACGAGAGCATGATTTTCTGCCTTTGTCATGGCATAGACGATATCAACACATGCCTGGTCTAAAGCGAGAATATCCAGAGAAGCGCAGATGCCGACATTAGGAGTGACCACAGGCGCGGCGTTTACACCCTCGCAGTCGCAGGAAACCGACATATTCCGCATAACGTTGATAAAAGCGATCTTATTCGCGAAACGGTCGACTACGGATTTTGTGGATTCGGTCATACGTTCCATAAGCTCTTCTTCTACAATATCCCACTGGTCGTTCTGGCTGGGGGTGGTGTGGATCATAGCCTTCCCGATCTTTCCGTCCGCGCAGCCGATGCCTATGTTCTTGTTTGAACCTCCGAATCCCGCCATCGCGTGTCCCTTAAAATGCGTAAGAGTGAGGAAAGAATCGTACTCGGGCAAAGATTTTCCCACAGACATTTCTGTAAACCATTTTCCATTGTTTACCGGAAGCATCACCGTACCGTTTTCGTCCATGATATCGACCGGCGCGAACGTCCAGCCGTTGACTTTAAGAGTTTCGCGGTGTTTTTCGGTAGTGTCTCTGTCGCCCTCATAGTAGGCGTTTGTCTCTACGATAGTTGCGTCCGAAAGCTCCTTTTCAAAAAGCTGCTTTACCCATTCGCGCGGGATGATATTGGGACCGTTTTTTTCGCCGGTATGGAGCTTTACCGCTATCCTGCCGTCAAGGACTTCCTTGACACGCCCATAAATTTTCTCTAAACCGTCCGCGGACAGATCGCGCGTAAAAAACACTGCGGATTCTTTGCCGGTGCGTTCCTCGTAAGGAACGTAACGGTCTCCTCCCATACCGGGAGCCGGTTTATTCACTGACATTACGAATACCTCCTTTTAAATAAAGTAGAGTAGTTTTATTTCAGTATACCACAAAATGACGGATAAAGCAATACCTTTCCGAAAATTATTGTCAGACTTAAACGGTTTGTTCCATTCTTTGCATACACATTATACACTCCACGTGCTTTGTTCTCGGAAACAGGTCAAACCCCTGCACGGCGTTAAGTTTATATCCAAGCTCCGAAAGGCGCTTGCAGTCGCGCGCGGCAGTCGCGGGATTGCACGAGATCATGACTATCCTTTCGGGTTTCATCTGCGCGCACGCCGAAAGCGTTTCTTCAGAGCAGCCTTTTCGCGGCGGGTCAAGCAAGATAACGTCGGGCGAAATTTTCTGCTCTGAAAGCGTTTTTGCCGCTTTTCCCGCGTCCGCGCAGATAAACTCGGCGTTGGAAATTCCGAGCCTTTCTGCGTTAGCCTTTGCGTTTTCGACCGCCTCGGGAATTATCTCCGCACCGATTATCTTTGCGGCGTCTTTCGCCATAGAAAGCCCGATAGTTCCCGCTCCGCAGTAAAGGTCCAAAATCACTTTTCCTTTCGGCTCGGCAAATTCCGCCGCCTTGCGGTAGATCTTTTCCGCGGCTCTTGTGTTTACCTGATAAAATGATTTCGGGGAAATTTCAACGGGAACCCCGCACATCTCGTCGGATATCTCGGCTTTTCCGCATAGCACAATTTCCTTTTCTCCGAGAATCACATTGGTTTTTTCGGGATTTATGTTAAGCACAACTCCCGTTATTCCGGGGAATTTTTCGGAGATCGCCCTCGCGAGCCTTGTAAACTCTGGAGCTTTTTTCCTTGCCACAATTACGCAGCATATCCCGCCGTTTTTTACATTAACGGCTTTTCTCAGATAAATATGCCGTATAACGCCTTGGTGCCGTTCCTCATTATATGCGGAGATTTTCAGCTCGCGGGCTTTTTCGGTTATAAACCGTGTGATCTCCGAGAATATCTCCGGCTGGAGCAGACAATCCTCCACGGGAATTATCCTGTGGCTTCGCGAGGCAAAAAAACCGCAGTATAAACCGCCGTTTTCATAAGCTCCCACAGGCATTTCGAGCTTGTTGCGGTAACGCTCCGTATCATCGCTCGGCACGATTGGCAGAAAGTCTGGCTTAAGTCCGCCGATTTTCTCAAATGCTTCCTTAACAAAATTTTCTTTGGCGCAAAGCTCCGCCTCGTAGGTGATATGCCGAAAAGCGCAGCCGCCGCATTTCCCGAAAGCGGGGCAGAGGTTTTCTATCCTGTCGGGCGAGGGCGATAAAATATTCTCGACTTTTGCGTAAGCATAGCTTTTGTTTACCTTTACAACCTTGGTTTCTATCTCGTCGCCGACCGCAGTAAACGGTACGAAAACCGCCATTCCGTCATATTTCCCAAAGCCGAAGCCCTCGTTTGTCAGCGCTGTAATGCCGAGTCTGATAATTTCGTTTTTATTCATTAGTAATTCCTTAATATTACCGCACAGCGGACTTGTTATACAAGTCCGCTGGGAGATTATTTAAACAAACCACTTGCTGTTTTATCATTCATTTACCGCATACAAGCTTATAAATGATGTTGCCGGTATTTGCGGTGAACGAAACGATCATCGGAGGCAGAAACGCGAAGCAGGCAAGAGTCTGTCCCGAACCGTCCGACCCGGGGAAGAGAAAAGAACCGCGTGGGGCATTTTGTATATACGTTATCGCGAAAAAAACTACCATTATCGCCGTGGCAATAACCGCGCCGATGTTCGCGGAAAACGGTTTTTCTATCAGTCCGAACAGGCACTCGAACAGGAAAAGAACGCCGATACAGACTGCCCAGACGATCCATACAACAACGCCCAATAATTCCAAAAAACCGCCGGTCAATATCACACCGAAAATCATTATGGCGATAAGCGTTATTCGAGAAACAAACGGACCTTTCTTCTCTGTCATGATGACCTCCGATAAAAGGCTTGTCAATCGCCCTTAAGCTCCGAAGCAACCTTGATAAACTCGTTGAAAAGCGGATGAGGGCGGTTTGGTCTTGACTTGAATTCGGGGTGGAACTGAACCGCCACGAAAAACGGGTGAATATCTCTTGAAAGCTCGACTATCTCAACCAGCTTTCCGTCGGGAGAAAGTCCCGCGAATTTCAAGCCTTTTTCGGACAGCTCCTCACGGTAAACGTTGTTGAACTCGTAGCGGTGGCGGTGGCGCTCGTAAATAAGCCCGTCTCCGTAAACCGAGCGGGAAATGCTGCTTTCCTCAAGCTTGCAGGGATACAGCCCCAGACGCATCGTGCCGCCCATTTCAACGCCCTTCTGGTCAGGCATAAGGTCGATTACAGCGTGCTCAAACTCGCCGAATTCCGCGGAATTAGCCCCCTCAAGCCCTCCGACATGACGTGCAAATTCAATGACAGCCATCTGCATACCGAGGCAGAGTCCGAGATAGGGGACTTTATTCTCGCGAGCGTAACGAACCGCCTCGATCTTTCCCTCTATTCCTCTGTCTCCGAATCCTCCCGGAACGCATATCCCGTCAAGTCCGCCGAGCATTTCGGCCGCGTTTTCGGCGGTTATTTCCTCGGAGTTTATCAGCTTTATATCGACCTTACAGCCGTTTGCCGCTCCCGCGTGCCGAATACTCTCCATAACCGAGATATAAGCGTCCGGAAGCGATACATATTTTCCGACCAGCCCGATAACAAGCGGCTTTGAGGCGTTTTTCTGGCGCTCGACCATCTGCTCCCATTCCGAAAGGTCGGGAGTTCTGTCCTCAAGCCCGAGAAGCCTGCAAGCCGAATGCGCCAAGCCCTCTTTTTCGAGCATCAGCGGTACCTCGTAAAGCGACGGCGCGGTGAGGTTCTGAATAACGTCGTCCGTTCTTACGTTGCAGAAATTCGCGATTTTATCCCTCATTTCCGTCGGTACTTCCATTTCGCTTCTCAAAACGAGAATGTTCGGCTGGATCCCGAGCGAAAGCAGTTCCTTTACGGAATGCTGCGTCGGTTTTGTTTTAAGCTCGTTCGAGCCGCTTATGTATGGCAGAAGCGTAACGTGGATATACAGCACGTTTTCGCGTCCCTTCTCATAGCTTACCTGTCTTATTGCCTCAAGAAACGGCGTGCTCTCTATGTCTCCTACCGTTCCGCCTATCTCGGTGATAACAACGTCGACAGGCTCCGCGCCGCTGTTTGCCGCGCGGTATACGCGGGATTTTATCTCGTTTGTCACATGAGGAATGACCTGAACCGTACCGCCGAGATAATCGCCCCTGCGTTCCTTATTTAAAATAGTCCAGTATATCTTGCCTGTCGTAACGTTTGAGTTTACCGACAGATTTTCGTCAATAAAACGCTCGTAGTGTCCCAGGTCAAGGTCAGTCTCCGCGCCGTCGTCCGTTACGAAGACCTCACCGTGCTGATACGGCGACATCGTGCCCGGGTCAACATTGAGATACGGGTCGAACTTCTGGATAGTCACGCGATAGCCGCGCATTTTGAGCAGCCTGCCGAGCGAAGCCGCCGTGATGCCTTTTCCGAGACCCGAAACAACGCCGCCCGTGACAAATATGTATTTTGTAGCCATTTGCTTTTCTCCTTCTCTGCATACTTGTAGTAATTATATCACGATTCGGCATTTTTTTCAACCACATTTTTAAATTTCAAAAAAATATTGCTCTCATTCGGCTTCCTTGTTCTTCTTTTTTTCAATATGACGAACAAGAAGGAGCATTGTTATCCCGTAAATTACCGCGGTGACCGCCCCAATCATAAAGAATAAATCATCGCTTATTCTTCCGTTTACAATCGGAAAGCCATCTTTCTTTTCATTAAGCACATAAACTGTTGTCCATATAACACCTAAGAAAATGCATGAATACGATGAGTTCCTCATTACTCTCACTCCGTTTATGCCGATAAGACAGTCCTTCGCCGCGCAGCGGAAATTGTGGTAAAAAGCGCAGAACAGCATTATCATAACTATCGGCATTGTATAAGACTCGGCGTATTGATAAAACATATCCATTATAAAACAGTTCAGAACCGCCGCCGCTCCGAAAATTATAAGCGTTTCTATACCGATCTTCATCTGCACGATTTTCTGACGCTCGTCATAAATAATCTTTTCACTGCCCGGTTCTGTGAGAATTAAATCCTCGCAGAATTTATCGAATGATTTTAAACTCATTTTGCTTCCTCCTCCCAGAAAAGCTCGTCAAGCGTTTTATTCAGAGCTTTACATATTGCAATACACAGATTTATAGTCGGATTGTAGTCTCCGTTTTCAACGGCGGATATTGTCTGCCGCGTCACCTGAACCTTTTTCGCAAGCTCGTCCTGCGATAGATCAAGCGCCGCGCGCGCGGCTTTTATTCTGAGATTTTTTGCCATAACCTCACCTCGGTATAATTGTAATATATTTTTGTGATTTTGTCAAGTATATTTTACATAATGTCAAAAATATTTTTCTTCATTTAAAAATAGCATAGGGTTGTGTGAACATTATTAATTGGTAAGCAAAATTTTACCCTTCTTGAGTATTTTTAGGCGTTTTTCGGAGAAAATATTTCAAATATATCTTGAAAGTACACCCAAAAGCTTTTCTGCAAGCCGATTTGCAAGAATCTGACAGTGTAAGCTTGACCGCCGAAAATTTTTGCAAAAAAATTTGAAAAAGAATGAAAAAAGTGCTTGACAAAAGAAAAGTGGTGTGGTATAATAA
>JAFLUF010000056.1 GCA_022508925.1 Oscillospiraceae bacterium | reverse complement strand
TTTCAGCAGGACTGCGGATTTGTGGATATGATAGTAGAACGCGGAATGATGAGAAAAAGGCTTTCCAATATTCTCAAGCTTCACGGATTTCCAAAGGAGGAAAAAACAAGATGAACTTTTCGGATATTATCTCCAGCCAGGAAAATTTATCGGAATTGGTTTACAGTGATTAAGGGGTAGTTATCGCTTCTAATCTCTAACAAACGAAGGAGTAATTATGAGTACTTTATCCGCTTGGGAGCGAATGGAAATAGTTCACAACAAAAACCGCCCGACGGTAAACGACTATATTCCCGCGATATTTACACGGTTTATGGAGTTTCACGGAGACAGGCTGTTCGGCGACGACGCGGCAATCATCGGCGGAATAGGCTTTTTAAGCGACGTTCCCGTAACGGTCATCGCGCAGGTCAAGGGAAAGACCCTCGACGAAAACCGCCGCACAAACTTCTCCATGCCCCACCCCGAAGGCTACAGAAAAGCGCTGAGGCTTGCGAGACAGGCTGAAAAATTCCGCCGTCCCATTATCTGCCTTGTGGATACTCCCGGAGCGTACTGCGGGATAGAGGCTGAAAAACGCGGTCAGGGAGAGGCGATAGCCAAAAACCTCGCCGAGTTTATGACGCTTAAAACGCCCGTTATATCAGTCGTGCTTGGCGAAGGCGGAAGCGGCGGCGCGCTGGCTTTAGCGGTGTGCGACGAGCTGGCGATGCTTTCAAACGCGCTTTATTCGGTTATTTCCCCGCGCGGCGCGGCGTCTATTCTCTGGAAGGACGGCTCTAAGGAAAAAGAGGCGTGTGAGATACTGAAAATAACCGCCGAAGACCTGACACGCTTTGGCGTATGCGACAAGATAATAACAGAGCCGGACGGCGGCGCGCAGACAAATCCCGAGCAGACCGCCGACAGCATATACGAGTATCTGGTTGAAGCCGCGGCAAGGCTGAAAGTACTTCCGACAGAGCGGCTTTTGGAAAACAGATATAACAAGTTTAGAAAAATTGGTATGTTTACCGAATAATTTCGGTAAATATCACCATAAAATTTTAAGGATTTGCTATTGATTATTTTGTAAAGATGATTTATAATATAACTTGACAATGCCAAGGATTTTTTGGTAATATATTTTGGAGGTTTATTAAATGGAAACTTTTGAGAAAATAAGAGACATTATTGCGGATCAGCTCGATGTTACCGATAAGAACAGCATCACTGAGGCGTCTGTTATTACTGACGACCTCGGCGCGGACTCGCTCGACGTTGTTGACCTCGTTATGGCTATTGAGGATGAGTTTTCGGTTGAAATTCCCGAGGATCAGGTTGAAAACATCAAGACTGTCGGCGATATAGTAAAATATGTCGAGGATAAGCAGTAATTCAGACTGTCGATAAGCCCTCATCTGCTTTGTCATCGGCATCACGATCAGCCTTTGTGGCTATCGTGATGCCGATTTCGCGCATCCGGGGGCTTCTCAACAGTCTGAAAATGTAATTTATATAATTCAAACAACAGATAATTCAGGCGTTCTGCTCGTATGAGCGGAACGCTTTATCTTTTGCCTTGAAGATTTGTGAGAGAATTTTCGGAATTTTTTTAATATTCCTACTTGAAAATACCCCCAAAAAAGTATATAATATTATAATGTAAGAGTATAAGTTAAATAATTTTTAGAATTCCGGAGTAACATGAAAACTGTCATAAATCATATTGCAGATTATTTGAAAAATGTCGATAAGATACTGCCGCTGCTTGTGCTTGCGCTGACTGCGTTTGACCTTTATATCATATATTCCATGACGAAAACGGGGTATATAAGCAACGGCGTTTTCAAAACGTTCATCAGCGACAGTATCTTCCGCACGCAGATTATAGCGGCTGTTCTCGGAATAGTCGCGGGGATTATAATAAGCGCGGTGGACTATAAGTTTATTTCAAAAATGTGGTTTGTTATCGCGCCTGTGGCGGTAATATTACAGCTTCTGCTGTTTACGCCACTCGGAAAGAAACGCGACGACGACATCGCGTGGCTGGATTTCGGAGTTATCACTATCCAGCCGTCGGAAATACTGAAATTCGTTTATATAATCACTTTAGCCACTCATATCACAAAGCTTGGCGAAAACATAAATTCCCCTAAACACCTGATCTTAGTGTGTATACACGGCTTAGCCCCCGCGGCGTTGATTATTTATCAGGGCGACGCGGGCTCGGCGCTTGTGTTTGTGTTTATATTCGTGTGTATGCTGTTTATGTCGGGGCTATCGTGGAAGTATATGATAGCCGGATTGGCGTGCGTGCCGGTTGTGGGGCTGTTGGCGTGGAACTTTATCATGGGCGATCACCACAAAATGCGTGTTCTGATTTTGTTTGACAAGGATCTGCAGGAGGCCGAAAAGCTTGGCAAATTCTATCAGCAATATAACGGAACGATCGTCTTAGGCTCGGGGCAGCTTTCGGGACTTGGCTTTGATCAGGAATATTATCACTACACATCCGAGCTTTCTAACGACTTTATTTTCGCTTATATCGGAATGACGCTCGGTTTTATCGGCTGTATGACAGTTGTCATCATGCTGGCGCTGTTGTGCCTAAAGCTTCTGTCAAACGCGTCGGGCGCGCAGACTCCTTTAGGAAGACTAATCTGCGTGGGAGTTTTCGCGATGATATTCTTCCACACGGTCATAAACATCGGAGTCGTGCTTTGCGTTGTTCCGGTCATCGGCATTCCCCTGCCGTTTATAAGCAGAGGCGGCACGGCGGTTATCATGGTAAACGCCTGCATAGGGTTGGTGATGAGCGTCTCGGCTCATCGGGAAAAAGAAAAGCATATGTTCTACTGACAAAATAAAACTGAAAAAGGAGCTTGATTATGCGCCCCATCATTAAAAAATTAGACGAGATCTATCCCAAGTCCGCTGTTGAAAAGCAGAAAAAGCGCTATCAGGCGCTTAAAGAGGGCTTTGCGGAGTATTTCGGCGGGTACGGGGAACTGAAATTTTTCTCCACTCCCGGAACGACCGAGATATGCGGAAACCACACTGAGCAAAACCTCGGAAAGGTTTTCGCGGCAAGCGTTGACCTCGATATAATCGCCGCGGCGGAGCCGACGGACGACGGCTTTGTCACGATAAAATCCGATGGACTGCCCGAGGATAAGATCGATCTAAACGACCTTGAGGTTCATGAGGAAGACAAAAATTGCTCCTCGGGACTTATCCGCGGAGTTCTCAATGATTTTAAACAAAAGGGGTACAAGATCGGAGGCTTTCGCGCGTATACCACCTCTACCCTTTTCAGAGGCTCGGGACTCGGAAGCGCGGCGGCGTTCGGCGTGCTTACGGGAATTATTCTCTCAAACCTTTACAACGAGGGTCAGCTAAGGCCCGTAACGCTCGCTCTTTCGTCAAAGTACGCCGAGGAAAACTACTTTCAGAGACCCTGCGGTCTTACACGGGCGCTTTCCTGCGCGTCGGGAGGATTTACGGCAATTGACTTTAAAGACGGCGACACCCCCATTATTGAGGATATAAGCTGTAATTTTGCCGAATTTGAGCACGCTCTTTGTATAATCGAAGTTACAGACGAGCCGGGACCCGACCAGTTTGATCTGTATAAGCAGATTCGGGACGAAATGCGCGAGGTCGCGTCTTATTTTGACTGTGACAATCTGCGCTCGCTGGCGCTGGACGATATAATGCTCAACATAAAAGACTTGCGCAGGCAATTCGGCGACAGAGCCGTTTTGAGAGCTATACATTTTTTCTGCGAAAACATGCGCGTGGAAAAGGTTTCCCACGCGCTTTCCAAAAAGAATTTCGAGGATTTTCTGTCGTCTGTGAGAGAAAGCGGAAACTCGTCGTTTAAATACTTACAGAACGTCTACTCTCCCGACGACCTGAAAAACCAGTCGCTTTCCGTAGCGCTTAGCGCCGCGGAGATCGCGCTTCACAGGCGCGGGGTATGCAGAGTTCACGGAGGCGGCTTTGAGGGAACGATACAGGCGTTTGTTCCGCTTGACAGCCTGACTCAGTTCAAAATGGACATGGAAAGGATTTTCGGCATAGGCGCCTGTCACACAATGACGGTTCGTACCGTCGGAACGTGCGAGGTTGACTTAGGGTAAAGTTCGCCGCTTTACGGCGATAAAGGGAACTTTTTGAAAAAAGTTCCCTTTGGAAACCCTCAAAAACTTTTGTAAACACCTGTTGTTGTAAATGATTTGTGGCTGGCTGTACTAATCAACCGCAAACTCGCTTACCTGTTTTACAAGCGCAAGCTCCACGAGCGCGTCCAGAAGTATTCCGTTTTCGGTGTACTCCTCGGAAAACACCTTTCCGTTTACGCGTATCTGCGCGGACAAGCCCGCTTTATCATACGGCAAAAGCAGCTTCATTCTGCGCGAGGTCTGCGGGAGATTGAGCGAGATCTTTTGAAGAAGCTCGCCAATGCCCTCGTTTTTTAGCGCAGAGATCTTTACGGTCTTATCGTCTGTCGGAAAATCCGCGTTTATTTTATCGCATTTGTTAAGCACGGTGACTACTGGAATTTCCGCTGCGCCAAGCTCCGCCAAGGTCTTAAGCGTAACGTCGGCTTTTTCGGCGGCTTCGGGGTCTGAAGCGTCGCAAACGTGAAGAATTATATCCGCGCTCGCGGCTTCTTCGAGAGTAGACTTAAACGCCTCGACAAGATGATGCGGAAGCCTGCGGATAAGTCCTACCGTGTCTATCAGAAGCAGGCTTCGCCCGTCGGGAAGCTCTATCGCGCGGGCTGTGGGGTCAAGAGTAGCAAACAGCTTGTCCTCGGCAAGAACGCCGGCTCCCGTAAGCAGATTAAGCAGCGTGGACTTTCCCGCGTTTGTATAACCAACGATAGCCCCGACCTGAACGCTGTCCTTTTTTCTGCGCGAGCGCGTGTAGCCGCGCCGCTTTTCAAGCTCGCGAAGCTCCTCGGACAGCTTGTCTATACGTCTGCGGATATGTCGGCGGTCAGTCTCGAGCTGTGTTTCGCCCGGACCGCGCGTTCCTATTCCTCCGCCGAGCCTCGAAAGGCTCGCGCCTATTCCCATAAGCCTCGGAAGGCGGTATTTAAGCTGTGCCAGCTCTACCTGAAGCTTGCCCTCCGCGGAAACCGCCCTCGATGCGAAAATGTCGAGAATAAGCATCGTGCGGTCGATAACACGAACGTCTGTTGCGTCCTCAATATTGCGTATCTGCGAGGCGGTAAGCTCGCAGTCGAAGATCAGAAGCTGTACCTCGTAGGTCCTGCAAAGCCCGGAAATTTCCTCAAGCTTTCCCTCGCCGACTACGCTCGCCGATTCATAAGCCTCGCGCTTTTGAATAACACGCGCGGTTTCCTCTGCGCCCGCCGTTTTCGCAAGCTCCGAAAGCTCGTCCAGCGACGCGTCGCAGTCGTATTCACCCGTATCAACGGAAACTAAAATTGCTTTTTCGGGCATTTTGTTCTCCTTAATTAAACTTTGGGCAGCGCCCTTTAATGAGAATTATAGCAAATTTTGTTTTTCTTGTCAAGCAGCCTGTTTTAGAGGTGGTGTGATGAAGTATCGCATCATTCGAGCAAAAGCGCTTGGTAACTTTCTGCGTGTGGAACGTATTGCCAAAGGACGGAAGCTTGGAGGCAGCTTATGCCCGTCTGCAAGCGGCTCTCCTTGGAAAGGAATTTATATGAAATTCAGAAGATTTGATGTTCTGATAGTCGGAACGGGAATATCGGGCATCTACGCCGCTCTCAACCTCGACCAGAAATTCAGCGTGCTTATGCTGTCGAAAAAAGAGCTGGAGCTGTGCAATTCGGCGCTGGCTCAGGGCGGAGTCGCGGCAGTCATGGACAGCGACAACGACGACTTTGAACTCCATATAAAGGACACGCTTATCGCGGGACAATATAAGAACAACCTTGACAATGTAAGGATACTTGTGGAACAGGGCCCGCGCGACGTTGAAAGGCTGGTTGAAAAATACGACGTGAATTTCGACCGGAATGAAGACGGAACGCTGGCGCTTACGCTTGAAGGCGGACATTCCCGCAGAAGAATCGCCCACCACAAGGACACGACAGGAAAGGAAATAGAGACTGCTCTTATTGAGCAGGTGGAAAAGCTGAAAAATGTCACGGTTATAAACAATTCGGTGTTATGCAGACTTGAAAGGGATAACGAAAGGTTTTACGCTGACGTTGTTGACGAAAACGGCCACGAATATTACTGCGCGGATCATGTCATTATGGCGACGGGCGGCATAGGACGGGTCTACAATTACACAACAAACTCGGCTATCGCGACAGGCGACGGAATTGCTATCGCCTATAAGCTCGGCGCGAAAATAGAGCATTTAAGCTATGTACAGTTTCACCCGACAGCCTTTGCGGACAGAAAAAATCAGGAGTGCTTTCTGATATCCGAGGCAGTTCGCGGAGAGGGCGCTTATCTGCTAAACTGCAATAAAGAGCGCTTTATGCCCGGATATGAGCCGGAGCGCAAAGAATTAGCCCCGCGCGACGTTGTTTCAAAATGCATTATGGAAGAGCAGAAGAAAACAGGCTCTGACGAATTCTGGCTGGATATTTCGTATAAGGACGCGGATTTTATAAAAAATCATTTTCCGATGATCTGCGCAAACGTCCTCGAAAAGGGCTATGATATGACCAAGGAGCCTATCCCTATCTACCCCTGCCAGCACTATCTTATGGGCGGGATAAACGTAGACGGAAAGGGAGAAACGAATATTGACAGGCTGTACGCGGCGGGTGAATGCTCGCACACGGGAGTTCACGGAAAAAACCGTCTCGCGTCAAACTCTCTGCTTGAGGCGCTGGTTTTTTCCCGACTGATTGCCGAAGATATCAACAAAAAATATACATCGGGTAATATTTCGAACAATATTGACGAAATTGAATATGATATGCCATTGCCCGACGGAAAACCGCTTTCAAATAAGGACGAAATTCAAAAGGAAATTCGGGCTATAATGCAGCGCTCTTATTTTGTTTATCCCGATTATCCCGAAGCCGAAAAGGGTCTTAAAAGAATAAACGAGATAAGATCAGAGCTTGAAAACGGCAAGTATGAAATAAACGCCGATCATACCGAAACGCTCTCGCTTACCATAGTAGCGCAGATTATACTTACAGAAATATTAACCGACAATAATACCGAAAGGAATTAATAAAAATGATCTTGCTTCCGTTTTATATTGATGATTTGATAAAAACCGCGTTGTCCGAAGATATAAATTACATCGACAGCACGGCTGATCTGCTTATCGATGAAAATTCGACTTCAAGCGCGTATTTTATGGCAAAGGCAGACGGAGTGCTTGCGGGCATTGAGATAGCGCTGAGAGTATTTACGATTATAGACCCCGAAATGAAGATCGAGCTTTTCAAAAAGGACGGCGACCGTGTGAAGAAAGGCGATATCATCGCGAATTTCAGCGGTCATACGCGCCTTATGCTCAAAGCCGAGAGAACCTCGCTCAATATTTTACAGCACATGAGCGGAATAGCGACCTACACTGATAAATGTGTTCAAGCTGTTTCGGGAACTAACGCGTCTATTACCGACACGCGCAAAACTTTGCCGGGACTTCGCGCGCTGCAGAAATACGCCGTTACAGTCGGCGGCGGCAGAAACCACCGCTATAACCTCACCGACGCGGCGATGCTTAAAGACAACCACATCGACGCTTACGGCGGGATAAGGCCCGCGGTCGAGGCGCTGAGAAAAAAGGCGGGTCATATGCTGCAGATAGAGGTTGAGACGCGCAACCTTGATGAAGTCAAGGAAGCTCTCGAATGCGGCGTAAACGTAATTATGCTTGACAATATGACCGCCGAGCAGATGAGTGAAGCCGTAAAGCTGATAGACGGGCGCGCGAAAACCGAGGCTTCGGGAAATGTAACGCTTGAAAATATCCGCGCTGTTGCGGAAACGGGAGTTGACATAATCAGTCTCGGGGCGCTTACGCACAGCGTAACGGCGTTTGATATATCAATGAAATGGAATAAGTAAAACGTATGGCAGAACATACAAAAAGTCTTTGGAAAGGGGTCTGGGGAAAACCTTTCTTCAGAAAGGTTTTCCCCAGAATAAATAAGGAACGTATATGTTTCCACGCCCAAAGTAAAAGTAAATTTTATACGGAGGATAAATATTATGGCAGAAGAAATCGAGTTCAGATATGACACACAGCTTCTTATCGACGCAAAGGACATCGACGAGGACGAGCTTGACGAGTATATCCGCGAGCACTTTGTCGGCGACAGCCTGCTTGTTATCGCGGACGAGGACACGGCAAAGCTGCATTTTCACACCAACGAGCCGTGGAAAATCCTTGAATACTGCGCGACTCTCGGCGAGATATACGACATCGTCGTAGAGGATATGATAAGGCAGTCGCGCGGAGAGAAGGGCTGAAACAAATCCCATACAAGGCAAGCGCTCGACACGAAAGATGATACTATTGCCCGTTCCTTAAAGAGGGGGCGTTTATTTAAGACAAAAAATCCCCAATAATATCGGAAAAGCGAATTCGCGAGCTGTGCAAGGAGTCCGGAATTAGAATAGACAACAACTCCCGGCGAAGTATTTCTTGGACACAAGGTTGAAATATCGGAACAGATAACAGACGGTTGGGCGAAAACCACTCTGAAATAACAGGTCAAAGGGAGGTACAGTATGGATCAGTATTTCACCGAGGTCAAGAAGAATTTCGGCTTCGGATGTCTGCGTCTGCCGATGAGCGGCGGCGAGGTCGATGTCAGGGAATTCAGCGATATGGTGGACTTATTTTTGGAGAACGGCTTTAACTACTTTGATACCGCGCACGCTTATGTCAACGGAAAGAGCGAGACTGCGCTTTGCGAGTGTCTGACAAAACGCTATCCGCGCGAAAGTTATGTACTTGCCAATAAGCTGACTAATTCCTTCTTCAAAAAACAAGAGGACATTCGCCCACTCTTTGAGCAGCAGCTCAAAAACTGCGGTGTGGAGTATTTTGACTTTTATCTGATGCACGGTCAAAGCGTCGAAAACTTTGAGTTTTTCAATAAATGCCAAGCCTACGAAACAGTTCTGGAGCTGCAAAAAGAGGGCAAGTTCAAGCATTTCGGGATATCCTTTCATGATAAGGCTGAGGTTCTTGAACAGATCTTGACGGAGTATCCGCAGATCGAGGTCGTGCAGATACAGTTCAATTACATCGACTACGACGATCCGGCAATTCAGAGCCGCAAATGCTATGAGGTGTGTCGGAAGTTTAATAAGCCCGTTATTGTTATGGAGCCTGTCAAAGGCGGCAATCTTGTTAATCTCCCGGAGGACGCGAAGTCAGTGCTGGATGAGCTTCACGGCGGCAGTCCCGCAAGCTACGCTATACGCTTTGCGGCAAGCTTTGACGGAATTATGATGGTGCTCTCCGGAATGAGTGATATGTCCCAAATCAAAGATAATATTAGTTATATGAAGGACTTTAAGCCACTGTCAGAGGCTGAGATGGAGGCTGTCGGCAAGGTGAGGGATATCTTCCTTTCCAAGAATCTTATCCCTTGCACTGCTTGCCGATACTGCGTCGACGGCTGTCCCAAACATATCTTGATACCGAATCTGTTTGCCTGTCTGAACGAAAAAAAGACTTTTGCCTTCAGAAATAACACAAACCATTACTACAACAGCGTCTATACCTTTCACAACGGCAGAGCGTCCGACTGCGTAAAGTGCGGCAAATGTGAACACGCCTGTCCGCAGCATTTGCCGATCCGCGAGCTTTTGGCAGATGTTGCGGCGGAGTTTGATAAGCGGTAGTATTAAATTCAAATATGAGTACTCAGAAAAAGAAGCTGTGCTCGGCGCGTTCTTCGAAACATAGCAGCGGCGCGAGACACTCAACCCCGAAATAAGTCTTTGCGCATATCTTTCGGCGATTGCGAGAAACGTTGTCAAAAACTTCTTTCGCGCTGTCTCCCGTTCTCCGAGGACATTTCCGGGCTGCAAATCCGTTCGTTGACCGTTCGGATCACTTCCAAAAATCGACTGCAAAACAGGCGATAAACGACGTTGTTATGCGTAGGAGCGAAAACAAGTATCCTTTATTGCCCGTTTATCCGGCCGTAATTCAACATCTGATTTTAAATATTGACAAATACGACATGATATGATAAAATTAAAATGATAGTCAAATGCAAAACTCTTTTTATAAAGCAAAAAATTATATTTGAAAAAATGTTTCAATATGATTTGTACAAAAGCAATAGACAAAAAGCAATTTTTCTTTCGCATGCGGTGTAATTATCAAGAGTTGCGAAATGCGTACGAAATACTGTTTATATAATTCGGACGGCAAATATTTAATAATTTGACTTGTAAGAAAATTACACGATTGATTGGGGGACATATCAATGATCTCAGTGCTGATGCTTACATACAATCGAGAAAACATGGTGAGCCGGGCTATCGAGAGTATACTGAATCAGACATATAAGGATTTTGAATTTGTGATAGTTGATAACGGCTCTACCGACAACAGCGGCAAGATAGCGGACGAATACGCCGAAAAGGATAACCGAATTCATGTGATCCACCGTTCTCGCGGCAGCATCAGTGCGGGCAGAAACACTGCGCTTGACGAGGCAAAGGGCGATCATATCACGTTTATTGACGATGATGATTGGACCGAACCTGATTATCTTGAGTTTCTTTTAAGCCTGATGGTCGAAAACGACGCGGATATTTCCATATGCGGCGCGGCGGATAGAAGCTTTGATGAAAAGTGTATTATGACCGCAGAGCAGGCGTTGATCGAGCTTATGTGGCGAAAAAAATATAACGTTGCGTTCCCTGCGAAAATGTTCAGAAAAGAACTTTGGGAAAATATGCGTTTCCCTGAAAACATCCATTTTGACGACATTGCGCTTATGTATAGAATTATGGCGTATGCAGACCGTGTAGCGTACCATGGATCGCCCAAATATACTTTTTACAGACACGACAGCAACAATTCCGCCTGGACGACCAATCACAGCCTGCTTGACGAGAAAACGCTTGATGAATATCTCGGCTGTTACAGAACGCGCACCGAATGGCTGTCTGAGCGTTTTCCGAACAGCGCGGCGGCGTTCAGATATTTTGAGTGGTCGTTTATGATCTCTATGGTGGAGAAAATAAACCGATACGATCTGCATGACTGCGAGAAGCAGTTGGATTATATGATTTCTGTTCTCAAAGATCATCGGGATGATTTTTTGAATTGCCCCGAGATCTTGGATTTTGAGAAGGAATGGTTAAATAAGTTCCTCACCGTTTAATGCGGTGAGGATATTAAAATGGCAAATACACAAGAAACTCTGATGGGGGTACATATTATGTTTGAATTGAACACTATTAGTTTGGTTCCTTCATATATCTGCAATTTAAAATGCAAGTTCTGTAACGTAAGAGTTCCGTATTTAAGAAATTTAAAGACTCATACTGTAGAAGAAATGATGGAAATGACCGGCAGAATGTTCAAAATCGTAGATCATGTTCATTCACTTGCGATCTGCGGAGGAGAAATACTGCTTTATAAAGATCTCCCAGCTCTGATCAACGAATTAATGAAAAATTATAAAAATCAATTCGACCAAATTGAAATAATTACAAACGGAACCATTGTTCCGAGTGAAGATCTTATATCCGCTGTAAAAAAATGCGGTGAGAAGTTTTATCGGTTACTTGTAGACGATTACGGTAAAGATCTGAGTAAAAAAGTTCCTGAGATTGTTGACGTTCTGGAAAAAAATCAAATAGAGTTCCGTGTTAACGATTATTGGTCCGAGAATATGTGGTATGACGGTTGGACCGATTTCGGAACATTTCGCGAATATCTCCATACTCCGGAAGAGGCTGCTGAACTATATAAAAAATGTTTCTTCTCATCTCGGGGATTTCATTATGCCATATATGGGGGGATTGCAGACCCTTGCAGAACCATACAATATCGTATCAATGCCGGACTTGAGGTCAACCCCGATGAATACATTGATCTTTTTGACAATTCAATAACTATTGAACAGCAGCGGGAGAAAATCAACCGAATCAATAATGCAACGTATCTGGATATGTGTCGTTACTGCAATGGATTATATCCCGGCTGCAAACGCATAAAGCCTGCCGAACAGCTGACGCCGGAGGAGCTTCAACAAATCAGACAGGACTTTGAATAAGCTTTCTCATATATGATGGAGGTACATATTATGTTTGAGATGGATTTTGTTAGTTTAGTTCCATCGTTAAATTGCAATTTAAAATGCAAATTTTGTAATGCAAGAGTTCCGTATTTAAAAAATATAAAGACTCATACTGTCGAAGAGATGATGGAAATGACCGACAGAATGTTCAAAATTGTCGATCTTGTTCATCAAATTACAATCGGCGGAGGAGAAGTGTTGCTTTATAAAGATCTCCCTGTCTTGATCCGTGAATTAATGCGTTATAAAAATCAATTCGAGAAAATTGAAATAATTACAAACGGAACTATTGTTCCGAGCGAAGAGCTTATATCCGCTGTAAAAAATTGCGGTGAGAAGTTTAGGCGGTTCCTTGTTGATGATTACGGCAGAGATCTGAGTAAAAAAGTCCCGGAGATCGTTGATGTTCTGGAAAAAAATCAAATAGTGTATCAGGTTAATGATTATTGGTCCGAGAATATGTATTACGGCGGTTGGACTGATATGGGAACATATATCGAATATATCCATACTCCTGAAGAGGCTTCTGAAATAACAAAAAAATGTGTTTTTTCTTCTTCTCGTGGATTTTGTTATAATATACACAGAGGAATCGCGGATCCTTGCGGAAAAATACTTGTTCGGCTAGATGCCGGACTTGAAGTAAACCCAGATGAATATATTGATCTTTTTGACGATTCCGTAACTATTGAACAGCAGCGCGAGAAGATCAACCGAATCAACAGTGCAACACATTTGGATTTTTGCAGAGGGTGCAATGGATTATATCCCGGTTGTAAACGCATAAAGCCTGCTGAGCAGCTGACGTCGGAGGAGCTTCAACAGATCAGACAGGGCCTGAATAAGTTTTAAAATTTATGGAGGTCCTTATGGGAAAAATTTATTTTTTTACTGTAGCATTTAATGCCGAAAAAACCCTGAAAAGATGTGTTGAAAGTGTATTAAATCAGACAGAATACGGCGACCGTATAGAATATTGGTTCTGTGATAATGGTTCTACGGACAGGACCCGCGATATGATAGACGAGTATGCAAAAAAAGATCCGCGGATAAGGGTGTTTTACAACGAGAAAAACATGGAGTGGAACGAGCAGTCGTCAGTATTCTGGGATCTTCCTGAGCTTTTAGAAGAAGATGATTACTTTTGTGTACTTGACTCGGACGATTTCTATGATACGGATTTTCTGGCAAAAACGATCCCATTTATTCAGGAAAACAAACTGGATATCGCGTTGGTGGGAAGCGTTTTTTTTGACGAAAACACCGGATATATACTGGGCAAACGTCAGATGGAAGAAACAATGATAGTGGATACGCCCGAAAAATTCGAGGAATATTTTTCTCATTATCATAAGTTTACCAGAACGACCTGGGGAAAAGTTTTTCCGGGAAGAGTTGCCAATCATATGGTCACGTCGGGTCATCCTGATGAAACATCGAAAAGTTTGTTATATGGCATAGATACTTATTCGGTATTTTCCGTTTTAGAGTACTGCAACCGCATAGGAATATTATCCGGAACACTTCATAAATACCAGATATCAAAAAAATCGGCGTCCTATCAATGGATGACCGGAAGATTTGAAAGCGATCAGATACTCAACGAAACAGCCGAGGATTTCCTGAAGAAATTCGGACCGATAAGCAGGCATAACCGTGAGTTTTTGGATGCGGTATTTGCAAACGCCTTATCAGACAGTGTTAATGTTTTATTCAACGCACATGGAATAACCAACGAGGAAAAGCTCAAGGAATTGCGAAAGGCAGTGGATTACCGCGTCACCTCAGATATGACAGCGACCGCGGATACCGCTGTTTTAAATGCCAGACAAGACATCTTCAACGCGGCGTTGGAATTCGGCAAGGATCTTAAAGAGGAAAATGACGATCTTAAAGCCGCACTGAAGCTGATAAGTCCTAAATGCGCTCCGTATATATCCGTAGATGACATTGGATTGTATGCGCGTGACGACGCGCTGAAAAACGCGTTGTACAACGATAATATGCCTGAGCTTGTAGAACAGCTTTTGCGTTTGATATCCAAAAACTCATATTCAAAACAGTTTGATTTGCGGAAAATAGTCAATAAATTCTCTCAAGGCCGAGGGTTAGCGGCAGAAATAACCGATCCCAAGTTTCTGAAAAAACACGGCGATATATTCCTTTTGATTTGGAAAAACGAATATGCTCGGGCTCTTGATAAAATGACGGATATTGTACTAAACGACAAATCTCTCAACGAAGCGTTTTATCAGGTTTATCTGTCACTCGCCGCTATTCTGGAATGTGTTGATGAATTTTTGATCGGCAAGATCAAGCTCGCGGTATATTACTGCCGTCACGATCAAACAGAGGAATGCCGCGCTGTGCTTTCCGAGCTTGAGGAAATGGGCGTTCAGGATAACGATGATATCCTGGAGATCAAGGCTAAACTAAACGCCAATTAAAAACTATCGTTAAAACATGAAGTATAATTTTACCTCATCCCCGATAAACAGGGGATGAGGTTTCTTTTATTTCCGTAACCTTCGGGTATATAAAATTACATACCTTTAAACATACCGTAAAAGATCAATTCACACATTTCATCTGAAATAACCGGCTCACCGTCAAAAGCTATTTCTGCCGCAAATCTCCCGAATGCGGGAACCAGATAAATATTCCCGTTGGTAAGCAGCTGACCTCCCGCCCATTTAGCTTCATTAAATTTTCCGTCGTCAAAAGTGCAATATATACGCACTTTTTCGGCGGCGGGGTCATATTCGTACAGATCATTGGAATTTCCGGGTATTCCGTAAATTTTACC
>JAFLUF010000055.1 GCA_022508925.1 Oscillospiraceae bacterium | reverse complement strand
CCTTTCTGAAGAAAGGGGCTTTCCCCAGACCCCTTCCTCAAAGACTTTTTGTACGTGCGCCCATTCGTTATTTCAGATCCGCTCTCATCTTATACTTGAACACGATCACCGAAACGATCGCCACTACTATCGCATATCCGACGGTTATCAGCAGATCAATGAGAAACTCGTTGTCAAGCTCCATTACCGTTGCCATTCTCGCGGCGTTTACCGAATGATAAAACGGCAGTACGTTGCAGATATCCTCAAGGACACCGCCCGCTCCCTTTACGTCAAACCAGATGCCGCCAAGGAACGAACCGAGCGAGATGATTATAGAGCAAAGACCCGGCGCCGCCTTTTCGCTGAACAATGTTCCGAAAAGCAGTCCGAACGAAATAAACATTATCATCGACGGAATAAGCGATACTATCGCAATGAGTATTCCCGCAATATTCAGCTCAACGCCGACTATCAGCGACACAATAAGCGAAGCCGCAAACGTAATGACCGACTGTATCACAGCTAAAACTACTGTTGGCAGAATATAACCGAATATAAAATCGCCGCTTTTCATGGGGGTTGCGTACAGCCTTACCAGAAAAGCGCCCGAGCGGTCTTTGGCAACGGAAAGGCAGACAAACAGCATAACAAACGTCATTCCGAAAACAGCTATACCGCCCGAAAGATTTTGTATCCGAAAAAGCTCCATGTGAGCCTCTTCGGGTATAGTATCGTTTACAAGCGTCATAACAACAAGCATGACCAGCGGAAATCCCAGACAGAATATGTAGCTTAAAGGGTCGCGTATGATCTCAAGAAAATTCCTCTTTGAAAACGCGATTATCTTGTTCATTGCGCTTCCCTCCCGTCTGCGAATCTCTCCGCTATCTCGACAAAGCTTTCCTCAAGCCCCGTTTTGCCGCTAAGGACTTCAAGCTCGGATAAAGTCCCTATCGCCGCTATCTTACCATCAAGCATTATCGCTATCCTGTCCGCAAGATGCTCGGCCTCTTCCATGTGATGTGTGGTGAGAACTATCGTAATTTTTCCTTTAAGCGACTCCACAACGCTCCATAACTCGCGCCTCGCCAGAACGTCGAGTCCGAGCGTCGGTTCGTCCAGAAACAACACCTTCGGCTCGCAGATAAGCGCCATGGCTATGGACAGCTTGCGCTTCCAGCCGCCCGAAAGCGTTTTAGCTCGAGAATTTTTCACCTCGTCCATTCTGAAAAGCGAGAACATTTTCGATATCTTGTTTTCGGCTTCTTCCTTGGGATAGCCGTAAATACCGCATACAAGCTTTAAGTTTTCGTAAACAGTCAGATTTTCGGCAACAGCGGTGTCCTGCGGGGAAATTCCCACGACCTTTTTTACCTCCGTCTGCTGTGAAATGCAGTCGTTTCCGCAGACGCTGCACTCTCCGCCTGTCGGCTCGGACAGGCAGGTAAGCATTCTTACGGTGGTCGTTTTACCCGCGCCGTTTACTCCCAAAAGCGCGAACAGCTCGCCTTCGTTTACCGTAAGGGAAATGCCGTCTACGGCGGTTTTGGTCTTGTACTTTTTGGTAAGCTCTCGAGTTTCAATCGCGTACATAAACTACCTCCACACTAAAACAACACCGATTTTTACGGTGTTGTCTGCTTATTACGATTCTTCCTCGGCAAACTCAGAAACCTTCATCAGAGCCATCCCCTTGTCCTCGTCTCCGAGCAGCAAAAGCGCGTCACCGGGATTTATCCCGAACACCTCGCGGCATTTTTTCGGGAGGGTTATCTGTCCCTTGTCGTTTACGGTTATTATCCCGAACATATGCTTTTTCTCGGGTGGCGCCTCGCCGAAGGTCTTAAGGCTTCTCACAAGGCTGTCAACGCTTACTTCGTACAAGTCCGCGAGCGCAATGACATTTTCGAGGTCGGGGACGCTTTCGCCGCGCTCCCACTTTGCCAGCGCCTGTCTTGAAACGCCCAGGCGCTCGGCGGTCTGCTCCTGTGTATAGCCGAGTTTTTTTCTGTACAGCCTGAGATTAGTGCAGTCAAATCTCATTTATCCCACGCTCCATGACTAAAGTATATCATAACCGAAAAGTATATTCAACCAAACAAAGATTACAAAAATGTTAACAGGAATTTACATTTTACGAAAATTACAGAGAATTCCTGAGTATCTCCGCAACGTCCTCAACACTCAGCGGAGCGTAGCAGTTTTTCAGCTTGCCATCTCCCGCGATATCGTTTGCCATCTCGTTTATTTTCGCGTCGTCTATCCCTACCTCGCCAAGTGTCATGGGAATGCCGAGGCTCCTGAAGAACTCATAGGTCTTATCGATAGCTTTATTTGCTATCTCAAAGCTGTCAAGCCCGGGATCTATCCCCCATATATTCACACCGTATTTTACAAAGCGGTCTGCGGTTTTCTCGCTGAGTATCTTTCTCATCCAGTGTGGAGTTATTATCGCCAAGCCCTCTCCGTGGGTAATGTCGTAATACGCGCTGAGGGCGTGTTCTATCGCGTGAGCTACCCAGCCCGACGCGCCGTTTCCGAGCGCAATGATGTTGTTGCAGGCAAGCGCGCAGTCTACCATAAGCTCCGCTCTCGCGTCATAATCGCAGGGGTTTTCAAGAGCCACTTTAACGTTCTTCATTATGCTCTTTATTACCGCTTCGCACATTCCGTCGTTAAGGTCGGTGGTGGGTGAAGTAAAATACTTCTCGAAAACGTGGCTTATCGCGTCGGCGGCTCCCGCGGCGGTCTGGCGCTTGGATACCGTAAATGTATATGTCGGATCGAGTATGGAGCAGGTCGGGAAAATATGGTCGGATTTAAGGCAGGTCTTTATGTTCAGGTCCATGCGCGAGATGACAGAGTTTGCGTCATACTCGCTGCCCGTAGCTGAAAGCGTCATGATATCGACGATAGGCAGCGCGCTTGTTGTCGGTACTTTATAGGTGATAAGGTCCCAAGGGTCGCCGTCGTATTTCGCGCCCGCGGCGATTGACTTTGAGCAGTCAAGAACGCTTCCGCCGCCTACCGCAAGCACCGCGTCAACATTATTTTCGCGGCATATTTTCGCGCCCTCGACAACACTTTCATACTTCGGGTTGGGTTCTACTCCGGAAAGCTCGAAAATCTCGAAATCGGAAAGCAGCTCCAGAACCTTGTCGTAAAGTCCTGTTTTTTTTATGCTCCCGCCGCCGTAGACCAGCAGTATCTTCTTTCCGAGAGGACTCATTATAGCGGGAAGCTTTTCGATAACTCCCTTTCCGAACACAAGCCTCGTCGGTGTGCAATAATCAAAGTTTACCATTGTTGTACTCCTTTCGTTGTCGTGCATGAGGTCACACACCTAAACCAAACCCCCGGTGGTAATGAAATACTGCCGCCGAGGGTATTTCTTATATAATTTTTCTGATCACCTTGCACGGGTTTCCCACAGCGACCGAGTTTTCGGGGATATCGCGCACAACGACGCTTCCCCCCCCTATCACCGAGCCGCCGCCTATCGTCACTCCCGGCATAACGCACACCATTCCGCCTATCCAGACGTTGTCGCCGACGGTTATAGGCAGGGCGTACTCAAGCCCCGAATTCCGCGTTGGAAAATCCAGCGGGTGTCCTGCCGTATAAAATCCGCACTGGGGCGCGATAAAGACATTATTTCCGAACGTAACCTTTGCTCCGTCGAGAATTACCAGACCGTGGTTTGCGTAAAAATTATCCCCGACCTCGATATTATAGCCGTAATCGCACCAGAACGGCTGTTCTATCAGAAGGTTCTTTCCGGCTTTTCCGAGAATTTTCCTGATAAGCGCGTCACGCTGTTCGGTAAGCGACGGCTTTATCGCGTTATACTCAAAGCACAGGTCCTTCGCGTAATTTCTTTTTTGCACAAGCTCATCTGCTGTTGCGTCATAAAGCTCTTTTTCCATTACTGCACAGTCGCTCCCTGATAATAAAACTCCAGGATCTGCTTGTAGGTATAGCCCTTATACGTCGCAAGGGCGTTTGCGCCGTATTGGCTCATTCCTACACCGTGACCATAGCCGTATGTAACAAACGTAAACGAATCGCTCGAGCTGTCATAGCTTATGTCAAAGGCATTTGAGCGTATGTCGTAGTTCATTATCGTTTCACGGAAAACGCGTCCCGTGATATTTACGGTATTTCCGCTTGAATTAACATACACCGAGTTTCCGCCGATCGTCATATTTCCGACGTATTTTCCTTCGGTATGATCGATTATCTTAAGCCATTCGGACGGGTCGTCACTTAAAACGATGCCCGTTGCATTGATCACCTTGGACTTTATCTCCGACGCGCTGATGCTTTTTACGACAGCGTAGTTCGGGTCGTAAAGCTCATCAAGCTCACAGTATATGCTACTGAGGTACGGATAATCAACTCCCCATACTGCCTTTGAAGAAGCGGTATAACCCGCGGAAGAAGCCGAATACGAAGCCTGGATAAGCGAGCCGTTATAATAAACAGCCTCCCCTATAACGGGGGCGATAATTGACTTTATCTTATCAGTATCGGAGTTTGTCTTAAGCGCAACGTCTGTTGCCTGACCGGCGTTGTTGCATCTCCTTACATTCGTGTATGCTGCGACGGCCTGAGCCTTTATCGCCTCGGGCGAGAACGCCCCACCCACCTCGTTTGTAACGATCTGTGCGACTATGTCGAGCGCCGTTCCGGTCACGATAGTTCCGTTGTTGCTTACCCAGACAGTCTCATTAAGACGGTCGGTATTCTCCGAAGGCTGTGACGTTCCGGACGAAGTGCTTGAACTTTCGGGAGTGCTTGAGGACGAAATTGCCGAAGAGCTTGCCTCAGAAGAAGATGTCACGGAGCTTGAAGAACTTGACGAACTCGACGAGCTTGACGAGCTTGATGAACTCGACGAACTTGACGAGCTCGACGAGCTTGATGAGCTTGATGAGCTTGATGAGCTTGAAGAACTTGATGATCTCGATGAACTTGATGATCTCGATGAACTTGATGATCTCGATGAACTTGACGAGCTCGATGAACTTGACGAACTCGATGAACTTGACGAACTCGATGAACTCGAGGGTCTTGATGAACTTGATTCCCCGCCGCCAATATGGATAACGCTGTCATCAAGATAGCTTTCATCAATGTCAGTGCTGTTATTGTTTTGTGAAACAACACTTCCCGCAAGCTCGGTAAGCGCATAATCAAACGGCACAAAGCTGTCCGCGAGTGACGGCTCTCCAAAAGACAAGGTTTCTATTATCACGGTCGGTCTGTTCTGGATAATTCCGTCCGGAACAGCGCCGTGCGGTTCGTTTTGAGATGTTGATCCAGAAACCTCAGGCAAGCCCGGCTCTTCAGCATAAACACTTTCTCCTCCGACAATGCCCGAAACTCCGAACGCAAAAATATACACCGCGCTTATAAAAAGCGCCGTAAAAATCTTAACAAGCGATATATTTTTCATTCTTCATTCCTTTATTGGTAATTTGACGGGTCATCCTCAAGGCCGTGTTCTTTTATATACGCGTCGAGACCCTTTATGACAGAGGTGTCCCATGTTCTTCCCTTCCAGAGATTTCCGTATATCTGATAGTAGCCTTTGAAATACTTTATACTGCTTTTTCTTACGATCTTAGAGGTATCCACCGTCGGATCCTCGTTTTCACGAACCTTTCTTGCCACGACCACAAGCCTCAGATCCATATACGTCGATGCCTCACAGGTTGAAAGCGTTAAAAACTCGTCTCCGTATTCAACATCAACGCCCGTGTCGTAAATGCTTCTGTCTCCGCACTCGAGAACATAGTTGTAAAACTCTGCCTGATTATGGAAATAGGTATTGCCCGTATAATCGAAAACGTCCCCGTACTTATCCTCCCAATTTACGACAAACACCGCAAAAACCTTATATTTTCCATCGCCGTAAAGGGTATTGAAATCAATGATCGGCGACATCCGTAAAAAGGAAATGTCTTTCTTGTAGTTTGTAAGCGCGGTAAACTGGTACTTGTAAAGCATATTGTGACCGTAGATGACCGTGTTGTGAGGCATACCGTCGGAAGTTATCGGTCCGCGATAATCCGCAAAGATCGTTCCCTCAAACAGCCATGTCTTATCAAACGCCTTGTGCAGATAGTAATCATTGTCGGTAGTCTGAACCACGGGATAATCGATGTTAGTGCCCGGAATGGTGATCCAGCCGACAAAATCACTGTTCTCAGCATACAGCGCCGCATATTCCTCGTTTATCGAGCCCTCGGGAAGCTGTTCGATTTCCTGAGCTGTGGGAGTTCGGTTTTTAACCTCGAAAAGGTGAGCGTCGGTCGCAGTCCTGTTTCCGTTTTCGTCTACGGCCGCGTTAAGCTCAAGCGCAATAAACTGCGCCACATAGACCCCGATCAGAACCAGAGCCACCACAAGTATAACAAGCGCACTGAGAAAAACAAGCTTTCTGACAATCTCGCTTACGCTGTCGCCCTTTACGGGTATAAGTCCGAGTTTTACGCTTTTCCAAAAGCTCTGTTTTTTCTTCTTACGTTTTTTCCGCGGACTTGGAGCAAGCCCCATATCCATTTCGGCCATCTGTATCACAAATCCTTTCGATCATGTCAAAGGCTTTTTACGTCTAAAATATTTTAATCTTCTTCCTTCTGATTATACCCGGCGATTATATCCTCTTTCCAGCCTCTGCCTTCCCATTTTCCGCCGCGCGCTTTATAATACTCGTCGAAAAACAGCGGACTCGGGTTTGAGTAGGCTTTTGAAACGTCGACCTCCTCGCTCTCGCCCTCGCGTACCTCACGCGCGAAAAGCACCCATCTCTTTTCACAGCCCACGCCGTATGCCTCGTTAAGAATACATGTAGAAAGCGTAATGAGATTATCGCCGTACTTTAAATCAACATCGGGAGTTATAAACGTCGAACGGTCGAGAATTTCCGCGCAGAAATCGTCAAACTCCGCTTTGGTGGAAAAATTGTGTATCATATGGTACAAAAAGTCATTGTCGCCGCTGTTTACCTTTACGAGTATACCTGCAAAGATCTTGTATGTAGAGGTCTTATACAATGTGCTGAAGGTAAGCGTCGGATACTTTTCGTAGTAGCTCAGATCATTTTTATTTCTGTATACGTCGTAATTGAAATATCTCGGCAGAAGTCCGAAATATGTGCCTGCCGCCATATTGTGACCGTAAACCACAACATTTGCCGACTGCTTTTCGGCCGTAAGCTCGTTTCTGTAATCGGCAAAAAGCGCGCCTGACCGGCTCTGGAGCCTGTCTACGCTGTGCGTGAGATAGTAGTCGTTATCGGTTGTCTGAAGGACCGGATAGTCTATAAAAAATCCGCTTCCCTTTTCTCCTATCGTAAGCCAGCCCGCTATTTCATCATTTACCTCAAGAAGCGGCAAAAACTGCTCCAACACCTCGGGATTTTTCTTTTCAAGCTCCTCGAGCTTTTCAATGGGGATATTCAGATCTATCCCCACGCCGCTGTACATTTCGCGAAGCTCGTCGTTGCGGTCGTTGTCCGCCTTATCCTCGGACTGCCCGGTCAAAAACATAACGCCGATCACTATAAGCGCCGTAAGACCGGCAATAAAAATTATCTTTCTGATGATTTCGAAAACGCTATCGCCCTTCCACGGTACAACAAACCTTACGATCTTCATAAATACGTTCGTCTTTTCTGCCGTTTTCTCCACTTTAGATCCCCCTTAATCAATTACCTCTGTAACTTAACAGTTTGGACGTATCCCATGTCCTGCCTTTCCACCGTCCAACAAACTTATAATAATGCTCAAACAGCCTCGGGCTTAAATTGCGCTTGGCTACGGTCGTATCAACCTCCTCACTTTCGCCATCGCGAACCCTTCTCGCGAAAACCACCCATCTCGTTTCAACATTTCTTCCGAGCGGCCACCAGCACGTTGACATTGTAATTATCTCGTCTCCGTAAGTCAGGTCAACGTCGGTATAGAACCAGCTTCTGTCCATTATTTCAAGCATATAGTTGTTGAAATCATCTGCGTCGTCAAATGTGGTCTTGCCGACATACGGAAATACCTCGCCATAGCTTTCATCTGTATTCGCAACGATTCCCGCAAATATCTTATAGGTCTGGCTGCCTCCGTCTGGAGTAGCCATAAGCACTGTCGGATGAACCTTATAGAACGCGAGCGGTTCTGACGAACGGTCGTTTGGAACATAATGCGTAAGATACGCGAAATACGTCGCGCCGTGCATATTGTGACCGAACAGTATCTTGTTATCGTCGGTTCCGTCCCATGTGTTTCTATAGCTTGAGAAGATCGCGCCCGAAACACTTTCATTTCCCTCAATATCGTGTGTGAGATAATAGTCGTTATCTTCTCCGCAAACCACGGGATAATTTATAAGTGTTCCCGTAACCTTTATCCACGCCACTATATCGGGATTTATACTCTTGAGATTATCCCAGTTGATGCTGAGCGGTGTGTTTACAACAGGCGTAAGGTCGATAAATTCCGGCTCTTCCGTTCCGGGACCGGTAACCTCTGTTAATATCGGGTTTTCGATCTGACCCGGCGTGGAATACTCCAGATCCGCCTCGAAATCATGCCAAGTAGCGCCCGCAAGTTCCGCGATCTCCTTGTCCCTTACATTCGAGTTGTTTATGCTCGTAAGCTCCCAGATAAGATAGCTTAGCGTAACCACGAAAACTATTACCGCTACAATGAAAAAGATCTTTCTGATTATCTCGCTTTTACTGTCCCCTCTTTTGGGAAAGACAGCGTGAACGGCCTTAATAAGAACGTTTCCCCCGTTGCTGCTTATCCCCTTGCTGTTGTCATATTTTTTTTCATTCTTTGAACTTTTGTACGACGCGGGAGAAGACTCCATTTTATCAAGAGCGTAATTTACCGCGCTGTCCCTTTTTGATTTGTTATAATTATCTTTGTCTGACATATTTTTCCTCCTTGCAGATACTGTTGTTTAAGCTTTGTCGTGTGAATTATAGTGATTAACGCTGTTAAACAGCTGCTTTAAAGCCTCAAGAACAGCCATGGCTCTTATCAGCTCCCTGTCTCCCGAAAATAAAAACCGTTTGGCTGAGACAGAGCCGTCCGAGCAAATTCCTATATAGACCTCGCCGACGGGGTGTTCTTTTGTGCCGCCGGACGGTCCCGCGACTCCCGTCGTTGATACCGCGATATCCGCGCTTGAAACACGAACAGCGCCCTCCGCCATTTCTTTTGCGCACTCCGCGCTGTATTCGGAAAAGCTTTCGAGCGTCTTTTCGCTTACACCCAAGATCTCTTGCTTTATCCTGTTTGAATAGGAACATATCCCGCACTCGATTACCGCCGAGCTTCCCGAAACGCTTGTTATGCACGCGCTTATCAGTCCGCCCGTACAGCTTTCCGCCGTCGCGATCTTCAGGCCGCGCCCGACGCACATTTCAACAAGCTTTTTAGCAAGCTCCGCGCTATTAGCATTTATTTCATCTATTTCTTTCATTTTATTCCCTGAACTTCACTCAATCGAGGAAAACTGTCCTTTCCCCGAACTTGAAGCGTTTTACGGTCGTTTTTTCAACCGCCTCTTCTACCATTCTGTCAAAATCCGCCCGGCTCTCCGCCGCGATTATGTCGGCAAGTCTCGGCTTTGTACGCGGATGACGCGGCGTAAACACAGTACAGCAGTCCTCATAGGGCATTATCGAAGTCTCAAACGTTCCGATCTTACGCGCGGTTTCGGTTATCTCGGTCTTATCCATTCCTATGACAGGTCTGAACACCGGAAATCTTGCCGCGTCGTTTGTACACCCTATCGCCGCAAGCGTCTGCGAAGCGACCTGCGCCAGGCTCTCGCCCGTGATTATCGCGCCGTAGTCCTCACGCTCACAGATCTTATTCGCGATCTTCACCATCATTCTGCGCATAATAACCGTGAAAAATTCTTCGGGGCAGCTGTCCCTCAGCTTTTCCTGAATTTCCGTAAAGGGCACGCAGAAAAAGCGTATATCTCCGCAGTACTCCGTAAGCTCCTCGCACAGCTTTTCAACCTTGAGCCGCGCTCTGTCCGAAGTATACGGCGGACTGATATAATGAATGCAGTCTACTATAAGACCCCGCTTTGCCATCATATATCCGGCGACGGGACTGTCTATACCACCCGAAAGCATAAGAAGAGCCTTTCCGCTCGAGCCGACGGGAAGCCCGCCCTGCCCCATAATGCGCTTTGCTGAAAGATAAGCTCCGTTGTCGCGTATCTCAAGCCTGACCGTGACCTCAGGCTCGTGTACGTCTACCTTTAAATGCGGGAATTTTTCGCTTACCGCGTCGCCGAGCTTCTGCTGAATATCGGGAGATTTAAGCGGAAAGGATTTGTCGGAGCGCTTAGCTTCTACCTTAAAGCTTTTCGCGTCATTAAGAGCGTCGTTCAAATAATCAAGGTTATGCTCTACAACGCCGAGATCCTTCGGAAAAACAGCACATCTCTGGACCGCGCTTATCCCGAAAACTTTAGCGACGACATCTACCGCTTCCGAAATGTCAATGTCTTCATCAAGCGGCTCGATGTACACGGTAGACTGCCGTCTGTCGCAGGAAAAGCTTCCGAGCCTTTTCAGCCTGCGCTTTATGTTTTTTACAAGAATATCCTCAAAACTGCTTCTGTTGTCGCCTTTAAGAGCTATTTCCCCGTATTTCGCAAGGATAATTTCTTTCACAATTATGATCCCTCTGTTTTTAGCGCCGCGAAATCAGCGGCTTTATCTTCTTATGTTCTTTGCGGTCTGCGCTATTTTTTCGCACAACAGCCTTATTTCTTGCTCTGTATTATCCGCACACATCGAAACTCTCACGGCGCAGTCCGCGTCCTTATCCGATACGCCAAACGCCGACAGCACGCCGCTTGTCTTGCCTTTAGAGCACGCCGAGCCGCTCGAAACGCAGATATCCGCCTCTTCGAGAGCGTGGAGCATTATCTCCGAGCGCACGCCCCTTACACTGAAATTTACTATATTCGGCAGGCATCTATTGTCCGAATTAAGTCTTATATCCGGAATTTCCGAAAGGCCTTCGATCAAATAAGCCTTTAATCTGTCGAAATGCTCTATCTTATATTCATAAGCGTTTATCGCCGCCTCCAATCCGGCGATAAGCTCGACTGGCTCTGTGCCCGAACGGAGGTTTTTCTGCTGTCCGCCGCCCGAAAGCAATGGAGAAATCGTTATGCCTTTTCTTACAAAAAGCGCGCCTATGCCTTTGGTAGCGTGCACCTTATGTCCGGAAATGCTTATAAGGTCGCCGTCAAGCGGGACTTTCAGAAAACCCTGGACCGCGTCTGTATGAAACAGTGTTTTTGGATTCTTAGCCTTTACTGCCTTATACAATTTTCTTACGTCAACGCAGAATCCTGTTTCATTATTTACCGCCATACATGACACCAGCGCGGTTTTTTCGTCGACAGCGTCTGCGATCGCTCCCTCGAAGTCTTCATTATCCTTCGGAGCAAGCCTTATGACCTCGTGTCCGAGCTTTTCGAGCTTATCTATTACCCTCGCCTGAGATGGATGCTCTATGGCGGTAGTAACTATTTTCCCGCCTCTGAGGTTTATCCCCGAAAGCGCGGTGTTGTTGCTTTCTGTAGCTCCCGAGGTAAATATTACCTCTCCGGAAAGCTGAGATGTTTTGTTAAGCGACATTCCGCCTATAACAGCCGCCCTTGCCCTGCTGATAAGCATAAGAGAGGCCGTCCCCGCCTTATGAAGCGAGCTTGCGTTCGCAAACGTATTTTCCATCGCCTCGTTTACCGCCCTTATGCACTCGGCACAGGGCTTTGTCGAGGCGGCGTTGTCAAGATATATCATTATACACCTTTAGGAGCTTTGATAAGCCAATCAAATAACTTTCATCCATAAATTGAGGATTTTCGGCTTTATCGCACAACAAACCTCATTGTCATTATAACACAATTTTTTTTGTTTGAACAGTATTTTTTATTATTTTTCAATATATTTTCAGAAAACTTACGCTAAAAGTTACAAAATAGTTACAAAATGCAGAAAAATTATTACAGTTTTGTCATATATATTGATTTTTTAAAATCGTTGTGGTAGAATGTAAACAGAAAACAAAAGGCTGACGCCTTTCATACAATCCTCCATTCCTCTGCCGTTCATGCCCGAACGGCAGCTTTTCCTTTTTACGGCATCAGAGCGTGTTCATATTATCCGAAAAGAGCAGATTGCAAAGCAATTATGCCTTTGAGCGGTAATTATGAACACGCTCTTAATTTTCCGACTTGTAACCATTTTTTTCATACGGCATAATATGTACCAAGAAACGCAAAGCTCCGCCGGGGAGCGGCGGGTTTCAATATCACTATAAGGAGGACATTATTATGTCATGCTTCAATCTTGGCGGAAACGGCTGCTGCTGGATCCTTATTCTCATCCTTTTGTTTAACGTTTGCGGCGGCAACAACGACAACGGCTGCGGATGCGGATGCGGAAACAACAATAACAACGGCTGCGGATGCGGCTGCAACTGATCGCAGTTTAAACCGCGTATTCTCAACATCCGGCAACAAAAAGAGCCGCTGTCCTCGGACAGCGGCTCGTCTTTTTTTAAACGTCAAAAGTAATCTCCGCGAATTCTCCCGAACAGGCTTTAACAAGACTGTCCGGCGAAAGCTCTATTTGCAGACCGAGCCGCCCGCCGCTTACGAAGATTCTCTCGTGATCACGCGCCGAAGCGTCTATAAAGGTCGGAAACGGCTTTTTCATACCTATCGGCGAAACTCCGCCGCGGATATATCCCGTAAGGGCGTTTATGTCCTTTACGTGTACAGGCTCGAGAGACTTTTCCCCCGCTGCCCGCGCGCATTTCTTCAAATCAAGCTCGCGGTCGACAGGCAGGACAAAAACGTAATTCTTCCCGCCCTTAGACGCCGTAACGATCGTCTTAAAGGTCTGAGCGCGCGGCTGTCCGAGCTTGTCGGCTACGCTTGCTCCGTCGACAAACTCCTCACATATATATGTGTGATAAGCATAGTCGATCTTAAGCTTATCGAGCATACGCAAGGCGTTTGTTTTAGCCTCTTTCGCCATCAGATCACTTCGTCGTCAAAGTCGTCGAAATCATCGAAATCGTCAAAGTCATCCATCATGTCCGTTTTGCGCAGCAGCAAAAAGGCGACAACCGCCGCGATTGCCGACGCAAGCACCACAATACCCGCAATAATACCGAACTTTTTCATGTTATTTTACCTCCCGTATTTTTCACTTTTCAAGTCAATTACTGAAATCTGGCAGCCATATCGCCTATTCCGTTGTCGTTTGTCGGCTCGCCGATAGCCCCGAACTTCCACTCGCCCTTATGGCGGTATACCTCACCGAATACCATGGCGGTCCTTCCGTCGTAGTTTTCGGAGAGATCAAACTTGCACAGCTCGTTTCCGTTATCCGCGTCAACCACGCGGATAAACGCGTTTTTTATCATGCCGAACTGCTGTTTGCGCTCGCGCGCCTGATAAATCGTGACAACAAACACTATTTTGGAATACTGCTGAGGAACCTTCGTAAGCTCGACGATTATCTGCTCGTCATCGCCGTCTCCCGCGCCGGTAAGATTGTCGCCGCAATGGCGCACCGAGCCGCTGCTGTGCGTGAGATTCCCGTAGTAAACAACATCAGCGGGAGTAGCGAGCTTTCCCGAGCTTTCGGAAATCATGATCGCGGAAGCGTCGCAATCGATATCCTCCTGTCTGGAAAACAGCGAAAACTTTTTCGGAGCCTCGTCCCAGCCAAGCCCTACAACGATGGTTTTAAGTCCTGTATTCGATTTTGTAAGGTCTACCTTTTGTCCCTTCTGCAGATTTACCGACATAATTTCCTCCTTAAAATTACTTACTGAGATTATTATACAACAATTCTTGTAAAAATTCAATAGTTTTTTTCAATTTATGACTATTAACTTTTTTACTCAAAAAACCGCGCTTTTTAAGCGCGGTAAATTCATTTCATACGCCGTTTTCTTCCGAAGCCGAGTGTTCAAGCGGATTTACATGTACCATACAGTGCTTTACATTTTCAAACGACTGCTCGACCGCGTCGTGAACCTCTTCGGCGATCTTATGCGCGGCGTTCAGCGTTTGTTCCCCGTCAACGGCGATCTCTACGTCAACATATATCTTCGAACCGAAAAGTCTTGTTTTTATATCATCAACGCGGCGCACTCCCGATTGGTCTGATATAACATCCTTCATTCTGTCCACAAGCTCTTTGGGGCAGGCTTTATCCACCATTTTATCCACGGCGTCTCTGAAAATATCTATTGCCGCTTTTTCAATAAACACACAGATAATAACACTCGCGACGGGATCTAAAATTTGAAATCCCATTCTTGCCCCGATAATACCGGCAAACGCGCCTATCGACGAAAGCGAATCGGAACGGTGATGCCACGCGTCAGCCATAAGCGCGCCGGAATTTATCCGCTTAGCCGCCGCTCTGGTATACCAATACATCCACTCTTTTACAGCGACCGAAACAACGGCGGCTATCAGAGCGAACAGACCCGGAGTTTCAAGCGTTTCGTAATTTCCCCCGATTATTTTCCCGACGCCGTCCATACCTATCCCAATGCCTGTAATTGCCAAAACAGCCGCCAGGACTATCGCCGCGACGCACTCCATTCGTTCATGACCGTAAGGATGATCGTCATCGGATTTTTTTCCGGCTAATTTTATCCCGACAATTACCACAAATGTACTGAAAACATCGGACGCGGAATGTACCGCGTCGGACACCATAGCCCCCGACCGCGCGAGTATTCCCGCAAGCAGCTTGAGCAATGAAAGTCCCAGATTTACAATAATGCTTACAACGGAAACGCGCATAGCGACTTTATTTTCATCGGGCTGAACCGAATTTTGTTTTTTCTCCTTCATAGCGCTCCCCTCCCGACAATAAAATAACCCGCGGGACAAATTCTGTCCCGCGGGCGTTTTTCCCGCTGTCGCCATTCCGCGACCCGACCGCGCGGTTGTTCCGACCGGAATAACCGCCGTCTGCTCAGCATTACAATAATATGCGGCGCAAATTATTTTTGTCATCAAGCTTTTTCAAAAGTAATTTTGTACATTATATCATGACCTCTTATTTTTGTCAACCGAGTATTAAATTTTCGGCAAATTGCACAAATCATCGTCGGCGCCTTGTCCGCGCACTTGACAAACAACCGCTTTTGTTGTATAATAAAACAGCTATCGGGGTGTAGCGCAGTTGGCAGCGCGCGACATTTGGGATGTTGAGGCCGCAGGTTCGATTCCTGTCACTCCGACCAGCAGGGCAAGCCCTGCACCCGGTTCCCAATGAAACG
>JAFLUF010000054.1 GCA_022508925.1 Oscillospiraceae bacterium | reverse complement strand
TTTGCTGCGTGCGTATCGGGCAATTATAGCATAACCTTGCGGTTATGCTATAATAGTTTTATAAAAGATGTATCGGATAAAGGAGAAATTATGGCTGAAATTAAAATAACGATCGATGGGAAGAATTTTAATGATCTCGACGGTTTTTTCGATGAAATGGAGCGTTTGCTCACAAAGGATCTAAGTTGGCGGACGGGACATAATTTTGACGCTTTTCACGACTTGCTGAGAGGCGGATTCGGCGTGCATGATTATGGGGAGGCAATTGATTTTACATGGATAAATTCCGAAAAAAGCCGGAAGGATTTAGGCTTTGAAGCGACCAAGCTTTACTATGAGAAACTCCTCAAAAAATGCCACCCGACAAATCGTGAAGCAATATCGCAAAAAATCACCGCCGCGGAAAACCGTGAGGGGAAAACGCTCTTTGATATTATCGTAGAGGATATAAACGATAAATCAAGCGTATACGACCATATGCTTGAGTTGGTTTAAGAGAAATTTTAATTTGTTTTTTGTGAAAATTAACTGAAAATTTACTAAGCTATTGCAAATAATTTAGAAATATGATAAAATTAGTTAAGGCAAAAGCCTAATAAATAACGGAAGAAGGTATTCCTATATGAAGGTTACAATCACCGCGAAAAAACTCAATATCTCACAGGCGTTTACCGATTATGCAGAACAGAAGCTTGACGCAAAGCTTGATAGATTTTTCCCCGAAGAGGCGGAGGCAAAGATAACTTTATCCGAGCGCCGCGACCAGATCGTTTTGGAACTTACGGTAAGCTGCGGCGGTATGATCTACCGTGCTGAGGAGACCGCGAGGGATAAAAACGACGCTCTCGACGTTACTGTCGACCGCATTATCCGCCAGATAAGAAAGCACAAGACAAAGGTTGAGAAAAACCTTCGTGAAAACGCTTTCGCGGGTCTTGCTCCCGAGCCCGAGGAAACGGACTACGAGGTTATCCGATACAAAAATTTCCATATGAAGCCGATGAGTGTTGAAGAAGCGATATTGCAGATGAACCTTCTGGGTCACAACTTCTTTATGTTCAAAAACGCTCAGTCCGGAACAGTAAACGTTGTTTACAAGCGCGACGAGGGCAATTACGCCGTGCTTGTTCCCGAGGAAAACTGATAGGACCCGATGTTTGGTTTTGCTAAAATGACCGAGCAGGGCGCGCTCGCGCGCGTCCTGCTTATTTCAAGGGAAGTGTATTCCGAGGCATGGAAGGGAAATATCGAAATGGATCTTCCGGCGCTTCTCGATCTTTTATCAAAGGTTCTGTCGCACTGCGGCGATGAAAGCGAGCCTGTTTTGGGTCTTCTGAAACCGCTTAAGCTTGAGTTCAAGGAAAAACACCGCGCGTTTTATCCAAGGGTAAAAAAATATTTCGGACGCGGGCGGTTTGTTCCGGAATACGACTATGACCGCGCGCTCAGGCTTGTTCCGCTGATGCTTTTCGGAAACGATAAGATATGCGAAAAGCTCTCCCGCGGAGAACCCGAAATGGCAAAGGTGATGTGCGACGCTATGAAAAGCTGTCCGGGATATATTTTCGACGAGTTCGGCGCGCTGTCTCCCGAACAGTTTTACGACCTTGTCTTCGGTTTCTATCCAAAGCTCTACGACGAAGAGTTTATGGAGCCGATGAAGTACTTGTTTGAATGATAAATAAGAACCCCTTTCAAAAGGGGTTCTTTGCTTCTTAATTCTTTTCAAGTAACACTGTAGCATACGCGCCTATTCCGTCTCCGGCAAGCCCGAGTCCTTCCTCGGTAGTCGCTTTAACGGAGATCTTCGCGATATCGCAGTCAAACGCGCGCGCTAAATTTTCACGCATTTGTGTGATATACGGCGCAAGCTTAGGTTTTTCAGCGACAATCGTTATATCCGCGTTTCCAAGCGCAAAGCCCTTTTCAAGCATCATTTCAATAACCTGCGCCAGCAGCTTCATGCTGTCGGCACCCTTGTATTTCCCGTCGCTGTCGGGAAAGAACTTTCCTATATCGCCGAGGGCGAGCGCGCCGAGTATCGCGTCCATAAGCGCGTGGACCGCCACGTCAGCGTCCGAATGCCCTAAAAGCCCACGCTCATACGGAATTTCCGCTCCGCACAGCACGAGCCTTCGCCCTTCAACAAGCCTGTGCACGTCATACCCAAAGCCAATTCGCATAAAACCACCTTATTCCAATGCGTAATGCTTAATTCGTAATGCGTAATTATTTTTCAAGGTCATAATGTTAACGCTCTGCGGAATGTAATTGTTCATCAAGTAAATAACAAAGGCGAGTGCGTAACAATTACGGGGAATTACGAATTACGCATTATGAATTACGAATTGAATATATCGCCCGAGCCGCGATCAGATCTTCGGGACGGGTTATTTTCATATTGCAGCCCGAAAGCTCGGTTATTTTCACATGTTCTCCGCAAAGCTCGAGAATTTGGCTGTCGTCAGTTATGTTTTCAGCTCTTCCTCCAAGCCTTTCAAGGCAATCCAAAAACAGCTCCTTGCGGAAAACCTGCGGCGTCTGCGCGTAAAACAGAGCGCTTCTGTCGGGAGTATCTTCGATAAATCCGCCCGCCGAGACCTTTACCGTGTCAATGGCGGAAACCGCGGCTATCGCCGCACCGTATTCTTCCGCGTCGGCTAATACCTTATCTATGTCCTCGGGAGTGATAAGCGGACGCGCCCCGTCGTGAAACGCGATAAACCCGGCGCTCGGGCTTACAGCTTCGAGCGCGTTTTTCATCGACTGAAACCGCGAGCTTCCGCCCTCGGTCACGCGCGAAAGCTTTGAAACGCCGTGATTTTTCGCAAGCTCCTCAAACCGAGAGCATTCGCCGCTTGGCGCGGCTATTATGATCTCGCCGACATTTTTACAGTTTTCAAACGCAAGCGCGCTTATGACAAACACAGGCATACCGCCTATTTCGGCGAGCTGTTTGTTTACGCCGTTCATTCGCGCGGAACTTCCCGCCGCGAGGATAATTGCCGAAACCAAGCGCTTTACCCCTTTCGGCTGATATTCGCGAAATTCCCGTGGAACTTGAAGTAGTTCTGTTCCTGCTCAAAATTCTTCAGAAGCTTTCTGACAACGGGCTGTTGTACGCTTCCCTCAAACTCGATATAAAACATACAGTCCTCAAAGCGCGGAGTTTTAAATTCCGTAGGAAGCGGCTTTGACTGAATTTTCGTCATTGAAAGCCCGTTTACCGCGAATTTTGTAAGCAGTCTGTATAACGCGCCCGAGACGTTAGGTATAGACAGGGAAACAGAGACCGTATCCGCGTTTTCGTAAACCTCCAGCCGCTTTGAAATACAGATAAAGCGCGTGCGGTTGTTCGGGTCGGAGGCGATATCGGGATGAACTATGTCCAGACCGTGAAGCTTGGCGCATTCTGCCGAACAGATACAGCCGAGCGCGTTGCTGGGATTTTCGGACACCATTTTTGCCGCCGCGGCGTTGTTGTGATAGGGAATAACCGTAAGTCCGCTGTTTTTGTCGAGATACTCCGAGCACTGACGGATAGCCTGCTCATGCCCGAAAACGGTCTGTATATCCTTTTCGGATACGCCCTTTTTCGCCGCCAGAACGTGGGCGCACTCCACATCTACCGTGCGGGTGATAAACACGTTGTGGCGCTCGAGAAGCTCCATATTGGCGGTCACTTCGCCCGCCGTCGAGTTTTCTATAGGTATCACGCCATAATCCGCCGAGCCTTCCTCGACTGCCTCGAAAACCTCCTTAAAAGAGGCGTAAAACTGTACGGAGCCGGTGTTGAACAGCTTTTTGTACGCCACATGACCGTAGGCACCCTCTATACCCTGAACCGCCGCGATAGGGCAGTCTTTTACGCGGCTTTCGTATGAAAGCGGGTCGTCGGGCGTAATTTCGTTTGCCTGCGAGCATTTTGATATGTCGAGGATATTGTAAAACAAAAACTTTGAACTGCTTCTGAGCTCCTCCGGAGTTTTTCTGCACACATCTTCTATTATGGCTTTTTCACGGTCTCCCTGAAAAATTACCATGTTATTTGCCGCCTTGTATTTAGCGACATCTGAGGCAAGCTTCATTCTTTCTATAAACAGCTCGAGGATCTTATCGTCTATACCGTCGATCTTTTCCCGGATTTCGTTTAAGTCCATTGGGTTTTGACCTCTTTCCTGCCGTAACGGTTGATACGGCTCTTGTTGGTTGATCTTATCATGACCATGCAATATACACTATAACGGTTTCCGCTCTGTCGGTTTCCACTATTACGGTATCTCCGATCTGCTTGCTGCAGAAAGAGACATTTCCGTAGGGGACTGAGGGGTCATACGTGGAATATACCTCGTATTTGATATTCAGCTTTGCAAGCTCTTCCGTATATTCCGCTTCTGTCTTATCGGTGTAGTCAGGCAGAGTGACCGCGATCGGACCCTTGCTGACCTTGACTTTTATCTGCGTGCCTCTTGAGACCATGGTCCCTTCCTCGAGGGATTGATCAAACATAACGCCGTTCGCGTATTCGTCGGAATAGACATAGTTCGGGATAAATACGAATATTCCGTTGTATCTGCTGACGGCAAGCTCGTATATTCCGTCCGTAAAGTCCGGGACATAAATATCCGCTGTCGGCTCCTCCGAAGAACTGTTTTCTGTGTCGGAGCTTTCCGGATCTTCAGAACCGGCTGAGCTGTCCTCACTGCTGCCGGATATCACAGAGTTTGGCGAGGAGAACTGAGACGAACTGCCCGAATAACTGCCGTGAGTCTCTGAGGGAGCGCATACGCCCGAAAGCGTCAGCGCGAACGCGATGGCAAACAGAATAAGTCCGACGCCGACCAAAATCAGCACGGCAAGAGTTTTCAGACGTTCTTTTTCCTTCTTTTCGAGGATCTTTTCCTCTTTTCTTGACATAACTATGCCCGGGCCTTCGCCGATAGCTTTAGGCGGGGCAAAGAGTCTGTCCACAAATTCGGTGATGCTTCTTATGCGCTTGTCAGTGGGAAGGCGCATACCTGCCATGATCACCTTTGAGACATTCTGAGGAATATTTCGGTTTATCATTGCCGGCTCGAGCATATTTACCGATGTTCTCGCTATTGCCTCGGCGGGAGCCGTTCCGGTAAGTACCTTGTACAAAACCGCCGATATTCCGTAAACGTCCGTCCATGTACCGTTTACCTCGTTTGTATATTGCTCGGGCGCGGCGTATCCGCTGAAAATTTCGCAGGCTATTTCGGTATTTGTTGTTCTGCCCGCGGAAATACAGAAGCACGCCAGTTTAAGCTCCATCTTGTCCGTAACGAAGATAGTCTGCGGCGAAATGCCTCTGTGAATTATCCCGCCCGCGTGAATAAGCGAAAGAGTGGTAAGTATAGGCGGGAAAAGCTCTTTTACCTGCTCCCAGGAAAGACTTCCGCCGGAGTTTCCGAGATAGGTTTTGAGCGAAATGCCGTTTATAAACTCCGAAACCGCATAGCACGTTCCATTTTCGTAAAAAACATCTATAACTGTCTGGATATGCGCCATTCCTCTTAGCTTCATAAGCGAGCGGTGAAGATCGGCAAATTCGGACATATAGGTTTTATAAAGCGCGCTGTTGTCGGCGTTTACGGTTATTTCCATTTCACCCTTTTTGCGCGCGCACAGTGTATCGGGCATAAATTCTTTTATTGTGATCTTTGTGCTTGTAACGGTATCATAACCAATGTAAACCGCGCCCTCTCCGTTATAGGAAATAAGCTTTCCCACAATATAACGCTCGTTAAGAAAGGTTCTGGGCAAAAGATAAGTAGGTATGCACAGATCGTCGTCGCTGTATCCGCACAGCTTGCAAGGACCTTCGTAGTCCTTTTCGTTCATACAGCCCATGCAAAGATTGGAATCTTTATTCAAAAACTAATTCACCGTCCTAAAAGACATAATTCTATACTTTATTACTATACTCCAAATTTTGAAAAAAGTCAACAATTATGACAATATTGTAATTATTTTTTCAATGATTGTCTTGGAAAATAAAAACAGGTTTGGAAAATTTGCAAAACTTTTCTTCACAGCATAAGGTTTTTTGTGCAAAATTACAACATAAAATCGTGCTGTAAAAATGAATAATTTCTCATTAAAAACTGTTTTGTAAAAAAAGCGTGATTTCAGTCAATTATTGTTTAGAATTTGCACAATTATTCCAAATGCGATTTGTGCAGACTGATGAAATTTTATCCCAAATTAATTGCTTGACAATCTTTGGCCGGTTATGCCCTTGAAAAATCCTGAAAAATATGTTATAATCTGCTTAAGTCAGTATCGTTGACTGTCATTTTTGAAAGGAGCATTTTTGTTATGAGTTTTTTGGATGATGTAATCAGCACGGGAAAGAACGTTGTTTCCACCGCGGGCACAAAGGGCAAGGGCGCTGTAAGCTTTTCAAAGCTTAAGATCAGAGAGTCACAGCTCAACAGCGAGGTCAAGGCTAAGTTTGAAAAGCTCGGCGAGATGATTTATGAGATGGCAAAGTCCGGCGAAAAGGACAACGAGGCTTTCGACGAAATGGTTGCCGAAATAGACGCGATTTATGATGAGCTTGCTGATATCGACAAGCAGGTCGACGACCTCAGAAACGTTGTTACCTGCGCAAAATGCGGAGCCAAGACTTCTAAGGATAACACTTTCTGCCCCAAATGCGGAGAGAAGCTTCCCGAAAAGCCCGTTGAGGAAGTAAGCGAAGCTGAATAATAAATTTCAGAATTATAACAGGGAGCAAGCGCTCCCTGTTATTTGCTTTTACAGCATATTTTACAGCATAAACGAAATCCCCCGCCTTAACGGCGGGGGACTATCTATATTCAATTTTTTTCAGATTCAGCGCAATCTTAATATTACATCGGACCATACCTCGCATCAATAAAATTCGTACTCAAAACAAACTTTATCGGACATTGGAATCAATCCTTTCAGTAAATTTTTCCTTCCCGTATTCTTAAAGCGCACATTTTAATCACCTGATTCATAATGGGGTTATATGTAAACGCCTCTGAGCGACCCTCATCGCCCAAGCGGTAGAAAAATACGTCTGCGGACTGCCTTGCGCAAAGGTGTTAAATAAACGGGTAAAGCCCCTCACATCAGCGGTTTCGCGTCTCATCTCACGCGAATCATCGCCCAAAATTTAACCTAAGCGGTCGGCGGAACACGAATCCGCAGACTCTCCGGTAAATCCTTCACTTATTTCCATTGGACTCGCTCCCTTTCTGCTTAAAGCTAAATTTTTTGCGGAACTCACTCGGCAAACGACCGAATGTTTAAGAGAACCGAGCGCCGACCGTATACCTACGGTCATCTCGATTCCGCGTAACACGCGGGCGGAAAACCGGTGAAACTTCCGACTTCCGAAAATCATCTGATAAGGAAGATCCGCCATCGCGGTTTGTCTTTCCTTGTGATTATATGATAACATAATTTTTGTTAAAAGTCAATAGAAGTTTTTAATTTTTTTGTTGTCATTTTGTATATATTTTTCAAATCTGATTTGTTTAAACTAATGATTATTGTCGTAAAAAGGCTTTAAAAAGGCATTTTTCAGAAATTTCCTATTGACACGCGGAGAAAAATAGTGTACAATAATAAAGTCGGTGCGGTTCGTCGGAAAAAATCCCGCGCCGGAAAGGACAGCGGTGATATGGCGGAAAACAACGACGCGTTTCTTGATGAAGAAGAGGGCATAATCGAGCTTGAGGACGAAGAGGGAAACGTCACGAGATTTGAGTTTGTAGACCGTGCGGAATACAACGGCGTTGTGTATTACGCGCTTATTCCCGCGGATTATGACGAAAACGGCGAGGGTGCGGCGGAGTTTGTCGTTTTGAAAGAGCAGGAGATAGACGGCGATGTAATGCTGGCTACTGTTGACGATGACGATGAATACAATGCTGTTGGCGAGATGTTTTTAAAGAGGTTTTCCGAGCTTCCCGATCTTGACGACGGGGAAGAAGAGGAATAACGATAAAGAATTGAAAAAGCAATTTACACGCTGCCGAGGGGTTTTCGTCAGCGTGGTACATACTGCCTTGCTGCGCGAATGTGTGCTGTTATAATCCCAACACATTGTAAAAGGGATCTCGGCTCCGTCAGCGGATTGCAGACCTCCTGTGCTTTTGCACAGTCGGCGGGAGCGTGAACCTGTCGGGCGATTTTACCCACCCTGCTATCTGCGGGTTTTATATTGCATCTTACGTCAAGGCGGTACTAATTAAAAAGAGGGCGCGGGAGAGCTATGCTCTTCCGCGTTTTTGTTTGGGGTTTTATCTAACCTCTAACCTCTTGCTTCTGACAGTTGACACAAACAGCCTGATGTGTTATAATCTACGTAAAGGTAAAAACAACGATAATATCTGACAGGAGGAAAAAATGACGGCATTTCACAGAGCGGACATTCTGCTTCCAAAGCTGAATGACGAGCAGATGACAAAATGGGCGGTGGTCGCCTGCGATCAATACACGGGCGAGCCGGAATACTGGCGCGAGGTCGAAGGCATAGTGGGGGAAAATCCCTCGGCACTGAGACTTATACTGCCCGAGGCGTTTTTAGGCGATAACGACGAGGGACGCATCGAGCAGATCAACGCCAATATGCGCGGATATCTTGAAAAGGACTTGTTTGCGGAATACAAAAACAGCTTTATCCTCACCAAGCGCACACAGGCGGACGGGCGGCTGCGCGCGGGACTTGTGGGAGCTATCGACCTCGAGATGTACGACTATAACAAGGGCAGCCGTTCGCAGGTCAGAGCTACCGAGGCGACTGTTGCGGCGAGAATACCGCCGCGCGTGAAGATCCGTATGAACGCGCCGTTGGAGCTTCCGCACATAATGATTCTGATAGACGACCCCGAGAATACCGTAATTGAGCCGCTGCTCTCAAAAAAATTACAGAGAGTATATAACTTTGAACTTATGCAAAACGGCGGACATCTTGAGGGTTTTCTGATAGACGGCGAAGAAGCGGAGTCGGTCGAAAATTCTCTCGAAATGCTTGCGCAAAGGCTGGCAAAGAATGAAAACTGTCCGAGTGAAAACGCGCTTGTATACGCAATGGGTGACGGAAACCACTCGCTCGCCTCGGCAAAGGAGAGCTACGAGCGCAAAAAGCGCGAGGGAAGTCCCGACGCGGAGCTTGCTCGATACGCGCTGGTTGAGATAGTTAATCTTCACAGCTCCGCGCTTGAGTTTGAGGCGATACACAGAGTAATATTTAATACTGATTTTGACAAAATGTATAAAGAAATGACAGAAAAACTCGGGCTTGTAAAGGGCGAAAATTGCGAGACCGGGCAGGAGTTTGAGCTTTTTGTAAACGGAAAATCCGAAAAATTCGCCATTACAAAGCCGAGTTCAAACCTTACGGTAGGCTCGGTGCAGAGCTTTCTCGACGAGTTTCTCGCGAAAAACGGCGGGACCATCGACTACATTCACGGAGAGGACACCGTTAAAAAGCTGTGCGAGCGCGAAAACGCCGTTGGTATACTGCTTCCGTCAATGAAGAAAAGCGAGCTTTTCCCGACAGTGATAAAGGACGGCGCGCTTCCGCGAAAGACTTTTTCAATGGGTCACGCTCACGATAAGCGATTCTACTGCGAAGCGAGAAGTATTTCTGTCGGAAATTGATGTAATTTTCAAAACTATGAGTAAAATTGACGAAATATATTACGTAGAGCAAAGTTCTTTTGCTGACCCTTGGACAAAAGAAATGCTCGAAAGCGAGATAGGCGGCGAGTTTTCTGTTTTGGTAACGGAAAGCGCGGGCGGGAAGATCTGCGCTTACGCTATAGGGAGAGTTGTCGCGGGAGAAGCCGAGCTGTTTAAGATCGCGGTCATGCCGGAGCACCGTAGAAAAGGAATAGCCGAAAAGCTTCTTATTTCGCTTCATGAGCTGATGAGGGAAAGAGACGCGGAGTATTGCTTTCTTGAGGTAAGAAAGAAAAACACCGCCGCGGTTATGCTTTACGAAAAGCTCGGTTATGAGAGCTTGCGTGAAATCCCGCGTTATTATCCCGATGACGACGCGGTGGTTATGCGTTATGTTCTCTGAGAAAAAACGGGCGGCGCGGGTTTATTGCCCGCGCCGCGTTATATATTCAGTTCGTCGTAATATCGCCAAAGATAACAATGCTTCCCCCCGCCGTGCGTAGAATTGTAACAAGAACGGTTTTTCCCATGCTTATTTTCGACTTGAGAACAACTTCGGAAAGCGTGATCTTCCGCGTTTTTCTTATAAAAAAACCGTTTTGCGCCATAAGCTCTCCGTCCGACAGCTCGTAACTTATCGAGTAAAAGTAAACGCACCAGTATATTCCGGCTATTATCCCGAAAAACACGAAGGCGGCGCGTATTATTCCCGTGAACAAGACATAAATTACAGCACATACCGCCGCGACAAGCCCTAAAACGACATAAAAGGACGCGCGGCTTTTTATTTTGTCCACTTTTATCACCTGAAATCTTTGTGAAATTTGTTAACTCTTTATTAAATTAGTATTGACAAACAAGCGAAAAAGATGTAAAATAAAAGTTGTTTTCAGTAACAAGAAGGTATACACACTGTAGAAAACCCTATTGCATACTGTCAAGAAACCGTCAGATGCACGGGATCTTGCAAGCAAGCTGCCTGACCGCCGCCGCGGCGGTGACAACGCAGATGAGGGCTTATTGGCAGTCTGAAGTTTATTGGCAGTTTGAAAGGAGAAAGCTATGCTTGAGATCAAGAATATTACAAAGGACTATATAACGTCAAGCGAGACTGTTCACGCGCTCAGGGACGTTTCCGTAAGCTTTCGCGAAAGCGAGCTTGTGGCGATACTCGGACACTCGGGCTGCGGAAAAACCACGCTTTTGAATATCATCGGCGGTCTTGACCAATACACCTCGGGAGACCTTATCATCGGCGGAAGGTCTACAAAGCAGTTTAAGTCGAGAGATTGGGATACATACAGAAACCATTCTGTCGGATTTATTTTCCAGAGCTATAATCTTATCCCTCATCAGACCGTTCTCGCGAACGTAGAGCTTGCGCTTACGCTTTCGGGAGTTTCAAAGCGCGAGCGCAGAGAGCGCGCCGCGCTCGCCCTCGAAAAGGTGGGGCTGGGAGACCAGCTCAATAAGCGCCCTAATCAGATGTCGGGCGGTCAGATGCAGAGAGTGGCTATCGCGAGAGCGCTTGTAAACGACCCCGATATCCTCCTTGCAGACGAACCTACGGGCGCGCTTGACAGTGAGACCTCCGTGCAGATAATGGACCTTATCAAGGAGATAGCCAAGGACCGCCTTGTAATTATGGTCACGCACAACCCCGAGCTTGCGGAGCAGTACGCCACGCGTACTATCCGCCTTGTAGACGGAAAAATAAAGAGCGACACAAACCCTTTTGACCCGACAGTCTCCGAGCCTGTAAAGGAAAAGCCCGCTGAGACCTCCGGCGTTCCGAAGAGCAAGACCAAGAAAACAAAGATGTCGTTTTTTACGGCGCTGGCGCTTTCAAGAAACAACCTGCTTACCAAAAAGGGAAGGACCTTTCTTACCGCCTTTGCGGGAAGCATCGGAATCATCGGTATAGCGCTTATCCTTTCGCTGTCAAACGGCGTTCAGCTTTACATTGACAGCGTAGAGCGCTCGACGCTCGCGGCATATCCCGTGTCTATCCAGCAGGAGACCATTGACTACACAAATCTTATGTCGTCGATGATGGGCATTCGCGGAGAAAGCGACGAAGAACGCGACCCCGACAGGGTTTATACGAACAACATCTCCACAGAGATGATGAAGACGATGCTTTCGGAAATAACTACGAACAATCTTTCTGAGTTTAAGGAATACATCGAAAGCAACCCCGACAACATTCTCGACAGCATTACGGAGATAAAATACAGCTATTCCCCTAACCTTTATATTTACGGCACTGACCTTAATGACAACATTATCCGCGTAAATCCGTCCACTGTTATGTCGGCTATGTTCGGAAACTCGTCGCTTGGCTCAACTCTGAGCGGCGGTATGGCGATGACCAGCTCGATGGGCTCGCTGTTCGGCGCGTCGGGCGGAAGTCCGTATGACATCTGGGAAGAACTTCTTAACAGCGAGGTCACGGAAAGTCAGTACAAGGTGCTTTCGGGCAGACTTCCCGAAAGCTATAACGAGGCAGTTATAATCGTAAACGAGCATAACGAGCTTTCCGACCTTACGCTTTATACGCTGGGGCTTCGCGATCAGTCGGAGCTTGCCGACATTATGTCGTCGATAATGGCAGGCGAGACCTTTGAGCTTGATACGGGCGACCTTTCGTTCTCGTATGACGAGCTTACTTCTCTTTCATTCAGACTGCTTGTTCCGAGCGATTTCTACCGGAAAAACGCCGACGGCGGATATGATGATATGAGCAAGGACGAGGAGTTTATGCAAAAGGCGTATGAAAACGCTCCCGAGATAAAGATAGTGGGAGTTGTCCGTCCCGACGGCGACAGCCTTATAAATTCCTCAAACAGCGGCGGGATAGGCTATACCCACGCGCTCACCGAATATATGATAGACCGCGCGAACAACAGCGAGCTTGTTAAACTTCAGAAGGAAAATCCCGATATCGACGTTTTCACGGGCATTGAGTTTCCGCAGGACGATAAAGAGCCCGAAGAGCCTATGTCACAGGAAGAGGCAATGCAGCTTATCATGGGAATGATGACGCCCGAGCAGGGCGCGCAGCTCTTCCAGACGCTTATCGCTTCGCTTACCCCCGAACAGCAGGCGCAGCTTATGCAGCTTCCGCCCGAACAGCAGCAGGCGGCGGTTTTCGGAATGGCAGAACAGGCGGAGATAACAAAGGCGTTTATGTCGGTCATTACCGCAGAGCAGTTACAGCAGCTTATGTCGCTTACCCAGGAGCCGGAATCAACCGAGGCCACCTATGACGGCAACCTCGAGATTCTGGGAGTGGCGGACTTGCTTAAGCCTTCGGGAATAAGCATTTACGCCAAGGACTTTGACGGCAAGGAAAAGATAACCGATTTCATAACGGAATACAACAACAAAAAGATATCCGAGGATAAGCAGGAGGACGCGATAAACTACACCGACTATGTGGGAATGATGATATCGTCCGTTTCCACTATCATCGACTCGATATCGTATATTCTTATCGCGTTTGTGGCTATCTCGCTTGTAGTCTCATCGATAATGATAGGAATTATCACCTATATTTCCGTTCTTGAAAGAACTAAGGAGATAGGGATCCTCCGCGCTATGGGCGCGTCGAAGAAGGACGTTTCAAACGTCTTCAACGCCGAAACGCTTATCATCGGCTTTACGGCGGGAGCTATCGGAATTATAGTCACGCTTTTGCTGAATATCCCGATAAACATTATCATCGAGTATCTGACGGATATTCCGAATATGTCGCAGCTCCCATGGCAGGGCGGGGTCATCCTCGTTCTTATCAGCATGGCTCTTACGCTTATCGCGGGCTTGTTCCCCGCGGGGATCGCCGCGCAGAAAGACCCCGTAGAGGCGCTGAGAACGGAGTAATTTCGGCTGAACATCAGATAAAAAGAGCCTTGTTCCCAAAAGAGCAAGGCTCTGATCATAGGCTGTTGATACCGAAAAGGAAAGGAGTGTGCTTATGAAACATTGCGGAACGCAAAGGCTGGAGACCGAGCGGTTGATCTTAAGAAGATTTATTATTGAAGATGTTGAGGCGATGTATAAAAACTGGGCGTCGGATAATGACGTGACAAAATATCTGATATGGCAGACGCATTCGAGTATAGAAGTAACAAAAAGCATAATAGAAGAATGGGTAAGCTCATACGGCGATGAAAAATTTTATCAGTGGGCTATCGAACTAAAGGAGATAGGAGAACCCATCGGAAGTATCTCGGTGGTGCATATGAACGAGAGCGCGGAGATGGTCCATGTCGGTTATTGTATAGGAAAAACGTGGTGGAACAAGGGTATCACATCGGAAGCGCTGAGGGCGGTAATGGATTTTCTTTTTGACGTGGTAGAAGTTAACCGCGTTGAATCGAGGCACGACCCGAGAAACCCGAACTCCGGAAAGGTAATGAAAAAGTGCGGAATGAAGTATGAGGGCACTTTACGCAGTTCCGACAGAAACAATCAGGGAATATGCGACGCGAGCTATTACGGAATACTCAGAACCGAAAGATAAAACAAAAACTCCTATGGCATCAAACCATAGGAGTTTTTGTTTACAAGTCGAATTTATAGGTTACGTCCGTTCCAGCCCCAATGGTCGGTCGGCGAATACTTTACATAGACCTTGTCCGCGGGAACTCCGAGCGAATCGCCGAGGATACGGCATATCTCGCCGGTCATCTTGTCATAAGCCGAGCCTGAGGCGCTTCCGAAAAGGTTTACTTCTACATACGCTATTTTTTCGCTTTTCTCGCCCTTGAAATAAAGCGGGCTGTTCGGCTCAAAGCCGACCATAAGCCACGCTTCGCTCTTTCCGATAGCCGAGACCGCCTTTCCGAGCGCGGTTTTTATCTCGTCCTGCTGTGCGTCGGTGATATCGCCGGAATACATTGTGTTGATAAAAGGCATGATTATTTCCTCCCGAAAGTTTTTTCTGTCATTTACAGTTTTTCACTTGACATTTTCGCGTGAACGTGATATAATGTAACCAAGAGGGTAAACCGCTGAGCGGTTAGCCCGTGAGGTTTTTAATCTAAGATAGAACCGTCACTTGGCCGAGTGGCGGTTCTGCTTTTTAACTCTAATCGTTACAGTGAAACAAAAAATATGTAACGTTATTGTTATCGGCATACTATCACCTCGCTTTCGCTTGGTGTAGCTAACCGCCGCGCCCCCTTGGCTACGTTTATATTGTACCATATTTTGCTTAAATAATCAATAACTTATTGAAAAAAATTCCAAAGTGTGGTATACTTAAAGCATACTGTACAAGAGGTGGTTTTATGAGTAAAGTAACTTGGAAGGGCGGGACGATGCTTGCTCCCGTGCCGGTGGTTCTGGTGTCATGCGGAACGGTCGAAAAGCCGTCCGCTATTACAATAGCGTGGACAGGAATTATCAGCTCCGACCCGCCGAGGCTTTATATCTCGGTGCGTCCCGAGCGCAATTCTTACGACATCATCAAAAGCTCGGGAGAATTCTGCGTGAATATGATGCCGTCCGAGCTTGTGAGAAAGCTTGACTATTGCGGTATAAAATCGGGCAAGAACGAGGACAAGCTCGCAAAGCAGAAGCTTACGGCAATTCCCTGTACGCAGATATCCGCGCCGCAGATAGCGCAGGCTAAGATCTCACTCGAATGCAAGGTAATCGATGTTATCCCGCACGGCTCGCACGATATGTTTATAGCGGACATTGCGGCGGTGAATGTCGAGGACAGTCTTATTTCAGAGAGCGGAAAGCTGAAGATAGAGCAGGCGGGACTGCTTGCGTACGCTCACGGAACGTATTTCGCCCTCGGCAAAAAGGTTGGCTCGTTCGGCTTTTCCTGCAAGCAGAAGCGCGCGAAAAGCGTTTCGGTGAAAGACCCGAAAATCAGAAAGAAGCTGAAAAAGTAACAGGCGAGAATACAAAAAGTCTTTGGGAAAGGGGTCTGGGGAAAACCCTTTCTTCAGAAAGGGTT